>JBAUDS010000209.1:0-6639 GCA_049678185.1 Thermoanaerobaculia bacterium
TAGATGCGCTGAATGTTGCCACCCAGGTGCATACCTCACCCGCCATGTTCGGCAAGGTGATGAGCCAGATCAAACCGCGCATGGCTGTGGGCTATCACGTTTTCAACGACTTCGACACCAAGCCGCAAATCGAGAAGGAGGTCCGCTCCACTTACGACGGGCCGTTCGAGCTGGCGGTCGACTACATGGTCTTCAACGTCACCAAAGACTCGATCCGCACGCGCATGGCCGCCTATGACGAGGAGATCTGGCCGCTACCGTCGGTGACCAAGAAGGAGTCAGCTGATCCGAAGGACCGAGTTGGATTCTCCGAGTACATCACGGATGGCCGGGTCGTCTTCAAGGACGTCATCGATGACTACTACAAGGAAACGAACGAGATGTTCGGTACCGACTATCAGGCGCCGGATTGAGGCGGTCCAGGTTCTGCTGCTGGTGGTGCCGGTCGGGGGGCGGGGTGATCACGTTGATGGCAGGAAAGTTCGACGACCGGTCGGTAGACGTGGAAAGGGCGGGGGCAAGCCCCGCCCTCGAACAGCCGGCCACACTGCCGGCAACTGCAAATCGTGTGTAACTAGGCGGTAGCGGCCTTCTGCACCTTCTTCATCGCCCTGCGGCCCGTCAGGCCGATGGCGGTCATGGCGGCGCCGGCAAAGATCAGCTTGATGCCGACCAGAACCCCAACCAGCCAAAGAGCGGCTTCGGGGAGGTTCCGCCAGACGATGATGCCCAGGATCACCGAGACGATGCCGCCAAAAAGCACCCACCCCCAGCCCTCCATCGGCTTGGCCTTGAAGGCGGCGACGATCTCCATGATGCCGTCGACCAGGAAATAGACCATCAGCAGCAGAGTCAGCGACAGCATGGTCAGGAGCGGTCGGGTCATCATCCAGATGCCGGCGACGATAGTGAGCGCCCCCAGGGCGAAGGCCAGGATTCCCTTGCCAAAGGAGCCGGCCTGGAAGGCGAAGATCGTTCGGGCGATACCCGCAGCGATCAGGAAAATAGCGATCATGGTGGCGACTACACCGCCTGCGTACCACGGCGACGTCATTGCCAGCACCCCGAGAACCGAGGTGACGATCCCCAAGATCATCAGCATGGTGGCGTTCGATTTGACCGAGTCAGTAATCTCGCCGAGAACAGAAGTTTCGTTCATCAATTCCTCCTCAAATTAGTTGATGGTTCAAGCATCACCAAAAAGGCTAACCGGACCCATCGAACAGATGGATCGGGCAAAAAGCAAAGAGAATTGTCCCTGTCCGCCTAACTCTATCTCAGTACCAAAAACCGCTCAAGTGCCGGGCGCGCTGGGGCAATTCGGCACTTGATAGTTGGGTTTTTCGAGAGCCGGTAGAAGTGGTCATGGACTCTCGAGCCCTTGGGGATCCGCCTTCAGGCCGACAGGTCCGAGGGTCGTTGCATCAGTTTGCGCATTAGCGCGAGATCCTCGGCAGCATCGACGAGGTGGCCGTCGTGGTAGAAGGCGACCAGTTGCAACGGCGCCGAATCACGCAGCGCCTCGATGGCCACATCATCCGGGCTGATGGTGAACCGGCCCAGTTGCTGGTCGGTCTGCCAGTCGATCCCCGGATAGACGTGGTAGGGCAGCTCGGAGCAGACGATCTTGTCGGTGGTCTCCACCTCGAAATTGAAATCGTACGCCTTGCCGATCTGACGGAAGGCGCGAATCAGGGTCTCGGGGATCTCCTCAGAGTCGAGATAGACCGGTCGCAAGACCGCCAGGTCATCCACGTTGAGGAACTCCTCCAGAGTGTTGAGCTCGACCCCGGTACGCAGCGCTTCGAGCACCGAGTGCCCTGTCCTCACCATCTCGCGATAGGCCCTGTAGTGGTCCTCGGCGAAGATCTCGTGCTCCCAGATGCCCAACCGGTCGAGCTCCTGGTAGGTCCCCAGCCAGATGGCGACATGACCAAAGTGGCCCGGGATAAAGCGATCGGTGAGCCGGAAGGGGGTCTTTTCGAGCAGTAGATCCAGGGGTTGGAGCAGATCGAGCAGATGGCGCTCGACATCCTGCCGCTGCCAGAGCTTCCCCTTGCGGGTCTCGATCAGACCCACACCGTTGCCAAAGATCTTGCTCAAGGTTCCAATGGTGCTCTTGCCCAGATCGTCCAACGCGTCGACAAACCGCTGGCGGGCGAGCTCGGTAAGTTGCCTGACCTTCTCTTCCAGGGTGACCTCTCGCGCATAGCGATAGGAGACGCTGGACTCGATGGCAGACCGCAGAAAGAGCTCGTCTTCCGTCTCGGGGTCGGGCGCGGTCTCGTACCAGGTAAGCAGCGCGCGGACCCGCGCCCGGGTATCGGTGGAGTAGAGGTTTTCGACAAAGCGGCGGAGCTCGTCCTCCTCGATGCCGTAGCCCACATCGGGGTCGTTGACCAATTGCCTGAGCCGGTCGTCCTCCAGGATGCTGCGCAGCGAGAGGTAGTTGTCGTAGATGGTGAGGGCGGCGGCAAGCGAGACCATCACCGCGGATCTGCGCTGCCAGGGGTCGATTTCGAGCGCGGTGAGCTGCTCGTCGTCCATCTCAGCCAGCGGCTCGTAGCGCTCCGCGAGCTCCCCCAACCTCGCTTGAAGGTCGAGATAGGCCGCGGAGCCCTCGCGCAGCCGGTGGAGTGATCGGGGGGTAAGGGGAGTGTCCTTGGGGAGCTGGTCGTAGTGCTGACGAAACCGACGGATCGCCTCCTGCTCCAGCTGACTGGCAGCCACCAGCCGCTTCAAATCCTCGATTGCCGCTGGCAGGTCGGTGCTCAGATCCGTGCTCATGCCGGCAGGCTACCGAGAGGAGACGAACGGATTGATGAAGCGCGTACCGGTACGCTCGATGTCCTTGACATTGCGTGTGGCGAGGGTGAGCCCGTGAATCTTGGCGGTGGCGGCCAGGAGCCCGTCGACGACCGGAAGCGGATCAGGGACGTTGAGTCGTCCCCATTCGTCGGCGATCGCTTTGTCGATCGGAAGGATGCGGTCTCGGTGCAGTCCGACCACCCGGTGCAGCCAGCCATCGAGGGCTGCTGCCCCGTCCTGATCCCGCTGTCGGACGGTCTCTATCCCCCGGCGAATCTCGCCGATGGTTAGGACACTCAACAGGATTTCTTCGTCTGCCAGGCCGGAGAACCAGGCGAGGACGTTGGAGTCAGCGCGGTCGCCTTTGCGGAGTTCCGAGACGACGTTCGTGTCGAGAAGATAGCTCACAGCTCGACAGGACGGCCTCGATCCCGGGACCGCTCGAAGTCACGATCTCGGCCGACATTCGGAATTTCCAGCAGTAGTGCCTTGAGCGGAGTACGTGTACGCGACGTCTTGAGAGCATTGCGCAGGATCTCTCGGTGCTCTTCCTCGGCGGAGCGATCGTGCCGCGCGGCTCGTTGCTTCAGCTCGCGCACGACTTCTTCTTCCAGGTTGCGGACGATCAACTGTGCCATCAAAATCTCGAATCTGATAGCAATGATAGCACAACTAAAGACATTGCCAAAGGCTACGCAAACGGTCTAGGTGAGCCCGAGGAAGAGCTTGAGCCCTTCGTCGATCTGGGCCAGCTCTTCTGCCAGGAGCTGGCCGAAAATCTGGCGAACACGTCTCTTGGCGATGGCTCGGACCTGGTCGATCAGGGCCCAGGAGCGCTTGCGAAGCCCAGAAGCTCCGGGCTCGAGAGCCGGGTAGAGAGCGCCTTCTCCCGGCGTCCCGGTTACCGGAATGACCGCGAGCAGGGGATACCTCTGATTCGAAACGACCGCCGGGCTACTGACGACGACGCAGGGCCGCATCCCACGTTGCTCATGGCCGAGCACCGGATCGAGTGCGACCAGGACCAGGCTGCCGCGTTGCAGTTTCACTCGTCTACCTCGCGCCATCCGCGGTCCGCATCCCACCGGATCTCTTTGCCGGCTGTAGCATCGACCAGCTCCTGGTCGCCGGCAGCCGCCTGATCCGCCCATTCGGAGAAGCCGGACTCGGCCACCACCTCAATGTCGGTATGGGGGTTGTCGAGCGATCGCTGAAGCTCCTCCTGACGGAGCCTGTCGAGCTCGCGCGCGACCGCCCTCTGCACGAATCGGCTGCGGTTGCGCTCCCGCCCGTCGATCTCGTGGACCATCTCTTCCGGTAGGGTAATCGTCACTCGCTCCGAAGCCATGGCATACTCCTGACATGAGCATACAATAGATCATACTCTTGGTACACAACGATTCCCTAGTAGCAACGCCGGGGACGTCGCGGAGCTCGATGGCCAATTTGGCCAGCTAATTCCTGTTCAATCGGGAAGGTATAGCCCGCAAAGTAAGTTCATTTCGGGCCTGCGCGAGCCTCGCGTACCGATTTCTGAGGAAATCACTGATTATTTCGAGGGCTCGAGGTCGGGAGGCCCGTTTTCTAGCTTTCGCAGTCCGGATACGGTCGAGAGTGCCGGGCCGAGGTCGATCAGCTCCCCTTCTTCTCGGTCTCCGCTTCCTCTTCCTCTTCTTTTTCGGGTGGTGCGGAGAACTCCTGCGCCTTGACGGCCAGCTCGATGAGCCGGTCCTCGACCAGTCGGTTGATGCTGTCGTCGGGGTAGACCCCCTCGTCGTCGCGCTCTCCCGCCCGTCTCCCGGTCAGGATCTCGATGCCCTGATCCACGGTCTCGACCGCGTAGATGTGGAACTTGCCCTGGGCAACCGCATCGACGACGTCCTCCCGCAGCATCAGGTGCTTGACGTTGGAGGCGGGGATCAGCACCCCCTGCTCGCCGTCGAGGCCACGGGCCATGCAGACGTCGAAGAAGCCTTCGATTTTTTCGTTGGCGCCGCCGATGGCCTGCACCTCGCCCCGCTGGTTGACCGAGCCGGTGACGGCGAAGGTCTGCTTGATCGGTACTCCCGAGATGGCGGAGAGCAGGGCATAGAGCTCGGTGGAGGAGGCGCTGTCCCCGTCGACGCCGCCATACGACTGCTCGAAGACCAGGCTGGCGGAGAGCGATAGCGGTACGTCGGGAGCGTAGCGGGCACCGAGGAAACCGCTCAGGATGAGGACACCCTTGGAGTGGATCGGACCCGAAAGCTCCACCTCGCGCTCGATGTCGATGACCTCGCCCTTGCCCAGACGGACACGGGCGGTGATGCGGGTGGGCCGGCCGAAAGCAAAGTCGCCGACCTCGTAGACCGAGAGCCCGTTGACCTGACCGATCTTGGCACCCGCGGTGTCCAGCAGCAGAGTCCCGCGGTCGATCTCCTCCTGAATCCGATCCCGATAGCGGTCGAGCCTGAAGATCCCGGCGTCGATGGCCCGCTGGACGTCCTCGGCGGTGACGACGTCACGACCCGCCTGGCCGGCCCAGTAGTCGGCCTCCCGCAACAGGTCGAAGATCCGACTCATCAGCAGCGAGATCTTCTCCGAGTCCTCGAGCATCCTGGCGCTGTGCTCGATGACCCTACCCACGGCTTCGCGGTCGAGCGGCTTGAGATCATCTTCCCGCACCAGCTTGGCGATGAGGCGCGCATATAGCCCCTGGTTCTCGGACGACCAGTCGAGCTGGCCGGCGAAGTCGGCGGCCACCTTGAACAGCTCGCCAAACTCCGGGTCGTAGGCGGAGAGCAGGTAGTAGACGGTGGAATCACCGAGGAGGACGATCTTGCCTTCGAGGCCTACCGGCTCGGGTTCGAGAGAGTAGGTGGTGGTGAGACTCAGCGCTTCGCCAATGGACTCGATCTTGATCTGCTTCGATTGCATGGCCCGTTTGAGCCCGTCATAGGCATAGGGAAGGCTCAGAAGCTTGAGCGCATTGACCAAGAGATAGCCACCCGTGGCGCGGTGGAGGGCTCCAGCCTTGATGAGATTGAAGTCGGTGACCAGCGCCCCCATCTGGGCGATGTGCTCCACGCGGCCCACGAGATTCTGATAGGTGGGATTGTCCTCGTAGACGACCGGCGCGCCCTTGGTCTCGTTGTGATCCACCAGGACGTTGACTCGATATCGGCCGAGCGACGGCTTTTCGGCTTCCTGACCACCCCCCAACGCCTTGAGGAGTGCTTGTGCCGGGGACTGGTCCTGGCCACCCACCAGGCGGCCGGCATTCTCGAGCACATCGTCCTCCACGGCGTCGAGGAAGACCTGGACGTCGTCGAGGCCGGTAAATTGTTCGCGCAGCTCGTCAATCAGGGGCTGGACAGCAAAACGACTCACTTCCAGATTGAGCTTGCGCAGCCGCTCGCGAGCATCGCGCTGCCAGCGCGGAAAATGAAGCAGGACCTTTTGCAGCTTCTCCTTTAAGGTGTCGATCTCCTTCTCGACCTTTTCGCGCTCCTTCTCGGGAAGCTTCTGAAACTCCTCGGGTGAGAGGATCTCGTCGTCCTGCACCGGGGCGAAAGCCATGCCGGCGGGGGTGCGCAGGAAGGCAAGCCCCTGCTCGCCGGCTTCTTCACCCAGCTCCGCCAGGGCCTTTGTCTGGCGCTCGTTGAACTTCTCCTCCAGCACCTGGCGCTGGGTCTGATACTCCTCGCTGTCGAGGGCGGTCTGCAACGCGGTGGTGAGCTCGTCGACCAGACGCTCCATCGCCCGGCGCAGCTCGCTGCCACGACCCGCCGGCGGTTGGAGCAACTTGGGCCGGTGCGACTCCTCGAAGTTGTTGACGTAACAGATGTCGGA
>JBAUDS010000210.1:0-2325 GCA_049678185.1 Thermoanaerobaculia bacterium
CAGATGCGCCATTTCGCGTTTCCAAGTGGTCAAGTCGTCAATAGCGAATTGGTTCAGGTGATCATGGCCGCAGGCCCGCGCCAACACCTGCATGAGTTCTGTAGCCGCCCGGAAGAAGTTGTTCAGCTTCTCAGCTGACCTATCGATCACGAGCCTCTGCCGCAGGCCCGGCTTCTGGGTGGCGATCCCAACGGGACAGTTGTTCGTTTCGCAGGCACGCATGCCCAGACACCCGATAGCCTGAATAGCGGCGTTTGACACCGCAACCGCGTCGGCACCCAAAGCCATTGCCTTGGCGAAATCAGCTGGAAGTCGTAGGCCTCCCGTGATCACCAAGGTAACATCTCGCCGGCCCTGCCTGTCGAGATAACGGCGGGCGCGAGCTAGCCCAACTTCGTCACCTTTCGGCGCAAAGTGTTGATTCTAAAGGATCGGGATATTTTTTGGTCACTATTTCAGCTCGTCGTTCTACGTTTCCAGGTCTTGATCGGCTTCATGACAGTGTGGGGAACCCCGAGTAAATCGTAGAGTCGTCGCACCTCGGGTTCGGGGGTAGAGGGTTTACGAATCGTCAGCACATCGCCGTTGGAGGCAGGCAGCGTCACACTGCATACCTGGTGGGTGGAGACGCTGTCGCGCACCGTGGTCCAAGAGGTATATACGCCTCGATCCCGCAGGGTCTTCTCGATGGCCACCAGCAGATGCAGGGCCAGCACGCACAGAAAGATGTGTGTTTCGGCTCGGCGCTGCAGCTGGTGAAAAATGGGGCGTTCCGCCAAAGGGGTTTTCAGTGAGCGAAAGGCGTTCTCGACGCGGGTCAGAAGCGAATAGATCAGCCAGATCTCGTGGTCCTGCAAACCCTGGCGGCTGGTCTTCAGAAGATAGGTGCCGTCCAACTGGGCCGCTCGCTGCCTTTTGTCGCCCTCCAAACGCCAGGAGAATCCGTTCCGACTCGTATATTCCAGGACGTAGTAGCGGGCCACTCGCGAGTAGCGCTCCTTGAGCCGACCGATCGACTGGTGGATTTTCTTTGCGTCTTTGAGCTGCCCCCGAGCAATGCGTCGGCGGAGCTTGTTGACGTCTTCGAGAAAACGCCCTTCCTGCTTTTCTCGAATGGCGCGGTCTTTGGCCTGACGGGGTTCACTGAAGCAGAGGATCAAGTGCTCTTGACCGTCGCCCACCGAACGGACTTGAATCTTCGTCTTCTTCTGAAAAGCATTGTTGGGCGAGGGCGTTCGCACCACCTCGGTCCACCCCGATTCTGCCTCCATCTGATCCAGGTACTCGTCTCGCCGGCCGGCCGACACCGCCACCAGGTAGTCATAGCCGTGTTGGCGGATTTGCTCCAGGTTTTCGGCACCGCTCATGCCGCGGTCCACCACCACCAGCGCCTGACGCTGCGCTCCCACTCGCTTCTCCAGTACCTTGAGCATGTCTGGAACCGTGGTCGAGTCAGGGCGGTTACCGTCGAACACTTCGTGGGCTTTGGGAAACCCCTCCCGGTCCACCACCAGTCCGATCACGACCTGCCTGGCATCAAAACGATGATCGCGCGAGTAGCCTCGCTGGGCGGCCGGGTTCTTCGCACACTGGCCCTCAAAATAGGTCGAGGTCAGATCGTACATAAAGATGGTCTCTTCGAGTTCAAACAAGCTCTTCTCCCGTTCGGCCAGAGCCCGTTCAATCGCCTCCCGCCGGCCATAAAGCCGGTCCATATTTCGATACAGCGAGCTTTCATGAAGCGACTCCAGATCCGCCTCCAGTAAGTCCACCAACGCCGTTCGAGAGACCCAGTCGGCCGTCGCGCGCTCTGAAGACGGACAGATCAAACGACCGAGCACCATCACTTCCGTCAGTTGGCGCGCTCGACGGGACAGTTTCGCCTCGGCCAGAATCCGATCCAAATCGAGTTGGGCATAGAAATGGCGGGCCACCTGCAGGGGACCCAGCAGACGCAGCTTCCCGGTCCGGACCTGATCGACCTGAATGGAAACACTGCCTCCGGCCGACCTCTGACCCCGAGCCCGCACTTTCTCAGCGATGGCCCGAACTTCTCCATCCGGCTCCGAGTCTAAAAGCGAGGCCTGGCCCGAGAGGGCGTCCTGGATCTTGTGGGCCAGAGCGATCCATTCTTCCCGGGGTCGGGGACCCAGGTCCCCCAACGAGCAGAGCGCTCTCTGCCGGGGGCCCTTCTCGGTCATGATGCTCTCGACCAGCAGGTAGTTAGTGTAGGTTTTGTCTTTGTATTTCTTGACCGTCTTGCGAATGTACACAGACCACTATATAACATACAACTGACATGTTATCCATCGCATAGGTCTATAC
>JBAUDS010000211.1:0-2043 GCA_049678185.1 Thermoanaerobaculia bacterium
TTCAAGGACAGCCTCACCACCGACCCACGCCTCAACGTCAAGGTGCTCCACGAGGACGAGTACTACTCTTCGCAGTCGGCGATGCTGACCAATCTCATCACCGGTCTGGGCACCATCGTCGCCGTCATAATGGGCTTGGGTGCCCTGTTCGGGGCGCTCAACACAATGTACACGGCGGTCTCTGCGCGCACGCGGGAGATCGCCACGCTGCGCGCTCTCGGATTTAGTGGCGGGCCGGTGGTGATCTCGGTGTTGCTGGAGTCGCTGGTGCTGGCACTGGTCGGCGGCGCCATCGGCGGCGGGCTGGCCTGGTTCGCCTTCGACGGCTTTCGCGCCGCCACCATGAACTGGTCGAGCTTTAGCCAGGTGACCTTCGCCTTCGACGTCACCCCCAGCCTGTTGGTACAGGGGATCGTCTACGCGCTCATGATCGGTCTGGTAGGAGGTCTCTTCCCGGCCATCCGCGCCGCCCGCCTACCGGTGGCCACAGCGTTGCGCGAGCTTTAGCCTCGAGCAGCCCGATTTCTCTTTGGGGAGGTAGGCTACAAATTCCATGTGTGGGATCTTCGGTGTTCTGACCTCCGACGAGCGGCTGCTGCCGGATGACGGGGCTCTCGCCGCCGCGGCGCGGGACCTGCGACATCGTGGTCCCGACGCGGCGGCACACACCCGCACGGGCAAGGCCGCTTTCGCCCACACCCGTCTCGCCCTGCTCGACCTGCACGAGCGAGCCAATCAGCCGATGTGGGACGAGACGCGCCGCCACTGCCTGCTCTACAACGGCGAGATCTACAACTTCCGCTCTCTGCGCTCCGAGCTCGAAAGGGCGGGGCGGAGCTTCCGCACCGAATCGGACACCGAGGTTCTGCTCCAGGGTCTTCTCCACGAGGGCACGCGCTTCCTCCCGCGTCTGGAGGGCATGTTCGCCTTCGCGCTCTACGACACGGTCGAGGACCGGCTTCTACTGGCGCGCGACCGCTTTGGCATCAAGCCGCTGGTATACGCGATGGCGGAGGGTTCCTTCTGTTTCGCGTCCGAGGTCAGGCCGTTGCGCCATTGTCTCGAACTCACGGCCGCCCCCTACGCTGTGGCCGCCTACCTTGCGGGTGCCGACCCGGCGACCCAGGGCGAGACCCTCTTTGCCGGCGTCCGGTCGCTCGAGAGCGGGCATTGGCTGGAGGTCGACGGCAACAGGCGGATCACCCGCGAGCCCTTCTTCTCGATTCCCGATTTCCACGATCCCGAGCTCGCGGCTGAGCTCGAGGCGGCCGGACCGCGGGCGATGGTGAGGCGGCTCGACGCGACTCTCCATCAGTCGATCGAGAAGCACCTGATCGCCGACGTCGAGGTCGGCTGTCTGGCGAGCGGTGGGCTCGACTCCTCCCTCATCACCGCGATGGCGGTGCGCCACAAGCCAGATCTGGTGTTGTTCCACGCCGACGTCGTCGGACGCAAGAGTGAGCGCGACGCGGCCGAGCGGCTGGCCCGCTACTTCAAGCTCGATCTCCATACCGTCCCGGTGGATGACGAGGCGTTTCTGTCGCTGATTCCCGAGACCGTTCTGCACTACGAGGCGCCCATCTCCTACCATCCCAACTCGGTGCCGTTTCTGGCGGTCGCCAAGCTGGTGGAGCGGCACGGGGTAAAGGCGATCCTGAGCGGTGAGGGATCTGATGAGGCCTTTCTGGGCTACGCCTCGGCGCGGCGGAGCGTCCTCGCCCAGCGCTTCGGGTGGTTTCCCGGCGTGCGACACACGCCGGCAGAGAGCAACCCGGGCCGGGAAATGCTGTCGCGCCTGGAGCGCTGGTCCGACAGGCAGTCGATCGAGACGATATGCGGAGGAGCCGCCGTCGACCCGATGTGCCTCGAGCTCCTCAGCTATCACCTGCGGACCCTGATGCACCGCAACGACCGGCTCGGAATGGCGGCCTCGATCGAAGCCCGGTTTCCGTTCCTGGATCACGACCTGGTCGCCTTTGCCGCCAACGTCGGGCCGCAGCACAAGGTCAAAGCGAGCCCGCGCCGGATGCTGCGCAACCGGCA
>JBAUDS010000212.1:0-5951 GCA_049678185.1 Thermoanaerobaculia bacterium
CTTTTGCGGGCTACGCCAAGTTCGAGCTCTAGCGGCTCGATCGCTACCCCCTACTTATTCTTTGGCAGATAGAGATCGGTGATGGTGCCTTCGTAGGCCTCGGCGGCCAGGGCCACGGTCTCGGACAGGGTCGGGTGTGGGTGGATGGTCAGCGCCAGGTCGGCGGCCTCGGTATCCATCTCGATGGCCAGCGCCAGCTCGGCGATGAGGTCACCGGCGTTGGGGCCGACGATACCGGCGCCCAGCACCCGGTTGGAGCCGGGGTCGAAGAGGATCTTGGTCAGACCGTCCGAGCGCCCCATCCCCAGCGAGCGGCCGGAGGCGGACCAGGGGAAGGCCCCCTTTCCGTAGGCCACACCCTTGGCCGTCGCCTCGGTCTCGGTCAGCCCCACCCAGGCGATCTCGGGATCGGTGTAGGTCACCGACGGGATAACCCGGGCATCGAAGGCGCTCTTGAGTCCGGCCGCCACCTCGGCCGCGACCTTCCCCTGATGGGTAGCGCGGTGGGCCAGCATCGGGTGTCCGGTGACATCGCCGATGGCAAGGATGTGGGGAACGTTGGTGCGTTGCCGGTTGTCGACGCGGATGAAGCCGCGGTCGTCGACCTCGACGCCGGCCTGGTCGGCGGCGATGAGATCGCCGTTGGGACGGCGGCCGACCGACACCAGCACGCGATCGAAGTGTGCCGGCTCGGGCGCCTTGTCACCCTCGAAGTAGACCTCGAGCGCCCGCTTCTGGGGCTCGATCTTGGCGACCTTGGTCTCGAGGTAGATCTTGGCCTTGTAACGCCGTTTGAGCCGTCGCTCCAGCGGCTTGACCAGATCCCGGTCGCAGCCGGGGATGAGCCCGTCGAGCATCTCGACGATGGTCAGCTCCGAGCCCAGGGCACCGTAGACCATGGCCATCTCGAGACCGATATTGCCGCCGCCGATCAGGAGCAGCCGCTTGGGGATGTCCTGGAGCTCGAGCGCCCCGGTCGAGTCCATCACCCGCGGGTCGTCCCAGGGGATGCCGGGGATCCGGATCACCCGCGAGCCGGCGGCGATGATGGCGTGGTCGAAGGAGATGGTCTTGTCGCCGTCGGCGGTTTCTACTGCAAGAGTGCGGTCGGAGGTGAAGCGGCCGGTGCCGGCGACGACCTCGACCTGGCGCTGTTTGGCCAGACCCACCAGACCCTTGGTGAGCCGATCGACAACCCCATCCTTGAAGCCGCGGATCTTGCCGAGGTCGATCTTGGGGGGGCCATAGGCGACTCCCTGTTTCTCGAGATCGGCGGCCTCCTCCATCACACGGCCGACGTGGAGGAGCGCCTTGGAGGGGATGCAGCCGACGTTGAGACAGACACCGCCGAGGCGGGCGTGGCGCTCTACCAGGACGACCTTCTGGCCGAGGTCGGCGGCGCGGAAGGCGGCGGTGTAGCCGCCTGGGCCGGCGCCCAGGACCAGGACTTCGGCGTGGAGGTCGGAGGAGTGGGCTTGAGGGCCTGGGGGCTTGGGGGCTTGGGGTGGCGATGGCTCGGGGCTTGTCGGTTGCGGGGTCTCCGTCGGTTCGGCCGGCACGGTGGCCGGCCGCTTCGTTTCGTCAAGGGAGGGCACAGTGCTCTCCGCTACATTGGATTCAGTTGCTTCCAGGGTGAGGATTAGGTCTCCCTCTTCGACCTTGGCGCCTACCTCGAGGTGGATTTCGAGGACCTTGCCGGCCGTCGTAGAAGGGACGTCCATCGAGGCCTTTTCGCTTTCCAGCGTGATGAGGCCGTCCTCGGCGGCTACCTGATCGCCGGGGGCGACGAGGATTTCGACTACCTGGACGTCCTCGGCGTCGCCGATGTCGGGGATGCGGATTTCGATGGTCTGGGTCATAGGACCATCTTTCTCAGGTCGGCGAGGACCGAGCAGAGGTAGGTGGTGAAGCGTACGGCCATGGCGCCGTCGACGACCCGGTGATCGTAGGAGAGCGAGATGGGCAGGGTCAGGCGGGGCACGAACTTGCGCCCGTCCCACACCGGCTTCTGCTGCGAGCGGGAGACGCCGAGGATCGCCACCTCGGGGGCGTTGACGATGGGGGTGAAGGCGGTGCCGCCGATTCCACCCAGGCTGGTGATGGTGAAAGACGCGCCGCGGATCTCGTCGAGCGAGAGCTTGCCCTCGCGAGCCCGGACGCTCACCTCGCCCAGCTCCTGGGCGAGATCGAAGACACCCTTCTTGTCGACATCGCGGATCACCGGCACCACCAGGCCGTCCTTGGTGTCGACCGCCACCCCCAGGTGGTAGTAGCGCTTGAGAATCACGCTCTCGCCGTCGGGGTCGAGCGAGGAGTTGAGCCGCGGAAACTCTTCGAGCGCCGCCACCGCCGCCTTCATGATGAAGGCCAGGGGGGTGAGCTTGAATCCGCGCGCCTTGGCTTTGTCGGCGTTCGACTTGCGGAAGGCCTCCATGTCGGTGATGTCCGCCTCGTCGTGCTGGGTGACGTGGGGAACATGCAGCCAGCTGCGGTGGAGGTTGCGGACCGAGATCTTTTGGATGCGGGAGAGTGGCTGGCGCTCGATCGGGCCGAACTTGGAGAAGTCGATGACCGGCATCGCCGGTAGAGCCGGGGCTCCGGGAGCGGCGGCCGCCCCGGTGGTCAGCGCCTTTTTGACAAAGGCCTGGACGTCCTCTCTGAGGATGCGGCCTTTGCGGCCCGTGCCCTGGAGCCGGGCCAGATCGACCCCGAGCTCGCGGGCGTAGCGGCGGATTGCTGGGCTGGCGTAGGCGTTGGTGAAGGTGGTGCTGTCGTTGGGTGGGATCTCGGCCGCCACGGTGGCTGGCCTCTTCGTTGGTCGGTGGTCCACTGTGCTCTTGTCGGGCTGCGTTTCTTCGGCCGGCACGGTGGCCGGCCGCTTCGTTTGGTGGTGGTCCACAGGCAGGTTCGTTTTGTCGGCGGCTTCTGCATCCACGTCGTCGGTGGATTCGGTGACCTCCAGGGTGAGGATGGGGTCGCCAGCGGCTACCTGGTCCCCGGCCTTGACCTTGATGTCGACTATCTTTCCGGCCAGGGGCGAGGGGACGTCCATCGAGGCCTTTTCGCTCTCGAGGGTGATGAGGGGGTCTTCCTTGGATACCTGGTCGCCGGCGGTGACCAGTACTTCGACCACGTCTACTGTTTCTATGTCGCCGAGGTCGGGGACCCGGATCTGTTCGACCGTCGCCATCAGGGATGGCCCCCTCCCCGGCCGGCACGGAGGCCGGCCGCTTCGACCGCTGGAGTCAGACCTTCCATGGCTCCTTCCTTTCGGTTTCGATCTCGTAGCTCTTGATGGCTTTGGCTACGGTTTCGGCCGGGACTTCTCCTTCGTCGGCGAGCGCCTTTAGCGCCGCTACTGTCACGTGGTTGCGGTCGACCTCGAAAAAGCTTCGCAGCCGCCCTCTCAAGTCGCTACGACCATAGCCGTCGGTACCCAGGGTGACATAGCGGCCGGGGATGAACGGCCGGATCTGATCGGCGAAAGCGCGCATGTAGTCGGTGGAGGCGATGACCGGTCCCGGGCGTTTTGCCAGGCAATCCTCCACATAGCTCGTGCGGGGTTTCTCTGTCGGGTGCAGACGATTCCAGCGCTCGGTCTCGATGCCGTGACGGCGGAGCTCGGTAAAGCTGGGGACGCTCCAGACGTCGGCCGCAACACCGAAGTCCTGCTCGAGCAGCTCGGCGGCCGCCAGCACTTCGCGCAGGATCGATCCCGAGCCCAGGAGCTGTACCCGCGGGGTTTTCTTACCCTTGGCCTTGCCCTTGGTCTTGGCCTTCGGCGCCTTCGCCTCCTGGAGCAGGTACATTCCCTTGCGGATCCCCTCCTCCACGCCCTTGGGCATCGGCGGGTGGGCGTAGTTCTCGTTGAGCACGGTGATGTAGTAGAAGAGGTTCTCGTTGTCGGCGTACATCCGGCGCAGGCCGTCGTGGATGATCACCGCCAGCTCGTAGCCGTAGGTCGGGTCGTAGGAGACGCAGTTGGGCACTGTCGAGGAGAGCAGGTGGCTGTGGCCGTCCTGGTGTTGGAGACCTTCGCCGTTGAGCGTTGTGCGCCCCGAGGTGGCGCCGATGAGAAACCCGCGTGCCTGCATATCACCACCGGCCCAGATGAGATCCCCCACCCGCTGGAAACCGAACATCGAGTAGAAGATAAAGAAGGGCACCATGTTGATGCCGTAGTTGGCGTAGGAGGTGCCGGCGGCGATCCACGAGGAGAGCGATCCGGCCTCGGAGAGGCCCTCCTGGAGAATCTGGCCGTGCTTCTCTTCCCGGTAGTAGGCCAGCTGGTCGGCGTCCTCGGGGGTGTAGAGCTGGCCGGCGGGGGCGTAGATCCCAACCTGCCGGAACATCCCCTCCATGCCAAAGGTGCGGGCCTCGTCAGCGACGATGGGGACGATGTGCTCCTTGATCTGCTGGTCGCGGGTGAGCGCCATGAGCAGCCGCACAAAGGCCATGGTGGTCGACACCTCGCGGTCGCCACTGCCTTCGAGCACCGCGCTGAAGGTCGACAGCTCCGGCACCTCGAGCGCCGGTGCCTCGGTGCGACGGGCGGGCAGATACCCGCCCAGTGCCTCCCGCCGCTCGTGGAGATAGCGCGAAACCGCGCTGTCGTCGGCCGGCTTGTAGAAGGGGAGCTCTTCGATCCGGTCCTCGGCAACGGGGATGTTGAAGCGGTCGCGGAACTGGAGCAGCGCCTCCTCACCCATCTTCTTCTGCTGGTGGGTGATGTTCTGCCCCTCGCCCGCCTCGCCCATGCCGTAGCCCTTGACCGTCTTGGCCAGGATGACGGTGGGCTGACCGGTGTGCTTCACCGCCGCGGCGTAGGCGGCATAGACCTTCTGCGGATCGTGACCGCCGCGCTTCAGACGCCACAGATCCTTGTCCGACATGTCGGCCACCATCTCTTCGAGCTCGGGGTACTTGCCAAAGAAGTGCCGGCGGACAAAGGCACCGTCGCTGGCGGCGTAGGCCTGGTAGTCGCCGTCCACCGCCTCTTCCATGCGACGACGGAGCAGTCCCTTCTGGTCCCGGGCCAACAACCGATCCCAGTTGGAGCCCCAGATCACCTTGATGACGTTCCAACCGGCTCCACGGAAGACTGCTTCGAGCTCCTGGATGATCTTGCCGTTGCCCCGCACCGGACCGTCGAGCCGCTGCAGATTGCAGTTGATGACAAAGATGAGATTGTCCAGTTTTTCGCGCGAACCCAGCGAGATGGCCCCCAACGATTCGGGCTCGTCCATCTCGCCGTCACCCAGGAAGGCCCAGACCTTGCGATCGTCGTTCTCGATGAGGCCCCGGTTCTGCAAATACTTCATGAATCGGGCCTGGTAGATGGCCATGATCGAGGTCAGCCCCATCGACACCGTCGGGAACTGCCAGAAGTCGGGCATCAGCCAGGGGTGGGGGTAGGAGGAGATTCCCTTCTTGTCCACCTCCTGGCGGAAGAGCGACAGTTGCTCCTCGGTCAGCCGGCCCTCGAGAAAGGCGCGGGCATAGATCCCCGGTGAGCTGTGCCCCTGGATCATCACCAGATCGCCACCGTGCTCGTCGCTCGGGGCGTGGAAGAAGTGATTGAAGCCGACCTCGAGCAGGTTGGCCGCCGACTGATAGGTGGCGATGTGGCCGCCCAGATTCCTACCGTCGCGGTTGGCCTTGACCACCATCGCCAGGGCATTCCAGCGAATGATCGACTTGATCCGGCGCTCCAGTGCCGGGTCGCCGCGCCGTGGCTCTTCCTTGTGTGGCGGGATGGTGTTGATGTAGGCGGTGGTGGCGTTGTAGGGCAGATAGGCCCCTGAGCGCCGCGCTTTCTCGACCAGCGACTCGATCAGATAGTGGGCCCGCTCGGGACCGTCACGCTCGACCACCTCCTCGAGCGCATCTTTCCACTCCTGGGTCTCCTGCGGATCGATGTCGCGTTCGTGTCGGCTCTCTTCGGCGTCCGT
>JBAUDS010000213.1:0-2668 GCA_049678185.1 Thermoanaerobaculia bacterium
CGCTATTGCCTTCGATTACAACGGCGACGGCCTACTCGACATCTACCTGGGCAACTTCGGCAACTACCTCGAGTTTGAGTCTCCCTGGAAGTTTCTGGATGCGCAGAACGCGATGCCCAACCGGCTCTACCGAAATGTGGGGAACTTCAGATTCGAGGAGGTCGAAGAGACCGCCGGTGTTGGTGACACCGGTTGGACACAGGCCATCTCACATGTAGATACCGATGGGGATGGCGATCAGGACATCTATGTGGCCAACGACTTCGGTCGCAACGACCTCTTTATCAACAACGGTGACGGGACCTTCCAGTCGGCGGGAGAAGCCACCGGTAGCGACGACCCATTTCACGGCATGAACGTTGCCTTCAGCGACCTCAACCACGACCGCCTTCCAGATATCTTTGTCACCAACATCTGGGACATGGACCCACTCCTGGTCGGAATGAGCGAAACCAATTCCCTGTTTCTCTCCGAGGTGAAGGACAGTGTAGTCGTCTACCGTCGAAGCCCGGACCCACGGCTGGCGAAGCACGACACCGGCTGGTCATGGGCAGCTCTATTCCTCGACGCCGACAATGACGGAGACGACGATCTCTTCGTCGCCACCGGGTTTACGGATTACCTCACTTCGTTGCGCTTCCGAGCACACCCGACTATGCCGGGGCAGATGATTCCATACAACAATGCCCGGGAGCAGAATGTCCTTCTTCTCAACGATGATGGGTTGCCCGTCGAACGGGTCGAGCCCTGCGGCGCGGAGCTTGGGAACGTGAATTCTCGCAGCCTCGCTCTGCTCGACTACGATCTGGATGGCGATCTGGATCTGGCGGTGACCACCTTCCATTCGCACGCACACCTGTTTCGGAACGACGGCGCTCCGAAGGAGAATCATTGGCTAAGCATCGAGTTGGTTGGAGACCCAGCACAGCGAGGTAATCGCGATGCCATAGGGGCGCAGCTCACTGTCCGCGATGGGGAGCACCTTTACGTCTGGCGAGCCGTGACTGGGGGCGAAGGCTACCTCGGTACGAACACACCGTCGGCGGAATTCGGGCTCGGCGAGTCCACAGGCGTTGACGTTGAGATCGCGTGGCCCGGGGGCGGGCGGCAGCTCCTGGAGGGCGTGCCCGCCAATTACCGCATTCGCGTGTACCAGGGCAGAACCGGATCGAGGGCCGGTGTAAGGTGAAATGCCGTCGATGACGACCCGGATCTCTAGGTCCCACTCGATGAAGTATCTCGTCACGGGGGTCTTGCTTGCAGTTGTCTCTGCGGCGCTGATCGAGGGTGGCGCAGCGCGCATGCCGCAGGTCCTCGCTATCGAGACCGATGAATCGGCACTGCGTGAGGCGGCCCGTTTGCGTAGTCTTGCGGCGGCGGAGATGGAGGAGGGCAGCTGCGGGCATGCGGAACCACTTCTCCGTGACCTGGCGCGGATCTTGCCTGACAATATCCTGCCGCCGATCAACCTGGCGGTCTGCTATTTCCTGCTCGATCGCCGCAATGACGCGCTTGAGCAGATAGCGCGCGCTCGCCAACTGGACCCGGACAATCCGCAGATGCTCTACGCCTTGGCCCGGATCCTGGAGCGAGGTCCGGAGGATCGAGCCGCTTGGCTGGAGGTTCTTGATCACTTCGCACCGGTTCGACCCCACGATCCCCGTCCCTACTATCTTCGAGCTCAGGGACTTGCTTTCGACAAGAGTTTCACTGAGGCGATTCCCTTCCTCGAGGCTGCCCTCAACCAGGCACCTGACAATCTGGTGCTGATGGTGGAGCTGCTGACCGTTTCGGCGCAGGCCAAGGACCCGTTTGTGACATCCGACGCACTCGACGCTATAGAAGATCGGCTCCAAGGGTTCGACGGTGCTCTAACCGAATATGCTGAGCAGATCCGAGATCACTTGAAGTCAGGTGATGTAGAGGCGGCTCGTCCGCCCGCCATGGTGATCGGCAACCTGCTGCGACCAACCGATCTCTATCAGCTCGGCAGGGTCGAGCTGACCGGACCGATCCAAGGCGGGAATCTATTCCCGCAGCTCGATTTCGACCCGCCGCTTCCCAAGAGCATTCAAGGCGGTGGTGACATCGACGTGGCTTTTCACGATGCTACGGCAGAGACTGGCCTTGAAGGAGTGTCCCCAGTCTCCGGTCTGGTCTGGTCCCCGAGCCCGGACGACGCGACGCTCGTCTCCGCACGGGACGGCAGCCTTTTTCGTCTCGAGCTCCAGAATGGGCGGTTTGGTTTTCAGTCCATACCGTTGGCGACCAGGGTGAAGGAACCGGCCGTCTCCTTCGATTTCGACCAAGACGAGCTTCCAGATCTCATCACTGCAGATGGCGAAGGTGGGGTTATCTTCCACGCCGGTCGCGCCGATGGCACCTACGGTGAAGCGATACAAGCCATGAGGGGCAATGGGGCCAACCGGCTGCTGCGTCTGTATCCTCTGGATGTCGACCACGACGGGGACTTGGATATTTTCGGAGCGCGGACGGGTCGGGATGTCTATCTCCAAAACAACGGCGATGGTCGTTGGACGGAGCGAGCAGGGGAGCTGGGTTTGGCCGGCGAGCCGAGCACAACCACCGATGTTGTCTCCGCGGATCTCGACAACGATGGAGATCTGGACCTGCTGGTCGTGCAGCCCGAGCACGGACCACGTCTCTA
>JBAUDS010000214.1:0-1766 GCA_049678185.1 Thermoanaerobaculia bacterium
CCCCTGGCCAATTCCTATGTCGAGCCCGAGGCTCTACAGCGGCGGGAGCCCTTTTTCCCCCTCCACGTATGGGTCTGCGAGCACTGTCTGCTGGTGCAGCTACCGGAGACCGAGAGTCCCGAGGCCATCTTCAGCGACTACGCCTATTTCTCTTCCTACTCCACCTCCTGGCTGCGACACGCCGAGGGCTATGTGGCGGCGATGGCGGAGCGCTTTGGCTTCGACCAGGAGAGCCAGATCGTCGAGATTGCCAGCAACGACGGCTATCTCCTCCACTATTTCCAGCAACGCGGCATCCCGGTGCTGGGGATCGAGCCGGCCGGCAACGTGGCGCAGGCGGCCCAGGAACGTGGCATCCGGACGCTGGTCAAGTTCTTCAACACCAAGACGGCCAAGCAGCTGGTGGCCGAGGGGCTACAGGCCGATCTCCTCCTCGGTAACAACGTGCTGGCGCACGTCCCGGGTCTCAATGACTTTGTCGAGGGACTCAAGATCGCGCTCAAGCCCGGTGGTGTCGTCACCATGGAGTTTCCCCACCTGATGCGCTTGATGGTAGAGAACCAGTTCGACACCATCTACCACGAGCATTTCTCCTACTTTTCTCTTCGTACCGTGCTCGATGTCTTCAGAGTTCGCGGCCTGACCCTGTTCGACGTCGAAGAGCTTCCCACCCACGGCGGCTCCATCCGTATCTACGCCCGCCATACGGAGGACGAGTCCAAGCCGGTGGAACCGCGTGTCACCGAGCTTCTGGACCGGGAGCGGGCGGCGGGGTTCGATGATCTCGACCACTATCTGAGCTTTGGCGAACAGGTAAGAAAGACCAAGCGCAAGCTGCTGAGCTTTCTCGTCCGCCTCAAGAACGAAGGCAAGTCGATCGCCGGCTATGGTGCCCCGGCCAAAGGCAATACGCTGCTCAACTATTGCGGCGTGGGAACCGACTTCATCGACTACACCGTGGATCGGAGCCCCCACAAGCAGGGTCGCTATCTGCCCGGAACCCGGATCCCGATCTACGCCCCGGAGCACCTTTCGGAGACCAGGCCGGACTACGTCCTCATCTTGCCCTGGAATCTTAAGGAGGAGATCATCGAGCAGGTGACCGACCTGAGCAGCTGGGGGGGACAGTTCTTTGTGGCCATCCCGGAGGTCACCGTTCTCTCATGATCTTTCTCGAGACCCCCCTGGCCGGTGCCTTTGTCATCGACATCGAGCCGCACGAGGACGAGCGGGGGTTTTTTGCCCGCACCTTTTGCCAGGAGGAGTTCGAGGCCCACGGCCTGGACTCGACGGTCGTCCAGTCGAGCGTCTCGTTCAACCGACAACGGGGAACGCTGCGCGGCATGCATTTCCAGGCTCCACCCCACGAAGAGTCGAAGGTCGTGCGCTGCACCGCGGGCGCGATCTATGACGTCATCATCGATCTGCGCCCCCTCTCCCCGACGTTCGTCCAGTGGCACGGAGTGACGCTCAGCGCCGAGAATCGGACGATGTTCTACATCCCAGGTGGTTTTGCCCACGGCTTTCTCACCCTCGAGGACAACACCGAGGTGCTCTATCAGATGTCGGAGTTCTACTATCCCGACTCGGCACGCGGCGTGCGCTGGGACGACCCGGCCTTTGGTATCGAGTGGCCGGCAAAGCCCACCTCTATCTCGGAACGCGATCGCAGTTACCCCGACTTTGCCTCTTAGGAACCATCTCCCATGACCTCCAATATTCGCGAGCGGAGCGTCGCCGGCAATGCCGAGGAGATGCGCCGGCTG
>JBAUDS010000215.1:0-3860 GCA_049678185.1 Thermoanaerobaculia bacterium
GCGATCGGTAGCTCTAGCCCGACCTTCTCACCGGTCATCTACTGCGACGCCGGAAATGCCTAAATCTGCTGCGTTACGCTCCAGTCGGGCTCCTCAACGTACTGACAGTACGCCTTCGTCGCCCTCAGTCGCAAGCCTTGCATCTTCAGACATTTACGACGTCTCGCTACGACGACCGGTAAGAAGGTCGGGCTAGCCGTGGAAGTCTTCAGGGCGCTCGCATCCCTCATCGAGCCCACCGGGCCGGAAAGCCGGCGACTGGCCGACCTCCTCGAGCTGGGGCCGCTTCCCGACGGCCCGGAGCTCAGTGAGCTGTTTCTCTTCCAGCTCTATCCCTACGCTTCGATCTACCTGGGAGCCGAAGGGATGATGGGCGGCGAGGCCCGCGATCGCATCGCCGGCTTCTGGCGGGCCCTGGCGCTGGATCCACCCGCCGAGCCCGATCACCTGGCGGTGATGCTGGCTCTCTACGCCCGGCTGGCGGAGCTCGAAGACGAAGCCGAGGATGGTCGCCAGCGAGAAGCCTGGAGGCAGGCCCGCCGCGCCTTCCTGTGGGAGCACCTCCTTTGTTGGCTACCCCCCTATCTGGCCAAGCTGACAGAGATCGGTCCCCCCTTCTATCGCCGGTGGGCCGAGCAGCTCACCACGGCCCTCGGCGAGGAGACCGAGCGTGAGGGTCTTCCGGAACAACTACCGCTCCACCTCCGCGAGGCCCCCGGACCGGCCCATCCGGACGAGGAGGGGGGCCGGGCCTTCTTGCAGTCACTGCTGTCTCCGGTTCGCAGCGGCCTCATCTTCGTCCGAGCCGATTTTCACCGCGCCGCGCGCGAGCTCGGGTTGGGTGTGCGGTTGGGAGAGAGGCGCTTTGTCCTCGAGACCCTGATGTCCCAGGACGCCGGCGCCACCCTCGATTGGCTCCGGGGCGAATGCGACCTCTGGATCGATCGCCACCGTCACGATAAGCCATCGACCGGGATGATCACTACCTACTGGACCACCCGCGCCAAGAACACCAGGCAGCTCCTGGAAGAGATCCGGACGAAGCTCTAGCCCCGAGGGCCTGAAGCGGCCGATTCCCGGTAGACTACGTCGCGAGGCACGCCAGCTAGAGTCAAGGGGGGAAATGTCCAGCAAACGACGAAGATTTCGTTGGCTGCCCCGCATCGGGTGGGGCCTGGTCATCCTCGGCTTTGTCGCCTTTGTCTGGGGCCTCAATCGCCGCGCTCGTCTCGAGGGGGCCGCCGAGAGCATCATTCGCATGCTCTTTGTGCCCTCGGTGGAGCAGGGAACCCTGGTCCGAAGGGGGGACGAGCTGGCCCGCTTTGTCCGCCAGGACAGTGGTCTGACCATCCGCTCCGAGGTTCCGACCAGCTACGCCGCCGTCATCCAGGCCCTGGGCTCGGGGCAGGCCGACGTCGCCTGGATGCCGGCATTCGCCTACGTCATCGCCCACGCCAGATACGGCACGGAGGCCAAGCTCCAGGTCGTGCGCTCGGTCTACCGCTACGGCACCTTGATAACCCGCTCGGGGGCACGACAGCCCGAGAGCCTCCAGGATCTCGCCGGTCGGGCCGTGGCCTTCCCCACCGACCTCAGCGACGAGCTGCAGCAGAAGCTGCTGGCCGTCTTGAACCGTGAAGCCCCGGGCTGGATCCAGGTCCCCACCGCCAGCAGCCTCGAGGCCGTGCGCAAGCTGGTGGAGAGCCCGACCGAGGTGGACGCCGCGGTCAGCTCCTGGGTCTTCTCGGGACCCTTCGATCTGGTTGGCGATGGTCGCAAGCAGCTGGAGGCCCAGCGTCCGGGCACCCTCGCCGACACCCGGATCATCTTCAAGACCGAGGAGCCCGCCGCCGAACGGGCCACCGCCTACTACGGGTGTGTCTACACCCGTGTCGACTCCGGGGTGAGCCGGATCGGCGATCTCAATGGCAAGCGCTACGCCTTCTCGGACGAGACCTCGACCTCCGGGCACATCTTTCCGCGGCTGCTCCTCAACCAGCACGGCGTCTCACTCGGCCGGGTCTACTTCGCCGGCGGCCATCCCAACGTGGTGCAAGCCGTGTGGGATGGCAAAGCCGATGCCGGCTCGGCCTACTATGTGCCGCCGGGTGAGAGGGAGGAGCGCAACGGCACCTTTGTCGGCGATGCCCGCACCATCCTGCTGAGCCGGATGAAACCCGAAGATCGGCTCGCGTTTCTGGACGAGGTGCGGATCATCGCGCTGACCGACCCCATCCCCAACGACGTCTGTGTGGCGCGGAAAGGCTTCCCTGAGGAGACCTGGCAGACCTTTGCCGCCTCTCTCCAGCGGTTTCTGGTCACCGACGAGGGTCGAAGCGCCCTCCTGGACCTGGTGGCCGGTATCGAGGCTACCCCTACCAACGACTCGGCCTTCGACGGCATCCGCCAGGCGCTGTCGGCCTCCGGTGTGAGCGCCGCCGGTCTGCTGGAGGCCGAGGAGGAGAAGCTCGAGCGGCGGCGGCAAGAGGAGAGCGAGTGAGAGCTGACCGACCGACGGTCGCAGCCGCTGGTACGACAGCGGGAGACGCGGTTCGGATCGAGGGCCTGACCAAGGTCTATCCCGGTGGCATCCAGGCTCTAGCCGACGTCTCTCTCACCGTCCATGGCGGCGAGTTTCTGGTGGTCTTGGGGCTTTCCGGCTCGGGCAAGTCCACCCTGTTGCGTTGTATCAATCGCCTCATCGACCCCACCGCGGGCCGGGTCTGGATCTTTGGCAACGAGATCACGGCTGCCGAGGGTTCCAAGCTCCGTGCCTCGAGAGCCCAGATCGGCATGATCTTTCAGCAGTTCAATCTCGTGCGCCGGCACTCGGTGCTGCTCAACGTCCTGTCGGGTTCTCTGGGACGCGCGCCTTTCCTTAGAAGCCTCGTGGCGCGTTTTCCCGAGGAGGAGGCCGAGCGCGCCCGCGCCTGTCTCGAGCGGGTCGACCTCGGCGGCCGGGGAGCGAGTCGGGCGGATGCTCTCTCAGGCGGACAGCAACAGCGGGTCGCCATCGCCCGGGCACTGATGCAGCAACCACGCCTCATCCTGGCCGACGAGCCGGTGGCCTCGCTCGATCCGGCGATGCGCCACTCGGTCATGCGTCACATCGAGGCGCTCAACCGAGACGAGGGGATGACGGTGATCTGCACCCTCCACGATATCGATCTGATCCAGCGCTTCGCCACCCGTCTGGTGGCCCTGCGGGACGGCAAGCTGGTCTACGAGGGCGGCCCCAAGGACTTCGATGGCAAGACCTTTCGAGAGATCTATGGCCAGGACGCCGTGCCCACTTCGACGCTGACCACGTGACACCGAGATGACCGATCCCTCAACAACTCTCGCCGCTCACCAGCCTCGCTGGCGTGGACACCTGACCAGGCTGCAGGCCCTCGCTATCGATGTCGTGCTGTGGGTGCTGGCCCTGGTCATGATCGAGTTTCTGGTCATCGCCTTCTCCGGCCGGCGGGGCCCGACCGGTCTGCTGGTGACTCCCGAAGAGGTGCTGCTACTTCTCCACTATGGGTGGGTGGTTGTCGCCGCTGTGGCTCTGGCGACCGCTTGGCACCTCGCTCGTGGCATCCTCGGCACACCCCCAGGCGGCGCTCTGATCTACGGTGTCCCCGAGGAGGAGCGGGACGTTCCCTGGACCCAGACCTTTCGCGGCTGGTTTGTCGCGCTGCTCATCCAGCTCACCTTCTTTACCGGCTGGCTTATCACCGAGGTACAGCTCGTCACCTTTCTGACCAAGTTCTCCAAGGCCTCGGACATCCTCCGGGGTCTGCTCCACCCCTCGGGGGAGATCCTGCAGCAGGGGCTGGTGCTGCTGGTGCAGACGATCTTCTTGGCCTTTATGGCCA
>JBAUDS010000216.1:0-3455 GCA_049678185.1 Thermoanaerobaculia bacterium
GGGTGATGTTGACCGGGATTGCGGCTTCGCGGCCGATGGCGATGATCTCGTCCACCGCTTCCCAGAAATGCCGGTCCTCGCTCCGGAGATGGCTGGTGTAGCGCCCGCCCAGCGAGGCCGCCACTTCGGCAAGCGCGACCACCTCCTCGGTTGTCGAGTAGATCCCGGGATCGTACTCTAGCCCGGTGGAAAGCCCCAGTGCACCGGCACTCATCTCTGTTCGCAGCAGGTCGCGCATCGCCGCGATCTCATCGTCGGTGGCCGCACGCTCGAAGTCTGCGCCCATGACCTCCTCGCGCAGGGTTCCGTGACCGACAAAAGAGGCCATATTGACCGCCGCCGGACTCTGCTCCAGCTGTTCGAAGAAGTCTGCGAGCGGGAGTTGCGAATCCCCGTCCGCACCGACGATGACGGTGGTGACTCCCTGGCTCACCGCCGCCTCGGCCTCGGGATAGTAGAAGATGTCGCTATCGGCGTGGCTGTGGGTATCGATAAAGCCGGGGGCGAGCACAAGCCCCTGGGCGTCGATGATGCTGTCGCCGTCGGCGGGCTCGAGATCGCCCACGCCGGTGATCCGACCATTCTCGATGCGGACGTCGGCTTCGACCTGTGGGGAGCCGGTGCCGTCCACGACGCGCGCATTGACGATGACCTGTGGTGGGGGAGGGAAGTAAGCGTCAACGATGCGACGGGCGTAGCCGGGTCCGTCGAAATCGTCGAGGTTGGACAGCAGAATGACGCTGAATCGTCGATCTGGATACCTGACGTAGCGGGTACTGAACCCCAGCCATCCTCCGGAATGGGAAAGTCGGGGCCCCAGGACGTCGTCCTGACCCAGCCTCCAGCCAAAGCCGTAGGGATACTCCTCTCCGTCGTTGAGCACGGTCGGTGCCAGGGCCTGGTCGAGGGTCGAGCGGCTGACCAGTTGCTCGGTGTAGAGGGCCTGGTCCCAGAGATAGAGGTCACTTACGGTGGAGTAGATGCCGCCGGAACCACCGAGGTAGTTGAGGGCATGTTCGTCGTCGATGGCAAACCCTTCGCCCTCGCGGGTGTAGCCGTAGGCGCGGTTGGCGATCTCCGGCTCGGTCTGGTCGAACACCGTGGTGTGGTTCATTGCCAGCGGCTGGAAGATCCGCTCGCCCATGTACTCGCGAAACAACTGGCCGGTCACCCGCTCGACGATGGCGGCCAGCATCTCGTAGCCCGGATTGCTGTACTCGTACCGCTCGCCGGCGGGGAAGAGGGCTTCGCCCCACTGCGAAAAGAACTCGACCGCCTCCTGGTTGGTGGGCCAGTGATCCTCGACTTCGGCTTCGAGGGTGTCGTAGTAATCGGGCAGACCGCTGGTGTGTTGGAGTAGATGTCGGATGGTGATCTCGGTGCTAAATCGCTCGAGCTCGGGGAGGTAGTCGACGACGGAGTCGTCGTAGCCGAGCTTCCCCTCCTCGGCCAGCAGCATGATGGCCATGGCGGCGAACTGCTTGCTGACCGAGGCTAGGCGGAAGGCCGAGTCGGGGGTAATAGGAGTGCCGTTGTCGAGATCTTCGAGCCCATAGCCGGCCTGGTGGACGATCTCACCGTCGCGCACCACGGCCACTGCCACCCCCGGTGAAGCACCCTCTGAGAAATGGGCAAAGAGGGCATCGACCGCGGCCGCCCCGGAGTCAGGCGCTCGAACCGCCTCCTCGGGGCCGGCGGTGCAGCCGGCGGCCAGCGACAGCAAGCCGGTGAGGAGAAACGCCGCGCTGACGGACAATCCCCTTCGGTATCCGCTCCCGGACAACCCAGTCGTCGAGTGGATCATGAAGTGCCCTCCTTCAGGTGTTGGATCGGATCAAGCTCAGGCTCGTCGCAAAATCGGGCGGGTGAGGCAGGTGGGTCCACCCTCGGCCTTGAGCGATATCTCGTTGCCCCGATAGGTGTGGACCTCGCAGCCGGCCTCCTCGAGGCGGCTTTTGGTGACGGGATTACCTTCCAGCATCACACACTTGCCCGGGGCCAGGGCCAGGACGTTGGGTCCCATGGTTGCCAGCTCCTCCTCCGGCACCTCGACGAATCGGAAGCCGCGCTCCTCGAGCAGGGTCCAGAACGGCACCGACAAAAGCGGCGGATAGACCACGGCCAGATCGCTGTCGACAATGCTGATCAGCGACAGCAGGTGGAGGCAGGTGTCGGGGCCGCGGTAGTAGGGGAGCTCGACCGGGACGATCTCGACTCCGAGGGGGCACAAACCCTGCCGGAGCTGTGCCAACCCCTCGGCGTTGGTGCGAAAACCGAGTCCGACCGCCAGTGTGTGCTCGTCGACCCAGAGTAGATCGCCCCCTTCGGCCCGCGCTTCGCCCTCGAGGGTCATGAGTATCGGGATTTCCAGCTCGGCAAAGCGGCGCGCCATCGCGGCTTCTTCGCCCAGCCGGTCCTCTTTGCCCATCTTCAGAATGACCGCTCCCTGAGCGGTGACGAGCGCCGGGTCGAATACATAGATGGCGTCGGCGCGATCGGGCTGGGGCTCGTCGTGGTAGATCACCTCGGCGCCGCTCTGCCGCAATAACTCGACCAGACCCTGGTGCTCTCGCTGGGCGGCCTCGAGCTCGGGAGGCGCGGTGTAGTGCCAACGCTCGAAATCCGTCACGGCAAAGGCCTCGTCGGGCCGCTTTACCAGTACCCGCCGCAGCGGGTCGCTCATGTTTTGGCAGCCAAAGGTTGCAGACATGTCCGGTCTCCCTCAAGACCAGCCCTGTCAGTCTAGCAGCCCGGACCGCCGGCCACCCGCCGCCGGTTTCGGTTAGGATTCGATTATCCAATGGAGGGATGATGAAACAAGCATTCGCCCTGCTCTGTATGGTGTGTGTCTTGGTGCCGGCGGCCGTCGCCGCCGCCGACCGCAACTCCGATGGGAGCTCAGCGAGCGGCGAGGAGGGCCGTCTCACGGCGGAGACCTTTGCCGGGCTGGAGCTGCGCAACATCGGTCCGGCCCTGATGTCGGGCCGCATCGCCGATATCGCCAAGGATCCGACCGACCACAGCGTCTGGTACGTCGCGGTCGCCTCGGGCAACGTCTGGAAAACGGTCAACAACGGCACCACTTGGGAGCCGATCTTCGACGACTATGGCTCCTATTCGATCGGTTGTGTGACTGTGGATCCCAAGAACCCGAATGTCGTCTGGATTGGGACCGGGGAGAACAACAGCCAACGGAGCGCCGGCTACGGCGACGGGGTCTACAAGAGCCTCGACGGCGGCAAGAGCTGGGAGCGGATGGGGCTGGAGAGCTCGGAGCACATCGGCAAGATCGTCATCGACCCCCGCGACTCGGATGTGGTCTATGTCGCCGCCCAGGGGCCGCTCTGGGCGCCCGGCGGTGAGCGGGGTCTCTACAAGACCACCGATGGCGGCAAGAGCTGGAAGCAGGTGTTGGAGATCAGCGACAACACCGGTGTCACCGATCTGGTCATCGA
>JBAUDS010000217.1:0-28793 GCA_049678185.1 Thermoanaerobaculia bacterium
AAGGGCCGTGTGGAGGATGTAGGCATGCCTGGGGTGAGATTGGTGAGCAGGGAGGAGTCTTATCACTTCAGGGTTTCGCGCCTGACGTCGGGGTAGTGGTTGGATTTTACGGATTGGAATTGTGACGGATAAAGTGACATTGGCCCGAGAGGGCTACTTGTCGGCCTGGTCTCTGTAGCCTTCGAGTTGCTTCCTCAGCCATTCGGGTATCTCTTTCTTCTCGAGAGTGTCCATGTCCATGTTGACGGTGACGATGTGGGCTTCGGTGGCGGGCTCCTTCTCGTCAGGGCGGAAGATTTGGTATCGCCAGCCGATCGAGGTTTGGCCGACCTTGTCGATCGCTACCTCGATCTCGAGGTGGTCGCCGTAGTGGAGTGGGCGATGGAAGTCGACTTCGAGGTGGGCGGTCGGAAGACCCAGACGGTGCTCAGCGAGGAAGGTCGGGTAATCGACACCCAGGACGTGGGCGAAGAACTCCTCCATGGCGACGTGGAAGTAGTGGACGAGGCGCGGGTAGTAGACAAAGCCGGCCTCGTCGATGTCACCAAAGCGGACGGCGAGGTGGGCACGAAACGGCATGGGCTTTCGATCTGCCATCAGACAGGCACGTATTCTGGGTATTCCGGGGTCCACATGGCTCGCTTCACACTGTCGTCAATCTGGTCGTCGGGGATATCTCGGGCCAGACCCTCGTCGCGGGCCTGGCGGACGACGGCGGCGGCGATGTCGCGCGTCACTTCGCGCAGCCGCGAGATCGCGGGAAACAGCCGCCCGGCGGAGCGCTCATCCTGCGTGACGCTGGCGGCCAGTGCCCGAGCGGCGGCGGTGAACATGCCGTCGGAGATTTCGCTCGCCCCGGCCACCAGGGTCCCCAAACCCACACCGGGGAAGATCAACGCGTTGTTACCCTGCGAGATAGTGAGCTCTCGCCCGTTGAAGTCGACCGGGGGGAAGGGACTGCCGGTTGCCACCAGGGCGCGCCCCTCGGTCCACCAGAGTAGATCCTGGGGCCGGGCCTCGGACAGATCGTTGGGATTGGAGAATGGAAAAATGATGGGGCGGTCGGTGTGTTTGGCCATCTCCTGGACGAGCTCTTCGCTGAAGATACCCGTCTGACCCGAGGTGCCGATGAGAACGCTGGGCTTTAGCGCATAGACGACCGCGTGGAGATCCCGACTGGAGCCGAGCCCTTCGGCCGCCGCCAGCTCCGTCGGCCACGCCACTTCCCTCTTGGGTTGATCGATGCGCTCCCGGTCGTCGACTATCAACCCCTTCGAGTCGAGAACCGCCACGGCCCGGTGAAGGTCCGAACCTGAAAGACCTTCCGCGGCAAGCACCGATCGCAGCTGACGGGCGATACCGATGCCGGCGGCACCGCCACCCACGATGACGATCCGCTGCCGCGAAAGCTCCACCTCCGCGATCAAGCACGCGGCCATCAGCCCGGCGAGAGCCGTCGCCCCCGTTCCCTGGATGTCGTCGTTGAACGAGACGATCCGTTCCCGGTACCGCTCGAGGAGCTCGAAAGCGTTGTTCTTTTGGAAGTCCTCCCACTGCAGGAGGGCGCGGGGAAAGACCTCCTGGACAGCCGCCACGAACTCCGCGACCAGATCGAAGTACTCATCGCCCTGGAGTCGGGGCTGCCGCCAGCCCAGGTAGAGCGGATCGTCCAGCAGACGCCGGTTGTCGGTGCCCACGTCGAGACTCAGGGGCAGGGTCTCGGCGGGGTGGATGCCGGCGGCGGCCGAGTAGATGGCGAGCTTACCGATGGGGATGACCATGCCACCGGCTCCCTGGTCGCCGATGCCGAGGATGGCCTGGTTGTCGGTGGCGACGATCAGGCGAACATCCGCAAAATAGCTGTTGCGCAACACCTCGGCGATCCGCCCCCGATGCGCGGGTGTAATCCAGATACCGCGGCCCCGCCGGAAGATGTGGCTGTACTCCTTGGAGGCCTGGCCCACCGTGGGGGTGTAGACCACCGGCAGGAACTCCTCCAGGTGATCGAGGAGCACCCGATAGTAGAGGTATTCGTTGCGGTCCTGAAGACCAGCAAGACCTATGTACTGCTCCAGCGGCTCCGGTTTGCGGACGATGCTCTCGTAGATGCGGCGGGCCTGGAGGTCCATCGTGCTCACGGTTTCGGGGAGAAGTCCGTCGAGTCCGAAGGTCGCCCGTTCCTCAGTGGTGAAAGCCGTGCCTTTGTTGTAGATCGGCACAGCCAGAAGCTCGGTCCCGCGGAAGGGGACCTCCACCCGCGTGCGGCCATCCTCGCTCACCGTTCGCTTGTAGCTGTGCATGGTGATCTCTTCCCTCCCGCCACCGGTTAGCGACGCTTGGTCGGCGGCTGGCTCGGTCTCGGCTTGGCGGCCAGGTACTGATCGGGCCAGTGCTGATCCCAGAAGCTGTACTTTTCGGCGGCGTGGAGCGTGAGATAGGCATCCCGGAGATGCGCCCGTGCCATCACGGCAAGATCGGCGCGCCCCGCTGCCAGCACCGTGTTGGCGTGATCGGCGCCCAGCAGGGCCCCCACCGCCGCTACCGGGATCCCGGCACCGAAGCGGATCTGCTCGGCAAAGGGAACCTGGTACATGCGGCCGTATTCGGGCTCGGACAGCGGCGAGTTGCCCCCCGAGGAGACATCGACCAGGTCACAGCCCGCCTCTTTCAGGTATAGGGCCACAAGAACCGAGTCCTCCGCTCCGACGCCACTGCCGTCGGCCATCCAGTCTGAAGCGGAGATGCGCACTGCGATCGGCTTGTCATCAGGCCAGGTTTCGCGCACCGCCCGGAAAACCTCGAGGGGGAAGCGCATCCGATTCTCGAGGCTGCCACCGTACTCGTCGCGCCGCCGATTGGACAACGGCGAGATGAAGCTCGACAGCAGATAGCCGTGGGCCATATGGAGCTCGATCATGTCGAAACCGGCCTCCTCGGCGAGTTGTGCCGAGTGGGCAAAGGCGGTTATGACCCGGTCCATGTCCTCGCGCTCCATCTTTTTGGGAGCCGGCCAGTTTGGTTGGAAGGCGAAAGGCGATGGCGCCACCGTTTGCCATGCGCCCTCCTCCGGCCGCAAAGGCGAATCCTGCTGTTCCCAGGGCAGATGCATCGAGCCTTTGCGCCCAGCGTGAGCGAGTTGCATGGCGATCTTGGCGTGAGAGTTTGCGTGCACGAAGTCGACGATCCGCCGCCAGGCGGCAACATGCTCCGGGGCATACATGCCGGCACAGCCGTGGGTGATCCGCCCCTCCGGGAGCACATCGGTCATCTCGGTGAAGACGAGACCGGCACCACCGATGGCACGACTTCCCAAATGCACCAAATGCCAATCACCAGGCGTGCCGTCTTTGGCCGAGTACTGGCACATGGGACTCACGACGATACGGTTCTCCAGCCTCAGGCCCCGCAATTCGAAGGGCACAAAAATGGGCGCCGGAGCGTTGCCGTCGCTGGTCAAGGGCGCACCCGCCTCGACCCTGAACCAGTCGTTGACCTGGTCGACGAGATCGGGGTCCCGTCTCTCCAACTCGTCATAAGTGATCCGCTTCGAGCGGGTCATCAGATTGAAAGTCAGCTGAATGGGCTCCTGGTCCATGTAGCGGGCGGAGTGTTCGAACCACTCCCTGCTCGTCTGAGCGGCCTTCTGGAGCTTGAGGATGTCCACCCAGCGAGCATCCTCGTAGCTCTTCAACACCGTGGGCACATCACCGGTACCGTGCTCGCGGAATTGTCTGACGAGAGCCATCGAGTCTTCCATGGCGAGCTTGGTACCCGAGCCGATGGAAAAATGAGCGGTATGAGCGGCGTCCCCGAGCAGGACCACGTTGCGGTGATGCCAGGTACGGCAGCGCACGGTCGGAAAGGTCCGCCAGACCGAGCGATTTGACAGCAACCGGTGACCGTCCAAGTGCTTGGCAAAAAGCTTCTCGCAGAAGGCAATCGTGTCGTACTCGCTCGCTTCGTCGAGGCCGGCCCGGCGCCAGACCTCCTCTCGGCACTCGATGATCCAGGTGCTAGAGACCTCCTCGAACGGATAGGCGTGAACCTGGAAGAGACCGTACTCGCTCTCCTCGAAGATAAAGGTGAAGGCATCGAGACGCCTGTCCGAGCCGAGCCAGCAGAACTTACACTTCCGCCAGTCGATCCGCGGTTGAAAGTACTGGGCATAGGTCTCACGGACGAGGCTGTTGACGCCGTCGGATCCGACCAGGAGATCGGCCTCGGCAAATTGCTCGAGATCGTCCGCTTGCGTCTCGAACTTGAGCTCCACCCCCAGCTCGATACAGCGCCGTTGGAGGATCATGAGGAGCTGGGTGCGAGGCAGGGCGGCAAAACCGTGGCCGGTGGAGACGGTGCAGGTGCCCTTGAAGTAGGTCTCGATGGTGCGCCAGTTCTTGAAGCTCTCCCTGATAGCCTGGCAACTCTCGCGATCCGCGGCCTCGAAGCTGGCCAGCGTCTCGTCGGAAAAGACCACCCCCCAGCCAAAGGTGTCGTCGTGGCGATTCCGTTCCATAACGGTGATCTCCACCGAGGGAAAGGCCTTCTTCATCAGTAATGAGAAGTAGAGTCCGGCCGGTCCCCCACCTACGCACACGATCCTCATTCGTGTCTCCCGCGGCAACGCTTTGCCGATGCGCTGATCCTAGCAGGAGCCTGAACCGATCAGCTTGGCGAGGGCGGCGCAGGCATCGATCGCATAGAGGGGTCCTCCAGGGTTGGTTCGGGGAGGGGTCTGGTGGGCGGTCTCACGCAGAAGGGATGCGACTTCGGTCGGGGTCAGGTCGGGTTGTCGCTCGAGCAGCAACGCCACCACCCCCGTTGTGTGGGCGGCGGCGAGAGAGCTACCGGAAAGGAAGTCATAGGCCGACCGGGGGACCGTCGTCAGGATGTCGACGCCAGGTGCAACCAGATCGGTGTTGTGACGCCGCCGACTCTGCTCTGGGCTCAGACCCGGGGGATCGGCAACACCCACTCCGATGACCCCATCGAGGGAGGCCGGAAAGCCGGGTCCCTCACTGCTCGCCTCGTCGACCGCCGCTACCACCACCGCCCCCTGGTCGATCGCTTTGGTCAGCAGCCGGGCCAAGATGGGATCCTCCGGGCCCGCCAGGCTGAGATTGACAACCTTGGCCCGAGCCCGGATGGCCAGGTCGATGGCCCGAACCAGGGTGTAGGTGTTGCAGAGGGCCCCACTCGCGGCGCGGTCGCTTTGCCAACAGGCCTTGAGTGCCAGCACCTGGGCTTCGGGGGCCACTCCCACGATGCCCTCTCCGTTGTTGGCTCGGGCGGCGATGATCCCGACTATGGCAGTTCCGTGGATATCACCGGTAAAGCTCGGGTCGTCTCCCTCGACGAGGTTTTGCACCGCGACGACCTGGCCCTGCAGATCGGGGTGAGCCACGTCGACCCCGGTATCCACGACGGCCACAGAGACCCCCTTGCCCGTCGACCAGCGTTGGGCCTTCTCGAGGCCCAGCGTTTTGGCCGCATGCTGAAGATGGTAATGGGAGTCGTTGTACGAGCTCTCGAGAACACGGAAGAACTGAATGGGCTCGGCCAGCTCCACCCGGTGATCGCGTCCGAGGCTCTCCGCGAGCTCCTCGACGGGAATGTGCCGGGGACCTTCGAAGAGCACACATGGGGCCTCCAGCGACGGGATCTCCCAGGCGAGAACGACGTCCAGATCATAGGCGCCGGCCAGCTCCGCCATCTCTCGGCGCCAAAGTGAGGGAGGGATCTGGTGAAGGATCGCCATCACTTGGTGGCCGCGCTGCTCCTCGACACCGGGTTTCGGAATCTTGCCGGCCGTCTCGACCGGCTCGCGCGAGCCGGTCGTGGCACAGCCGAGCCACAACAGGATCGGCGCGGCAAGAAGGAAATTCTTCCAGATGGATCGGCTCATTCGTTCGAGACCGGCTCGAGAAACTCCACCTCTCTGCGCGCTCGAATCTCTTCCAGCAGCTTTGCGCGCGCGGTCGGATCCTCCTTTGCCGATAGCTCAACGGTGTAGACCCCGTAGGGTGATGGGCCACCGACGATCTGTCCTCCCACCTCGAGCAGCAAGCTTCTCAGGGTCCCCTCGTCTACCTCCGACGAGAAGACCATCCGTACCTGAAGACCCGTCGACTCGACCACGGGCACAGGATCGGACAGGGTACGGAATGTCTCCGGGGGCGCAGGGGCCGTCTGCCGCCAGAGGATGGCCGCCAGCAAGGCGATGACCACCAGACCTGCTGCCAGCACCGGTCGCAAGAACGGCCCCGCGGAGGAAGCCAGGAGCAGACGGCGGGGCCAACCATCCGGCCTCAGCCACCGACCCCACGGTGCGGAATCGCGCCGTTCTGCCTCCTCGATCTTCGATAGGAGCTCGGGGAAGGCCTCGTCCGGCATGACCATTGATGCGCCGGCACCGACCATGATTCTGGCGATCTGTTGGAGCTCGGAAGCCTCATGGCGGCACTCTTCGCAACCGGCGAGATGTCGCTCGACCTGTTCGAGCTCCTGGTCCTCTAGGCTGCCGTTGACAAACCAGGGCAACACCTCCCATACATCCTGGTGCCTCATCGAGGTATCTGACCCCCTGGAACTACTCATCATGAGCTCCCCCCTGTGGACGGCCCGGCGCGACCGGAACCCATCCGGTCAGACCAAGACTCCTTGAGCCGCTTGCGCGCATAGAACATACGAGTCTTTACTGTGTTGACTGGTACACCTGTGATCTGAGCTATCTCCCGGTAGGAATAGCCGTAGTGGTAGGTCAGCTCGACGACAGCTCGTTGTTCGGGCGACAGACCTTCGAGGACGCTCCGCAGGACCATGCCCATCTCCAAGTCGGCCTGTCTCCGTGCCGGCTCCGGGTCTTCGAAAGCCGCGACCGTCTCGGGCGGCACCGCAACCGGCTGGTTGGACTGATGGCGCAACGCTTTCACGCCCTTTCTGTAGGCGATACCCAGAATCCATGTCGACGGTTGCGACCTCTCCTCGAAGCTTCCCGCTTTCTGCCAGACCACCAGCATCACGTCGTTGAGGATCTCCGCCACCATCTCGCTGCGCCGCACGAGACGAAGGAGATAACGATAGAGCCGCGGGTAGTAACGGCGATAGAGGGCCTCGAAGGCTTCCCGATCCTGGCGGGCGACACTTCGCAATAAGCTCGTGTCGTCGCTGGTCGACGACTCGACGGCTGCGGTGTCCGGCCCGGATATCACGGCGCTGTCTTGCACCATCCGTATATTACGTCTATCGGTCGTCCTCTTTGCGGCCACTACTCGATCCCTTTCAACACAGTAAGTCCCCAGGAGAGCTCCAAAGGTTCAATTCCTCGGTCCGTTGAACCTGCCAGTGCTCTCATGGAACACATACGTATGAAGGAGCTCGTTGGACCCTCAGGATCGATAGTCGAGACCTGAGCGGGAAAACCAACCTGTTGTCCTCATCGAACAAGAATATAGAAGGAGAAAGAAGAGATGTCCAAGAAATTCCATTCAATTGCGATCGTCCTTCTGTTGCTCGGGATCGCCGGCTGCAGTGGTGGTGGTGGTGGTGGCTCGAGTAGCACCCCAACTTCACCCACTACTCCAGCGCCAACCAACACGGTCACCATCCAGGTTCAGGACTTCGAATTTGTGCCCAAGTCGGTGACGATCAACGCGGGGCAGACCGTACGCTGGGTCTTTGACGGCCAGGATATGACCCACACCAGTACCGCCAAGGACATGACCTGGGACAGCCAATTCGTATTCCAGCAGGTGGGCGACGCCTTTCAGTGGACATCGAGCGCCACTGACAACGGCAAGACATTCGAGTACAGGTGCCGCACCCATGAGAACAGCCACGACATGAAGGGATCGATTCGGGTCGGCGCCAACGCTCCGACACCTGCCCCGGGCTATTGATGCTATCCCGATTTCTGCTTTTGCCGGTCCTGATACTGGTCGGCCTGCTTGCCGTCTCCTGGGTGCCGGCGGCTGGGGCTCAAACCGTCCTCGACTTCACCGATAAGCTGGATTTCGACCGTCCCGAGTCCTGGGCGATGAAGTACTACGCCTCGCTGACCCTACTCACCGGCTTTGGCGCACCCCGGGTCCTCGAGCCGGGGCGCATCGACCTCGATCTCGAGGGCGGCTGGGTGCCGTCGCTGAGTGAGGCCGAGCGGACTGTCGGCTTTAATGGTACGAAGACCGAAGACCTCAACAGAACATCGGTCTTCGTCCGTCCAGCCGTTGTCATCGGTCTGCCCAGAAAGCTCTCGTTGACCCTCACCTGGGTGCCACCAGTCAAGGCCTTCGGCGTCGAACCGAACCTCCTGGCCGTGGCCATCGGACGACCGGTTCACCAGGCCAGAACCTGGCGTCTGGGTCTTCGCGGCTACGCCCAGTACGGCACCCTTCAAGCCGACTTCACCTGCCCAGGGGATGTGGTCGCGGCTGGCGACAACCCGGAGCTCAATCCCTTCAATTGTGTCGAGCCCTCAAACGACGAGCACCAGATCAGCGCGCTGGGTCTAGAGGTCTCCTGGGCAAAAGAGCCGCGGGGCTCCGGTCGATGGGAACCCCACGTGGGGCTCTCGGCCAACTATTTGGACCTGGAGTTCCAGGTGGATGCGCGGCACTCGGGGATCGTCGATCGGACGCTGCTGGTCACCGACGGGGTGACCCTGGCGCTCACCGCCGGGGTCACTTACCACGCGGGTGAGCGGTGGAGGATGGTAGGCGAGGCGTTCTACAGCCCACTCGAAGTCACAAGGCCACCGAGTACTTCGACTGCAAACGAGGGGCTCTTCAACCTGCGCGCCCTCGTTAGCTACACGGTACACCGCGGCAGCCGCGGAACGGAGTGACGGTCGTTTCTCCTCCCTCCCCGGCTGGCACGGAGGCCGGCCGCTTCAACTCGTGGGGTCCCACGGTGGGGCGGTGAGCCGGCGCTTGCCCTCTCTGGAGAGCTGGAGCTCGGGCTCGTCCAGGGCGAGCCGATCCCAGAGCTGACAGGTCACCTGCTTGTGCTTCTGGTCGAGCCCCTCACAGTAGTTGGTGTAAAGACAGCGACGGACCTCCTCGCCGCGACCGAGATGCATTTTGCGGTACCAGTCGGGGTCGGCCAGGCTCTGGCGGGCGGCGGCGATCAGGTCGGCCTCGCCCCGTTGGAGGATGCCCTCGGCCTGCTCCCAGGTGCCGATGCCGCCGGCGACAACCACCGGGGTTTCCAAGCCCGCCTCGCGGACGGCCCGCCGGATGCGGGCCACCGCCGGTACATTCCTACCGAATGGTCCCTGCTGGTCGGAGATGACGGTCGGCATGCACTCGTAGCCGCTGGGGCCGGTGTAGGGGTAGACCGCCTCACCGATCTTGGGCTGTTTGGCATCCTCGAACTTGCCGCCCCGTGAGAGGGAGAGGAAGTCCATCCCCGCCCGTGCCAGCTCCACGCCAAAGAAGACCGCGTCCTCCACCCGGCTGCCCCCCTCGATGCAATCGTCTGACAGAAATCGGCAACCAACGGTGAAGTTCGGGCCCACACTTTGACGCACTCGCTGAAAGACCTCGCGTGGGAGACGCACCCGGTTCTCCCGGGAGCCGCCATAGCCGTCTTCCCGGTGATTGAGGGCCGACAAAAACGACGCCATGGTGTAGGCGTGGGCGTAATGGAGCTCCACCCCGTCGAAACCCGCCGTCTGTGCCCGCTGGGCGGCCTCGGCAAAGAGACCGGGTAGAACTCGCGGAAGGTCGCGGATGTGGGGCAAATGCGTGTCGGTTACCCGCTCCCGGTAGCCCTTTTGCAGGGCCTCGACCTCCCGCGGTGCGAGGATCTCTCCGATCCGATCTTCGGGCAGTCCGAGCAGGAGCTCCCGGATCTCTTTATCCGAGCGATCACCCCCCACCGCCACGCGGTGGCGCTCGGTGATCTGGAGATAGCGGCGGAAGAACTTCTCCGGCTCTGGACGCCGCCGGATGGTCAGAAAATCGATGAGCTGGATAAAGAGACGGGTGCGCCCTTCCGACGCCCGCCGAACGGTCTCCACCAGCTCGGCAAGACCGGAGATGAACCGGTCGTGACCGATCCGCAGCAGCGGCCCCGAGGGGATGTCCCTGATCCCAGTGGCCTCGACGACGATGGCGCCCGGCTGTCCCCGCGCGAAGCGTTCGTACCAGGCCAGAATCTCAGGTGTGACAAAGCCCTCCTCGGTCGCCCGCCAGGGCACCATCGCGGGGACCCAGGTGCGCTCCTCCAGGGTGACCGAACCGAGTTTTAGCGAGCTGAACAGCAGCGAGCTAGACGTCTCATCTGTCGTCGGCCAGCGAGCGTCCAGCAGTTGGTGTTTGATGCGTTCCGGGGGTTTCCACACGGCCCCGCGATCCTACCGTAGGGAAGAAATCCGGCCCCTCCCCTAGGTTTCGGAGGACTTGAGCAACTCGCGGGCGATGACGAGTTGTTGTATCTCGGTGGTGCCTTCGTAGATGCGCAGCGCGCGGACGGAGCGGTAGAGGCGGTCGACGGGGTGGAAGGCGAGGACCCCCCTACCACCCAGGATCTGGACGGCATCGTCCACTATCCGCTGTGCGGCCTCGGTGGCGAAGTACTTGGCCATGGAGGATTCGAGCGTCACCCGTTCGGTCCCTCGATCGGCCTCGCTGGCGGCCCGGTAGACGAGAAGCCGGGCGGCGGCCAGGTCGGTCGCCATCCGGGCCAGCTTCTGCTGGGTGAGTTGGAAGTCGGCCAGCGGCCGGCCAAACTGCTCCCGTTCCTTGGCGTAGCCGAGCGCCTCGTCAAGCGCCCGCGACCCCATGCCACAGGCGCCAGCGCCGACTGTTGGTCGCACGCGATCGAGGGTCCGCATACCGATCTTGAATCCTTCTCCCTCCTCGCCGATGCGTGAGCTACTGGCTACCCGGCAATCGTCGAAGGCGATCTCGCCCAAGGGGTGGGGAGCGCTCAGCACCTGGGGCCGCACAAAGCGGAGCCCCGCGGTGTCGGCGCCCACCAGGAAGATCGAGATTCCCCTGGTACCCCCGTCCTCGCTGGTGCGTGCAAAGACGGTGTAGAAGTCGGCGAGACCCGCGTTGGAGATGAAGAGCTTGCGGCCGGTCAGCACATACCCTTCGTCGACCCGTCGGGCGCGGGTCTCGAGAGCCCCCACATCGGAGCCGGCGCGCAGCTCGGTCATGGCGAAGGCCGCCATGGCGTGACCACCGGCCACATCGGGGAGCCACCTCTTCTTGAGCTCGTCGCTCCCGGCAATGGCGATGGGCAGCGAACCCAGGCATTGAAGGGAGAAGACCGCGTCGGCCAGGGGCGAGGCCCAGGCCAGGGCTTCGCGGATCAGACAGCAGGCCCGCAGGTCGAGGGGTGAGGTGTCGCCACCAAAGGCGGCGGGCACCGAGTACATGAGCCAGCCGTCGCCTCCCAGCAGAGCGAGGATCTCCCTCGCCTGCTCCCGCGCCTCGCTGTCATCCTCGGGCGCCGGGAGGGGTGCGATTTCCCGCAGGACGAAGTCGTCGATCTTTTCGGCCAGCTCCAGGTGCTGGTCGTCGAGGAAGGCGCGGATGGTGGCGAGATCGATCATCAGTCGAATTGCGGCTTTCGCTTCTGGATAAAAGCCTCATAGGCCTCGCGGAAGTTTGGGTCCTCCATGCAGCTGGCCTGGATCTCGGTTTCGGCGGCCAAGGCCGACTCGAGATCCATGGCCGCCTCGCGAAGGAGCATCTTTTTGGTGACCTCCAGCCCAAAGGAGGGGCCGTGCGCCAGTCGCTCGGCCCAGGACCTGGCCTCTTTCATCAGGTCTGCGCTCGGCACCACCCGGTTGTAGAGACCGATGCGATGGGCCTCTTCGGCGTCGATGAAGTCGCCGGTCATCAGCAGCTCTATGGCCCGACCGTGGCCGACGAGACGGGGCAGCAGCCACGACGCTCCCATATCGGCCCCCGACAGACCGACCTTTGTAAACAGAAAAGCGATCTTGGCCTCTTCGGCGGCGATGCGGATGTCGCAGGCCGCGGCGATGACCGCACCCGCTCCGGCGACGGTGCCGTTGAGGCCGCCCACGACCGGCCGCCGGCAGCGGAGCACGGCGAGGATGAGATCGCCTGTGGTGCGGGTGAACTCCAGCAGCCCCTGGTAGTCCCGCTCGAACAGTGGTCCGATGATGTCCTCGACATCGCCACCCGAGCAGAAGGCGCGCCCGGCGCCGGTGAGCAGAATCGCCCTCACCCCGGGCTCGGTGTCGAGACGCCGGAAGGTCTCCGCCAGCTCCTCGTAGACCCGGAAGGTGAGCGCGTTGAGCCGCTCGGGACGGTTGAGGGTGAGGGTCACGACGCCGGTCTCGGCATCGTGGTCGTAGAGAAAGCTCACGAGATCGCCGCCGTCCCTTCAATCTCCACCTTGGCGCCCGGCTCCACCAGACCGGCGACCTCCACCAGCGTCATCGCCGGGAAGTGCTTGTCCATGACCCGCCGGTAGGCCCTACCTATCGCACCCAGATCAGCCAGGTACTCGGTCTTGTCGGTGACGTAGATGGTCAGCCGCGCGATGTCCCGCCTGCCGCCGCCGGCGGCCCTGACCACCAGAACGACATTGGTGAGCGCGCGCTCGAACTGAGCCACGAAGTCCTCACCCACCAGACGCTGTTCCTGATCCCATCCCACCTGCCCGGCGACAAAGAGAATCCGCGCACCCAGGGGCGTCAGAGCGCCGTGCGAGTAGCCCCGCGGGGCCCCCAGATCCTCGGGATTGATGAGGATCAACCCGCCGTAGGATCCATCCGATCCCGCGCCCTGCTGCTTGCCGTCGCTCATGACTGTACCGATCCTCCATCCAGGACTACCGCCTGGCCGGTAATGCCTTTGGCCAGCGGCGCGCACAGACTCACTACCAGATGCGCCACCTCCTCCGGCTCCATCAATCGACCCTGCGGGCTCAGGTTCTCCAGATACTCCCGCGCAGCGGCCTCGTTCAGGCTGGTCTTGCTCGTCATGTTGGCCACCGACTCGTCGGTCATGGGGGTGTCCACATAGCCCGGACAGACGGCGTTGACGGTGACGCCCTTGGCCGCCATCTCGACGGCCACGGCCCGGGTAAAACCGATCAGCGCGTGTTTCGAGGCACAGTAGGCCGCGATGTAGGGCTGCCCGATCTTGCCGGCGACCGAGGCGACATTGACCACCCTGCCCCAACCCGATTCGATCATCCCGGGGATAAAAGCCTGGGTACAGAGAAAGGGGCCGGTGACGTTGACCGCCATGATCCGCTCCCAGTCCTCGAGACTGATGGCTTTGAGCGGCGCCGACGAGGCGATGCCGGCGTTGTTGACCAGAATATCCACCGATCCCAGCAGCTCCGTCGACTCCCGCACCAGGGTCTGCACCTGATCGGGGTCGGTGACGTCACAGGTCACAGCCCAGGCTTTGTGTCCCAGTTGGCGCAGGCTCTCGGCGACGCTCTCGATCTGATCGGTCGACCGGGCGCTGACCACCACCCGGGCCCCGACCTCCGCCATCGCCCGGGCTACCGCGGCACCGATACCGCGGCCGCCACCGGTGACCACCGCTCCCCGGTTTTCGAGTAACATGCGGCAACGTTAGAGTCGCAGGTCGGGGCTGTCAAGGCAGCACTGGACCACTTCCCCAAGGCCCGCTCGCGCCTTTCCCAGCCATGGAGAACCCCGGGTGAGCTCAAAGTCCATTACTTGGTCACAGCGCCGCGAGATCTTTAGTTGGGCCTCGTACGACTTCGCCAACTCGCCCTATACGACGCTGGTGGTGACCTTTATCTACGCCACCTACTTCACCGAAGCCATCGCTCCCGACACGGTTACCGGAACGGCACTCTGGTCCCGGGGCGTAACCATCACGGCCCTCGTGGTGGCTCTCTTGTCGCCTCTGCTGGGAGCGGTGGCCGATCGAGGCGGCTATCGCAAGCTCTTCCTGATGCTGACCACGAGCGTCTGCATCCTCGGCACGGTGGTGCTCTACACCGTCCTCCCCGGACAGTCCACGCGCGCGCTCATCTGGTTTGTGACCGCGAATATCGCCTTCGAGATGGGGATGGTCTTCTACAACGCTTTCTTGCCCGACATCGCGCCGCGTGAGCTCATCGGTCGGATCTCCGGCTGGGGGTGGGCGCTGGGGTACGCGGGTGGGCTCCTGGCCCTGGTCGTGGCGCTCTTCGCGCTGATCCGACCGGAGGTTCCTCTGTTCGGCTTCTCGACCGAGAACGGCGAGAACATCCGCGCCACCAACCTCCTGGTGGCGGCCTGGTTTGCCGTCTTCAGTCTGCCCATCTTTCTGTGGGTCAGGGAAGACAAGTCGCGGATCACCACCTCGGGAAGCGTCCTCGACGCCAGCTTCAAACAGCTCGCCACCACCCTCAAGGAGATTCGCGAGTACAAACAGATCTTCCGCTTTCTGATAGCGCGGCTGGTCTACAACGACGGCCTCGTCACCATCTTTGCCTTTGGCGGCATCTACGCCGCCGGCACCTTTGGCTTCACCCTCCAGGAGATCATGATCTTTGGCATCGTTCTCAACGTGGCCGCGGGACTCGGAGCCTTCGTCCTCGGCTTTCTGGACGATCGGTTGGGAGGCAAGAGAACGATTCAGATAAGCCTCTGGGGGCTCTCGATCGCCACCCTCATCGCCGTTTTGGCTCCCCACAAGTGGATGTTCTGGGTTGCCGGGATCATGGTGGGTATCTTCGCGGGACCCACCCAGTCCGCCAGCCGCTCGTTGATGGGGCGATTTGTCCCTCCCGACAAGGAGAACGAGTTCTTCGGCTTCTTCGCCTTCTCCGGCAAGGCTACCGCCTTCCTCGGACCCTTCATGCTCGGGCTGCTGACCCAGATCTTCGGTACCCAGCGCGCTGGGATATCCATCGTGCTGGCACTGTTTGTTCTGGGCTTCCTCCTGCTCCGGACGGTCGACGAAGAAGAGGGAATCCGCGCCGCCGAGAGGCCCGGCTAGGTCTCCTCGGCGCGGGCGGACCATTCTCGATGCGGAACTACCTGGACTCCTTTCTTTCGGCTCTCTGTCGCCTGGTGGCGAGAACCTTCTTCCGCCGCGTCGAGCTCGTGGGCCTGGAGCGGTTTCCACGCGGTCGACCGCTGCTGGTCGTCGCCAACCACGGCAACAACTTGATCGACCCCATGTTGCTGTTTGGTTTTCTCCCGGTGCCGGTCCGTTTTCTGGCCAAGAGCACCCTGTGGGAGAGCCGGGGTCTCCGCTGTCTCATGCAGCTCGGCGGCGCCATCCCAGTCTACCGACGCCAGGACGCCGCCGACGTCTCGCAAAACCTGGAGACGTTTGCTCGCTGCCGCGAGACCCTGGCCGATGGTGGCGCGATCGCGCTCTTCCCGGAGGGTCTGAGCCACGATCAGCCTGCGCTCCAGCCGCTCAAGACCGGTGTTGCCCGGATCGCGCTCGAAGCCGAGAGCGAGCACGGACCGCTCGGGGTCCGGATCGTGCCCGTGGGTCTGATCTTCGAGTGCCGACACGAGTTCCGCTCCCGGGTCCTGATTCAGGTTGGCGAGCCCCTCGGCCTGGCCGCCGACATCGAGCGCCACACCCAGGAGCCGGAGATCACCGTTCGCGAGCTCACCCGGAGGGTCGGCGAGGCTCTCGCCGGGGTGACCCTCAACTACGACTCCTGGAATGACGCCCGGCTGATCGAGCGGGCGGCGGATATCTTCGCCCGCCCGGAGCTGGACGTCCCATCGAGCGGCAAGTTGGCCGCCCGAGTGCCGGTGAGACAGGCCGTCATCGAGGGTTACCGCGAGCTCGCCAGCGAGCATCCCGAGCGGATCGGCCAGCTCGCCGCCCAGGTAGAGCGCTACGACCGGCTCCTGCGTCTGGCCGGTCTCAGCGACGAGCAGGTCGCCTCCAGCTACCCACGATCACGCGTGGCGCGTTTTGTCGGGCTCACCACGGTTCGGCTGCTGCTTTTCTTGCCCGTGGCGCTGGCCGGCACGCTGCTCAACTGGCTTCCCTACAGGATCCCCGGCTGGGTGAGCCGCCACCTCCGACTCGAACGCAAGACCAACGAGCCGGCCACCTACAAGGTGATGATCTCCTTTTTTCTGTTCCCCCTCTTCTGGCTGGTCGAGAGTCTGCTGGCCGGCAAGCTGTGGGGGCCGTTGGCCGGTCTCGGCATGGCGTTCTTCGCCCCCCTGAGCGGCTATATCGCGCTTCTCTTTCACGAGCATCTAGGTCGTTTTCGCGGCGAGTCCCGCGCCTATCTACTGCAGCGCTCGAGGAGCCGGCTCATCCGCGAGCTGGCCCCCTTGAGACAATCGATCTACGAGGAGGTCGTGGAGCTTGCCGAGCTCTATCGGCAGCGGGGAAACTAGGAGTTCATCTCCGCCAGAATCGCTTCTTCGAGGATCTCACCCAGGATCTCGCTGGTGCGGCGACCCTCTTCGGCACTGGCTGCCGCCGGGTCGCCAAAATAGGCCCGGTCGCCACCGGCCTCCTCGAAGGTCTTCTTGCCCTCGCGGATGGCGGACGAGAGCGACTGGGGGTTGGGTTCGAGGGAGCGCCGAATCTCTTCGCGTACCAGCTCGGACCGGGCAGCCATCACCACCGATCCCTCGTAGGAGCCCGCATGGCAGGCTCCGCTCTGAAACTCTTCGGTGAGCCTGAGCACCCAGGGCTTGTAGGTCAGATCGGGAAACGCCACCCGCAGCCGGCCCCGGTCGCGGATCGTGTCGACGGCTTCGTGGAGCGCTCCAAGATGAGCCGGATCGAGGTGGGCGTTGGCCACTCCCAGGGTGCCGATCTTCCACTCCGCCAGGGCGTCGGCGATGACGACGAGCAGAGCCGTGACGGTCTCGGCCCGCACCGAGATCGTCCCCGGGAAGCCGGCCGCAAACGGAGCGGCGGTGTAGGTCACCTCCGGTAGCACCAGCGGTACGAGGTTCTTCTCGGCGAGCCGGTTCGCGGCTGCCGCGACCATGCTCTCGGCAATGATGCCATCGGTTCCCAGTGGAAGATGGGGTCCATGCGCCTCGACTGCGCCCACCGCCAGCAGGGCCACCGTGCGGTCGGCCGGCAGCGCCTCGACCTCGGTCCAGGTCATCTCAGCGAGACGCAAAACCGGTCTAGACACGGTTCCCTGTCACCTAGAAGAGAGCGTAGATGAACGGGGCCAGGGCCGAGCTCTCGGTCAGCACGATCAGCAGACCCACCAACAGGAGGGTAATGACGATCGGCGCCAGCCACCACTTCTTGCGGACGCGGAGAAAGTCCCAGAAGTCACCCAGGTATTTGAGCTTGCTCATTCGATCGACTCCTGCCGTACGATAGCGCGCCTTGGGGCTCCGGCAAAGCCCCGTCTACGAGTTCTTCTTCTGTCGGGTTCTTTTCCTTCGCCGCTCGATCGGCGCCAGATCGGTTTCCACCAGGTACTCGAGGACGGCGTCGGCGGCGAGCCGATGGGCCAGCTCATTGGGGTGGGCGTCGGTAAAAGGGGTCACGGCCAGCCGGCGTGCATCGACACCGCGGTAGGTCTCTCTCAGATCGAAGACCCGAATCCCCAGCTCCCCGGCCGCCGTGGCCACCGTCTCGTGGAGCTCATGATAGGGGTAGCCCTCGTCGATCTGCGAGTCGAAGACCGGAAAGACGACCATGACGAGAGGAATCCCGAGTCTGTCGGCGAGCCCTTGAAAGAGCTCGAGCCCCTTTCGGCACTCCTTCCAGGTCTCACCCGTGTAGTGCTGAAAGAAGACAGCCGTAAAGGCACGGCGCTGGCGGGTGTTCTCGAGACGCTCCCAGATGGTGCGGTAGAGCAGGCTGTGCCCATGCAGCCACGCGCTCGCACCCGGACTCGGTTCCCGGCGGAGCTTTACCCGGCGCCGACTCATGCGCTCGTTCCGGTCCGTAGGCTCGGCATCGTTGAGCACGTAGGTGAGAATCAGGAGATCGGGCTCGAGGCGTCGAAGCGGTTGTCTTGCCACCCGGTAGGCCTGGATGGTGTTCCAGCCCGGGCGGCTGAAGTTCACCACCTCGAAGCGTCGTTTTCGATCGATCGTGTTCAGCCGCTCCTCGAGCCGGTCGGGATAGGCGTCCTCTGGGTGAACGCCGGCTCCCCAGGCGAAGGAATCCCCCACCACGACGATGCGAAACTTCCCGGCCTCTTTGTCCTTCCGCCAAGACCGGTTGCGATGGTCGGCCCTTCCCATACCGACCCGGTGCCGGTCCGGAACCGCGGTGGACCGCGGCTGGTCACTCTCCCCAGACACCAGGCGAAGACCGATCTCCGCGATCACCAGACCGACGAGGCAAGAGACAACGACTCCGAGGAGTCGTAGCAGCAATCTCTTCAGAAAAGCTCCTCCCGACTACTCCTCCTTGGCATAGAGGAGCAGATTGGGAGAATTCTCTCCGATATCGCTCAGCTTGTCTTGGCTGGCGTTCCCCACGACACAGCTTTCGACATCCGCCGGATCCGGGCCGGCACCCCGCTCGAGACAGAGCGCCGCAACGCCCGCCACGTGGGGTGAGGCCATCGAGGTGCCACTCATGGTGGTCGAGCCGCCGTTGCGCCGGGCCGAGACGATATTGACACCGGGCGCAAAAATGTCCACGCAGACGCCCTTGTTGGAGAAAGAGGCCCGGTTGTCGGTCTTGTCGCTGGCACCAACCGAGATGGATTGGAGAATACGGCCCGGTGAAAAGTTGCAGGCGTTGGCGTCGTCGTTGCCGGATGCGATCGCATAGCTCACCCCAGCCGCGATCGAGTTGCAGACCGACAGATCCAGGGCGTCCGATGGGGAGCCGCCCAGGCTCATGTTGGCTACAGACGGCCAATTGTTCTCCTGCACATGGGTGGTCACCCAGTCGATCCCTTCGATGACATCGGAGTCGGCACCGGTACCGTTCTGCAGCACCCTCACCGCGTGCAGGGTGGCCTCCTTGGCGATGCCGAACTCAGTGCCACCGGTGCTCCCCGCCACGTGGGTGCCATGACCATGGTCGTCCTCACAGCCGAATCCATCGGGATGGGCCGAGAAGCACTCGCCCATGCGGCCGGTGAAATCCTCGTGGTCGCTGTCGACCCCGGTGTCGAGGATGTAGACATGCACCCCGGCACCGGTCGCGCCCGGCTCGTAGACACCGTCCAGCGGTAGATCCCGCTGATCGCTCCGGTCGAGTCCCCAAACGGCTTCGCTCGCGGGGGCCTCGAGCGGCGTCACCTGCTTGACTCCGTCCTGCTGGACAAAGGCGACCCGCGGGTCGCGGGCGATCTCAGCGGCCTTGTCCGCGCTTATCGAGCAACCAAACCCGGGGAGCGAAGCGTTGAAGATCCTCATATCCTGGACATCGAACTCGGTGGCCAGAGCCTGGACTGCCTGCCGTCTGGCGGCTCCCGCCGCCGCCACACGCGCCGGCTTCATGACCACGATATAGCGGCCCTCAATCGGGTTTTCGACTTCGACGACCCCCTCCAGCGAGGCGATCGCATCGGTGCAATCGAAGGGCTGTGGACCGTTGGTGGGTGGACAGCCGCCGGCCAAAATGGCAACGGCCACGATGGGCAGAAACATCCTCATGGCTACCTCCTGTCTGCGATCCCTTAGCTGTTAGCATATTCCGATGTCTCACTCCGATGCCAGTCCCAAACCGCTCACCTACTCCAGCTATCTGAAGATCGACGAGCTGCTGGCGCTCCAGCTGCCGCTCTCGGAGGGTCCCGAGCACGACGAGACGCTGTTTATCGTCATCCACCAGGTCTACGAGCTCTGGTTCAAGGAGGTCTTCCACGAGCTTCGTTGGCTGCAGGAGGCGCTGGAGTCGAACGACACGCCGCGCGCCCTGGGCACCTTCAAACGCATTCTCACCATCCTCAAGACCCTGGTGGCCCAGGTGGATGTGCTGGAGACCATGACCCCCGTCTCCTTCAACTCCTTCCGCGACCGTCTGGAGTCGGCCAGCGGCTTTCAGTCGGCGCAGTTCCGGGAGGTCGAGTACCTACTCGGGCACAAGGACACCCGGATGGTGCGTCACCACCCCGCCGACAGCCCGGGAGGTCAGCGGCTTCAGCGATTGCTAACCGAGCGCACCCTCTACGATTCCTTTCTGAGCTATCTCGCCGCCAACGGCTACACGGTGCCCAAAGACCTGCTGGAGCGGGATGTGAGCCAACCCATCGTCGCCTCACCCGAGCTGCAGGAGACCCTACTCGAGGTCTACCGGCGGGATCCCCAGGGGACCATGGTCTGTGAGCGTCTGGTCGATCTCGACGAGGGGCTCCAGGAGTGGCGCTATCGGCACGTCAAGATGGTGGAGCGAACCATCGGCACCAAGACCGGCACCGGGGGCTCGGAGGGGACCGACTACCTCAAGTCCACCCTGTTCAAGCCCCTCTACCCCGATCTCTGGGCTATCCGCAGCCAGTTGTAGATCGAGAACCAACACCACCCGTCATGACGATCAATCCCGGCAGCCTCTACGCCGAGCCTAACGCCCTGGCTCCCTACTACAGCCGCTTTCGCGTCGCCGAACGGTTGCTCTTGACCGGCCACTCCCACCAGGCCTGGCCCGACCGTGGATTCGCCGGCCAGCGCCGGGCCTTCGAGGACGCCGCCGACAAGGTCGACGACAAGTGGGAGCTAGCCACGGACAAGGCCAATCGGGTGCGCGAAGGGTATCGCCGCCTGTTGGACGACCGCAATGGCAAGTATTCGCTTTCGGCCAGCACCCACGACCTGCTCGTCAAGTGGCTCTCCGCCCTGCCCTGGCGCCGCCGCTCGAAGCTCGTGACCACCGACGCCGAGTTCTACTCGCTCCGCCGCCAACTCGCCCGGCTCGAAGAGGAGGGGATCGAAGTGGTGCGGGTAGCCGCCCACCCGGCGGCGACGGTGGGAGAACGCCTGGCAGAGGTGACCTGCGATCGCACGGCGGCGGTCCTCACCTCCACCGTCTTCTTCAGCAGTGCCCACATCGGCGGCGGCTTCGAGCTGGCCGCCGAGGCCTGTCGCCGCCACGGGGCACTTCTGTTGCTCGACACTTACCACCAGCTCAACGTGGTGCCTTTTTCGCTACAAGAGCTCGGTCTCGAGGACGCCTACGTGGTGAGCGCCGGCTACAAGTACTGCCAGCTGGGCGAAGGCAACGCCATCCTGAGGTTCCCCGAGGATTGCGAGCTCCGACCGGTGGCCACCGGCTGGTTTGCCGAGTTTGGTGAGCTGACGGCGGAACAAGTACCGGGACAGGTGACCTACAACGCCGGCGACGACCGTTTTGCCGGCGCCACCTACGACCCCACCAGCCACTACCGTGCCGCCGAGGTCTTCGACTTCTTCGACGAGCAGGGCCTCGATCCTCAGGTTCTGAGAACCGTCAGCCAACACCAGATCGGGCTGCTTTCCAGGCTCTTTGACGAGCTCGACCTCGATCCGCAGCTCATCGACCGCGACCGCTCGGTTCCCATCGAAGCTCTGGGAGGTTTCCTCGCGCTCGAGTCACCCCGCGCAGGCGACATCCACCGTGGTCTCAAGGACGCCGGGGTCTCTACCGACTTCCGCGGCTCGATCCTCCGCCTGGGCCCGGCCCCGTATCTTTCGGACAGTCAGCTCGAGACGGCCATGGGTCTGCTGGGCCAGGTGGCCGAGAGTCTCCACCCTTGACTCAGGCCTCGCCTCGCGGTGCAGCTTGTTCTGTGCTCAGGGCTTTGCCAGTGGGGCCTCCGGAAGGCATTTTGGAGAGCTTCCCGCCTGCTGTATAGTTTAGCTTCTCATTGGAAAGTGAATTCCGAGCCGCTCACTCGACGAGCGCTCGAACAAGGGAGGAATCCATGAAACAGACTATCGCTGTTGTCGGAATTGCGTCACTCGTTCTCTCGTTGCCTGCGGTTTCGCTGGCGCAGGATGCCGGGACGGTCAACGAAGAAGCACTCGAGGCAGCTTTCAAGGAGCGGCCCTATTCACCCTACGCCGGAGGCGCCGTTCCGAACCGCGTCTTTTGGGGTGATACTCATCTGCACACCTCGTTCTCGATGGACGCAGGGGCCTTCGGCGCCCGCCTCGACCCGAATGACGCCTATCGATTCGCCCGGGGCGAGGAGGTGGAGTCCTCCACGGCCGGGCGGGTGAGATTGGCCAGACCGCTCGACTTCCTCGTCGTAGCGGACCACTCGGACAACATGGGGTGGTTCCCCGATCTCTTCGCCGCTGCCCCAAATCTCCTTGCTGATCCCACAGGGCGGGAGTGGTACGACAAGGTGCAAGCCGGCCAAGGGATGGAGGTCGCCATGCAGGTGATCGACTCCTTCTCTCGCGGCGAGTTTCCCGAGGCCATGATGTACTGGCCGGACGGCAAGCCGTACAAGGAGGCCTGGGCGAAGACGATCGAGGCCGCCGAGCGGTACAACGAACCGGGTCGCTTCACCGCCTTCATCGGCTACGAGTGGACCTCGCAGGTTCCACCGGGGCAAAACCTGCACCGGGTAGTCGTCTACCGGGACGACGCCGACAAGGCTAGCCAGACTGTGCCCGCCACGACCTATTCGCCGCAGGGCAGCACGGATCCGGAGTATCTGTGGAAGCTCCTCCAGGCCTACGAGGACAAGACCGGCGGCGACGTTTTGGCCATCGCCCACAACGGCAACCTGTCGAATGGACTCATGTTCCCGATGATCAACCCGGTCACCGAGAAGCCTTTGACCCGCGAGTACGCAGAGATCCGGGCGAAGTGGGAGCCGCTCTACGAGGCGACCCAGATCAAGGGAGACGGCGAAGCGCACCCGTTCCTGTCGCCGAACGACGAGTTCGCCGACTTTGGCACCTGGGACAAGGGCAACCTCAACCTGAGCGAGATCAAGACGGACGACATGCTGGTGCACGAGTACGCGCGCAGCGGGCTCCAGCTCGGCATGCAGCTCGAAGAGAAGCTCGGCACCAATCCCTTCAAATTCGGCATGATCGGCTCGACCGACAGCCACACAGCGCTCTCCACGGCGGACGATGACAATTTCTATGGCAAGCACGCCGGCTCCGAGCCCAGTGCCGAGCGCTACGAGCATCCGTTTGCCAAGTTCGGCGATCTGGAGATCTTCAACTGGGAGACTCTCGCCTCCGGCTACGTGGCGGTCTGGGCGGCCGAGAACACGCGTAAGGCGCTCTTCGACGCCATGGAGCGCAAGGAGACCTACGCCACGACCGGGCCGCGCATGTTGGTGCGATTCTTTGGTGGCTGGGACTTCGAGGAGGCCGACGCCAACACACGCCAGCCGGCGGCGGTCGGCTACCAGAAAGGCGTGCCGATGGGCGGCGATCTGCGCAATGCACCATCCGGAGCCTCACCCTCCTTCCTGGTGGCGGCGCTCAAGGACCCGATCGGCGGCAACCTCGACCGGATTCAGATCATCAAGGGTTGGATCGACGGCGACAAGCGGCATGAGCGGGTCTACGACGTGGCGGTCTCCGACGGGCGCACGATCGGTTCGGACGGTCGCTGCAAGACACCGGTCGGCAACACGGTGGATATCGCCAACGCCAACTGGAGCAACTCCATCGGCGACACCGAGGTGATTACCGTCTGGAAAGACCCAGACTTCGATCCCAAGCAGCGGGCTTTCTACTACGTGCGGGTGCTCGAGATCCCGACACCACGCTGGACCGCCTACGACGCCAAGTACTTTGGCATCGATATGCCCGACGAGATCCCGATGACCATCCAGCAGCGGGCCTACACCTCGCCGATCTGGTACACGCCGTAGGGTAGAGGTCGATTACTCAGTGACGGGGCGGCGAGGCGCCAAGCGCCACGCCGCCCCTTTTTCCGAGGTCATCAACAACGCTGGCCGAGGACTTCAAAGAGCTGCTCGGCCCCTATCTCTTTGCCGATGGCTTCGAGTCGGGCAGCACCTCGGCCTGGAGCGTCGACCGTCCCTGAGCCCATCGTGGCCCACAGACCTGCAGTTATCAGTCGTTTGTTGTACGCTCCTGCGACCGTGAGCCCGATGGGTCCCAACGAGAATCTGTTGGATGTGCTGCTGGAGCTCCAGGCGCTCGACCGGGTGCCGCGCATGGGATTTCTGCTGCGCGGGGTGAGCGATCCGGAGAGCATCGCCGAGCACAGCTGGCATGTGTTGTTTCTGGTCTGGGTGCTGGCTCCCCGGATCCCCGAGGTCGACGCTTCGAGGGCGGTCGAGATCGCCATCGTCCACGATCTGGCCGAGCTCAGGACCGGGGACCTGCCCCGGCCGGCTGGGCGCTACTTTCCAGAGGGGGCCAAGGAGACCGCCGAGCGCGAAGCGAGCAACGAGATTCTGGCGCCGCTGCCGGCGAAGGCGCGCGAGCTCTATGCCGAGTACCAGGCCGGCTCGACCCCCGAGGCGCGGCTGGTCAAGGCCTGCGACAAGCTCCAACTGATGCTCAAGGTGTTGGTGTACGAGAGCTGGGGGGACGGGGCGCTGGCCAAGTTCTGGCGCAATCCCGCCAACTTTAACGACGGTGGCTTCGACGTTGTACGCGAGCTTTTCGAGGAACTCAAGACACGACGGGGCCGGGATCTGCCCGGCTGATGATGGCCTTGATCCTGCTGCTCACTCAACTTTCCTCAGGCGCCACGCCCGTAGCGACCGCCAACGATACTCACGACTCTCACGAGGAGATGACCATGGAAGTCCGCTACCAGACCGAGATCAATGAGCTCCACCGCTTCTTTCAGCATTGGTTCAACGGCGAGCTTCCGGACAACGACGAGAGCTTCTCGCGCTTTTCCGACGTCATGGCAACTGGTTTCGAAATCGTCTCGCCAAACGGACGGTGGACAGACCGGGAGTCCTTGATCGCGGCTCTGCGCAACTCGTACGGGCAGTGGAAGAACGAGGGAGGGCCCGGAAAGATCTGGATCGAGCACTACCGGCTCATGCACACCGAGGGGCCTCTGGCTCTGGTCACCTACGAGGAGTGGCAGGAGGTGGGTGGCGAGAGGCGGGGGCGGCTGAGCACCGCGCTCTTCCGGCTGCGCGAGGGAGCTCCCAATGGTGTCGAGTGGCTGCACGTCCACGAGACCTGGCTGTCCGACTAGAGAAACAGGAGGCGACCCATGAATCGACGAGACTTTCTCCGCGCCGGAACCGCGATGAGCATGGTCGGCCTCGGCCGGATGGCGGCCCTGCCGGGGGCGGCGGGCGCCGCCCAGACCGCTGTGGCACTTCGCGCCGGGACCACGGATGGACTCCGCCTCAACTCCAACGAGAACGCGCTGGGGCTGGCACCGGCGGCGCGGGAGGCCGTCATCGAAGCCATCGGCAAGGCCAACCGCTACCCCGACGACATCCGCGACCGGCTTATCGAGACTCTCGCGGCTCAGCACGGGGTCGAGGCCGCGAGCATCGTGCTGGGCACCGGCTCAACCGACATCCTGCAGATGATCGTCCAGGCGGCCGCTACCCCCAACGAGCAACTCGTGTTGGCCGATCCGACCTTCGAAGCCATCATTCGCTACCAGCGACCGCTGGCCTACCGGCTGGTCAAAGTGCCGCTCGACGACCACTTTGGACACGATGTTCAGCAGATGCGCGATGCGGTGCAGGCGCACCGCCCGGCGGTGATCTACATCTGCAACCCCAACAATCCGACGGGCACGCTGACTTCGAGCGCCGATCTCGACGCCTGGATCGAAGAGGCGCCCGAGACGGTGCTCTTTGCCATCGACGAGGCCTACTACGAATACGTCCGGGCACCCGGCTACTGGTCGGCCGTCAAGTGGATCAAGGAGCGGCCAAATGTGGTGGTGGCGCACACGTTCTCCAAGATCTATGCGATGGCGGGTCTCAGACTCGGTTATGCCATCGCCCATCCCGACACCGCCCAGCGTCTGCGCGAGTTCCTGTCGTCGGACAACGCCACCGGTCTCGCCCTGGCCGCCGGTCTGGCCTCGCTCGAGGACGCCGACCTGATTCCGCGCAGCCGGGCCGCCAACGAACAGGCCAAGAAGATCACTCTCGAGTGTCTGGACGAGCTCGGGCTCGAGCACCTGCCCAGCCACGCCAACTTCCTCATGCACCGGATCAACGGCGATCTCGATACCTATCGCCGGCGGATGCGGGAGCGGGGGATCTATGTCGGTCGGCCCTTCCCGCCGCTGCTCGAGTACAACCGTCTTTCGCTGGGGCTGCCGGAGGAGATGGAGTGGTTCACCGAGGTGCTGAGGGAGTTTCGGACAAAGGGCTGGGTCTAGCTCTGGGCTCTTGGCGAATCGAGCGAAAGTCCCTGATCACCTTGCGGGTGATGGGCACCATCAGCGACGGACTGAGACGGTAGAGCCGCCAGAACAGACGTGCCAGCAGGGGAAAGACGATAATCGCCCGGTTGCGTTGAACACCCCTGAGGATGATCTCGGCGGCTTTGGACGCCGGGACCTTTTTGGGCATCGGCAGCGCCAGGAGCTCCGCTCGATCCACCTGTAGCAGCGTCGACGTGTAGAAGATATTGCTCTCGACAAAGCCAGGACAGACGACGCTCACCTTGACCCCGAGCTCTTCGGCCTCGGCTCGCAGAGAGGTGGAGAGACCCACCACCCCGAACTTGGCCGCGGTGTAGGAGACCGTGGTGGGCATGCCGATCAGCCCCGCCATCGAAGAGGTGTTGACGATGTGCCCCGACCCCTGGCGGACCATCAGCGAGTAGGCCGCGGTCGTGCCGAAGACGACACCCATCAAGTCGACCTCCACGACCCGCCGCCAGAGATCGGCGGGCATGTCCCGCTGCTCGCCCCCGACTCCGATACCCGCGTTGTTGAACATGTAGTCGAGCCGGCCGTGCTCGACCACGCTCTCCCCCACCAGCCCCTTTACCGCCATCTCCTCGGCGACATCGACCTCGACCGAGCTTGCCAGTCCACCGTCGGCGCTGATGGCCTGTGCGACCTTTTGTGCTCCTTCACGATCGATGTCGGCCACGACAACCATCGCCCCTCTCCTACCCAGCTCCTCACAAAGAGCACGACCGATCCCGGACGCCCCGCCGGTCACAATCGCCACCTTGTCTTGAAACTCACTCACTGTCACCGATCTCCGACGGTGAGGGTGTGGGTGGTGAAGGCGGAGACGGCTCCCAGCTCGTCTCGCACTCCCAGGGATATCGTGTGCCGGCCACCGCGCATGCGGAGGTTGGTCGAGAAGCGCCAGTAGTCGGGGGCCCCCTCTGTGTCGCCGTCGGGAAACTCTATCTCGGACGGTATTTCGAGTACCTCGGTCGTCCTCCCCTCCTCGTCCATGGCCGCAAGGAATAGACGAAGACGCCCACGGATCACTGCACCGTCGGGTAGCAGAACGACTTCTCCCAGGGGAATGGTCACTTGGATGGGAACCAAGAAGCGCTCGCTATCCGACACGCTCTCCTCACCGATCTCCACCACCACCCCCAGCGGGTTGTCGTCGACCGCATGCGTGAGGGCCGCACGCACCCCCTCCGACATCCGCGTGTTCATGCTCTTGTCACGGTAGCCCGACCGGTGTCGCAGACGGACCCCCGGCCGCGTGACCTCCACCGCAATGGTGTGGAACTGCCCGTCGCCCGTGTGATCCGGGGTGTAGCCGATGGAGTAGTAGGATTGAAAATCGTCGGCAACTTTGCGCAGCGCCGGGAGGAGGTCGTTGCGATTGATGATCGCCTGGCCGCCGGTGTCGTCGGCCAGTTGCCGGAGGGGCAACTGCAGGTTGGCCGACCGATCCATCTCGAGAGAGCTCACCGCCGACACACTCCTCAGACTGTTCTGCTCGACTCCTCCCGGGCCGCTGGCCGGCACACCACCCGCCCCGATCGTGTACAGGGTCACACCGTGGGCGTTGGCTATTGCAGTGAGCTCGTCGAAGCGGCTGGTGGCATCGAAGGGGCGCTTCTTGTAGAGAGCGTATCCGAATGGAAAGCGGTTCTCGATGGCCATGAACAGATCCATGGCGGCCAATCGCGGTAATCCACTGCTGACGTAGAGAATCGCCTTGCGCCCGGGAAGCCCGGAGATCCTGTCGACCATCTCCCCCAGAGCATCCAGGGTGAGTGTCAGGTCACCGAGCACCTGCTCGGCAAATGGCCGCAACATCTCCACCGCCTCGATCTGATTCGACACGATGTCCAACCGCTCGAGGAAGTCCCGGCGCTCGGAGTCGAAACGCTCACCATGACAGCGGGTCGCCTCCAGCTCGACCAACGATTCAGTGACTCGAGCCGGGTCGCTGGTGAACGGCAGACGAACATTGAGCGTCCGATCGTAGGAGGCCACCATGACGTCGGTGTGGGTGCCGATTCCCTCATCGAGAAACTCGCGCAGCTGCTCGAGAGCGCGCTTGCGGTCGAAGGTGCGGAGATTCGTGTTGTCGATGTAGACCACCAGCCACAAGCGCTCGCCCGGAGAGCCGACACCGGGCTCTTCCAGACCGAGCTTGCCGGGAGGGGTCGTTGGGCCGGCGCGCGGCTCGACAGCCCCCACTGCTGCTTCCTCACCTGTCAGCCGGGAGAAGTGGGTGATCTCCATCGGCTGGCCGTCCTCGCTGATCTCGAAGTCGGCGGCCGTGAGGTCTTCTACCCGATTCCCCTTCTTATCGGTGGCGTACACATCCACGTTGACCACGTGGACCTGGACCACCTCGCTGAAGACCGATCTATCCAGCTCTTCCTGGTCCGCCCAGGCCTGGACAGTCGGCATGATCGACCCACCGAGTAGTGCACACAGCAGCACGACCCGCACCGGGGGGCCGAATTCAAGAATCCGTATTGAGTAGCCTGTCACCGATTTTTCCGACCTCTCATTCCCCTGTTCGAGATCGCGACATTCTGGACCCGAGTCCGCAGTCAGGATCGAGAT
>JBAUDS010000218.1:0-1649 GCA_049678185.1 Thermoanaerobaculia bacterium
GGGGTCGTGGTGGATCTCTCGGAGGCGGTCTCCGATTACGACCTCTACACCCCGGAGATGATCACCGAACGGGTCGCAGTCAAGAAGGGCGACATTCTGATCATCAACACCGGCTACCACCGCTATGCCTGGGATCAGCCCGACGTCGCCAACCCTGGCCAGCAGGGCGGCATCGAGAACAAGGAGTTCGGCTACTACGTGCGCCATCCGGGACCGGCGCCGGAGTTCTTCCCCTGGGCGCTCGACATGGAGCTCAAGCTGGTGGGTGTCGACTGTGGCTCGGCCGAGCATCCGATGAACACCAATATCCGTTTCATGCATGCGCGCGAATTCGACAAGGCCGAAGCGCGGGCAAAAGAGAAATATGGCAAAGACTGGGAGGAGCTTTTTCCACCCGAGGAGTACCGCCGCCTCACCCACACCACGCTCCCACAGGCCGGGCTGTTGCTGGCGGAGGCCCTGGGCGGCGAGATAGACGCCCTCAACAACCAACGGGCGTGGTTCATGATCCAGCCGATCCCCTTTATGGAGGTCGAGTCGGCCTGGAGCCGGGTGGTGGCGCTGCAACCCAGCGACAAAGTCGACCAGGAAGACTTCCTGGCGGCCATGGCGCAATCTGAGATGTTGGATCTCACCCTGCCGTTCAGTGTCCAGACACCGCAGTGGGCCAACTACGAGCCGTTGAGCGTGAAATACACCAAGCGTGTCGGGGGTCTGGATTTCGGTTTGGGGCGCAACAACGCCCACTGCCGCGCCAGCTTCCACTTGGCCACCCACATGGACGGCGAGAAGCACTTCTGGGCGGCCGGGCGCACCATCGGCGAGATGCCGCTCGAGTACTGGCACGGCCCCGGGGTGATTGTCGACATCGCGGACGATGTCAGCGATTCGAGCGTCTACACACCGGCGATGATCGAGGAGAAGGTCGACCTCGAGGACGGCGACATTTTGCTGATTCGGACCGGCTACGGTCGCTACGGGTGGAACAGCCCCGACTCGGACGAGTTTCGCTACATGATCAAGCACCCCGGGCCGTCACCGGACTTCTCCGAGTGGTGTGTCGAGCGCCAGATCAAATGGTTGGGCATCGACTGCGTGGCCATGGAACACCCCATGAACACCATCCAGCGGGTTTTCCACCCCAAGACCTTTGCCGAGGCCAACCAGAAGCTCGTCGACCAGTTCGGCAAGGATTGGGACGAGATGTTCCCGCTCGACAAGTACTACCAGGACATGCACCTGAATCTCTTCCCCAAGGGGATCGTCCACGCCGAGAACCTGGGCAACGAGCTCACCCGGGCCGACAACGGCCGCTATTACGTCGCCGCTTTCATCCAGAAGGGGATGGAGCTGGCCTCCTGCTGGGGGAGATTCGTAGCCTTTCGAGAGAGTTGATCGCTGGAGATCAGTGGTGTTGGGCCGAGGAGGTGGTCGTTTCTACTTTCGCGCCTCGATCACTACCATGCCCTCCGTCATCCTTTTTATCGGGCCAGGTGCCGATGGGAGGGGCCGGTCGGGAAGGAGCTCGAAGCCGGCCTGCTCGAGCTGGTCTCGGACTTGGGCGGCGGTGGGGAAAGCGTACTCCGGTCGGATCAGCGAGCCTGCAAAGGCCCAGTGCAGGCGTGATGGGGGAGCGACATTCTCTGCGG
>JBAUDS010000219.1:0-15896 GCA_049678185.1 Thermoanaerobaculia bacterium
CGTGATATAAGTGTGGCGCGAACAGGCGTTTTGCCTGGATTGGGGAAAATCGACATGGCAAAGGTAGGTCTGGTTTTTGGGGGTCGGTCGGTGGAGCACCGGGTGTCGGTGACCTCGGCGCGGACGGTGGCGGCGGGTCTGGAACAGTCGGGGTACACGGTGGTGCCGCTGGGAATCGCCGAGGACGGCTGTTGGGTCACCCGCGAGGAGTCCCTGGCCGCACTCGACGGCGCCGTCGACGTGCTGGTGGCCAGGGGACAACCGGTCGCGGCGACCCTTCGCCGGCTGCTGGATGCCGAGCCCGAGGTCGTCTTTCCGCTTGTCCATGGGACCTGGGGCGAGGACGGCACGCTCCAGGGTCTGTGCGAGATGCTCGATCTGCCCTACGTCGGGGCCGGGGTGACGGCCAGCGCCGTAGCCATGGACAAGGGACTCTGCAAGGGGGTGTTCGAAGCCGCGGAGGTGCCGGTGGTGGAGTACGAAGTGATCGGCCGGGAGGCGTTCGCAGCCGACCGTGAGGGCTGTCTCGAGCGGGCCGGCCGCCTGCCGCTGCCGGTCTTTGTCAAACCCTGCAACGGCGGCTCGAGCGTCGGGGTGCGGCGGGTGCACGAGCTCGCGAGTCTGGGCTCGGCGATCGATTTTGCCTTCAAGTTCGACGAGTCGGTGCTGGTGGAGCGGGGGATCGAGGGCCGGGAGCTCGAATGCTCGGTTCTCGGTGATCTCGAGCTCGAGGCCTCGGCGGTGGGTGAGATCGTCCCCGGTAACGAGTTCTACGACTACGCCGACAAGTATCTCCAGGACACCGCCGGTCTGGTAGCACCGGCCGAGCTGTCCGACGCGTTGGCCGATCGGGTGCGCGAGCTGGCCGTGCGGTCTTTTGGTGCGATCGGTGGCGCCGGGATGGCACGGGTCGACTTTCTGCTCGAGGGGGAGGAGGGTCTCTTTGTCAACGAGATCAATCCGCTGCCGGGTTTTACCAGTATCTCGATGTATCCCCGTCTGTGGGAGATCTCCGGGCTGTCGTTGGCGGAGCTGGTCGATCGGCTGGTCAAGATCGCCATCGCCCGACATCGGCGGCGGCGACAGCTCGACTCCTCGATCAAGGAGTGGCTGGCGACCCTGGAGGGCTAGCTCCTACCCCTTGACCTTGACGACGGCGTCGTAGCCCTCGCCGGTGAGCTCCGCCGCCAGCTTGTCCGCCTTCTTTCGCTTGTCGAACGGTCCCAGCTGCACCCGGTGCCAGAGGCCGTCGGACCGGATCTCGACACCGCTGAAGCCCTTCTCGAGCTCGCGCTTGAGGCTGCGGGCCATGTCGGGATCGCGGAAGGCCCCGGCCTGAACCACATAGCGCACCTCACCCGAGCTCGCGGCGGCATACCTTGGGGCCGAGGAAGAGGTCGCCACCACCCGGATCTCCACCCGAGCGGTGCCGGTGCCGATCATGTCGATCTTCTTGGCGCCCTTCTTGGACAGGTCGATGATCCTGCCTTTTACAAACGGCCCGCGGTCGTTGATACGCACCCGGGCGGTCCTGCCGTTGTCCCGGTTCCGGACCTCGACCACCGTGCCAAAGGGCAGGGTCTTGTGCGCCGCGGTCATGGCGTGCATGTCGTAGACCTCGCCGTTGGCGGTGCGGCGGCCGTCAAACCCGGGACCGTACCAGGAGGCCAGACCGCGCTCGGTGTAACCCTTCTTGACCGTCTGTGGTGGTGGGACAGAGGGTGAGCGACAGGCCAGGCCCTGCAACAGTACGAGAAGACCGAGGGTGGCGGTGAGCGATCGGAGGGGCGCTGGCGATGAGCGGCGCACGGGGATCTGGGAGAAATGCTCGCTAGACCCGAGGTTCTTCGACGGTGGTCTCTTGGATATCCGCCAGGGCCGGCTCGACCACCTCGTCCAGATACTCCTCCACCTGCCGGGCCGAGCGGCCGGTAAAAAGCCGGGCGTCGAGACAGGCCTCGATCTCCGAGCGCTCGAGGCCGAATTCGGTGTCCTCCATGATCTTCTCGATCAGCGGGTTGTTCTCGCCGCGGGCCACCGCCTCGTGGGCTTCCATGCTGTAGCGGCGGAGACGCTCGTGGAGCTCCTGGCGATCGCCGCCACCCACCGTCGCTTTCATCAGGATGGTCTCGGTGGCCATGAACGGCATCTCCTGCTGCACCCGGTGGCGGATAGTCTCTTCGCGGACCACCAGACCAGCGGCGATCCCCGCCGCCAGGCCGGTAATGGAGTCGGCGATCATAAATGAATCGGGGAGCACGAGTCGTCTAATCGACGAGTCGTCGAGACTGCGCTCGAGCCACTGGAGCGACGCGGTCAGGGGGCCGTTGAGACCGTCGGTGATGAGGCGCCGGGAGAGAGCGCACATCCGCTCGGCGCGGATCGGATTGCGTTTGTAGGCCATGGCCGAAGAGCCCACCTGGGCCGCGCCAAAGGGCTCGGAGAGCTCACCCACCCCCTGGAGGAGGCGCAGATCGGTCCCCAGCTTGTGACTGGACTCGGCCACTCCCACCAGGGCGCCGAGGATCTGCGAGTCCTGCTTGCGGGGATAGGTCTGGCCGGTGATGGGGAAAGTAGCCGCAAAACCCAGCTTTTCGGCCAGCAGCCGGTCGAGCCGGCGGACCTTGTCGTGGTCGCCCTCGAACAGGGTGAGATAGCTGGCCTGGGTGCCGGTGGTCCCCTTGACCCCGCGACAACGAAGCTGGTCGTGGCAGCGGCCGATCGCCTCCAGATCGGTAACGAAATCCTGCGCCCAGAGGCAGGCGCGCTTGCCGACGGTGGTGAGCTGGGCCGGCTGGAAATGGGTGTAGGCCAGAGTGGGTACGCCCCGGGTGCGCGCGGCGAAGGCAGCCAGCTGGCGAATGACGGCGGCCACGCGGCGGTGGACGAGATCCAGGGCCTCGCGCAAGATGAGCAGATCGGTGTTGTCGGTGATAAAGGCGCTGGTGGCGCCCAGATGGAGGATGCTACCGGCCTCGCCGGCCTGCTCGGCAAAGTGGCGCAGATGGGAGACGACGTCGTGACGGGTCTCGCGCTCGATCTCCGCCACCCGCTCGAGGTCGAGTCGGGGAGCCGCCTGGCGCAGGGCCGCCAGTTGCTCGTCGGTGATCGGCAGCCCCAGCTCTTGCTGGCACTCGGCCAGCCGCATCCAGAGCTGGCGCCAGAGGGAATAGCGATGGCGCGCCGAGAAGATGCGGCACATCTCCGCCGAGGCGTAGCGATCGTAGAGGACGTTCTGTGGGGTCTCGGCCGGCATCGAGGGCATGAACGATGTTAGCAGAGCTCCAGCCGGGTAGAATGCGGCGGGCGGCGCCGGTCGAGGGGCTCGCCAACTGTTCGATTCTGCCAAGAGAACCACCCGTCGATGCCAATTCGAGTCGAGTCCGAGACCGGAGCCCTGCGCCGGGTGCTGGTTCATCGGCCCGGCCCCGAGATCGACCGCATGATCCCGGAGATGATGGCCGAGCTGCTCTTCGACGACATCCTGTTTGGCAAACAGGCGAGGCGAGAGCACCATGGATTCTGCGAGGTCTTGCGTCTGGCCGGCGCCGAGACCCTCTACGCGGAAGACCTGTTGGCCGAGGTGCTCGAGGACCAGAAACTGCGCCAGGAGATCCTGGCCAAGCTGCGGTCGGGCTACCGGATCGTGCCGGCGCCCCTGGCTCGCCTGGCCGATCTGGCGCCAAAGCAGCTCGCCGAGGCTCTTATCGGGGGCGTCCGGGCCGAGCCGGGATCGGGGACGACCAAGACTGCCCTGTTTCACCTGGCGCCGATCCCCAACTACTTCTTCCAGCGAGATCCCCAGGCGGTGGTCGGGGACCGGGTGATCATCTCCTCGATGGCTACCGCGGCCCGCGAGCGGGAGCCCAAGATCGCGCGCATCCTCTTCGACCATCATCCGGCGCTCCAGGGACACGCCGGGCTGCTGCCGATCGGCGAGGGAGCGGCTGGTACGAACGAGCATGATCCCGACTTTGCCCATCCGACGCTGGAGGGTGGTGACATCCTCGTGGCCTCGGCCGACACCTTGCTGGTCGGCATCAGTGAGCGCACCAATCGCCGCGGCATGGAGGTACTGGCCGAGCAGCTCCGGACCCACTCGACCCCCTTTCGCAATCTGCTCTTTGTCGAGCTGCCGAGCCGGCGTTCGTATATGCACCTGGATACGGTCTTCACCTTTATCGACGAGCGGACCTGCCTCGGTTTCTTGCCGGTGGTGGAGGCCGGTCACCCCGAATCGGCGCATGTCTGTCATGTGGACCTGACCGCGCGGAACTTGGTCTTCACCATGTGCGGCTCGCTGCTGGAGGCGCTGGCGGAGGTCGGTCTCGAGGTCGAGGTGGTGCCGTGCGGCGGTAGTGCGGACATCATCGACCAGGAGCGGGAGCAGTGGACCGATGGGGCCAACGCCTTCGCCCTGGCGCCCGGTGTCATTCTTTTGTACCGGCGGAACCGTCACACCCTTCTGGAGCTCCAGGACCGTGGCTGGCGGGTAGTCAAGGAGGTCGAGGTGCTGGACGGACGGGAAGAGCTCCTGGGTCAGGGGCGCACGGTGGTCACCTTTCTGGGCAACGAGCTGTCACGGGCGCGTGGCGGGCCACGGTGTATGACCATGCCGCTCGAGCGGGAGCCGGTTTGAACAAACGCGGGATCTATCGACCAGAGGAGAAAGCGGTATGAGCAAGCGGGATCTGATATCGGTACACGACCTGACCGGCGGCCAGGTGGCAGGTCTGTTGGCGCTGACCAGCCGGGTAAAGGCCGATCCGGAGAGCTTTCGCGAGCGGCTTGCTGGCAAGAGTCTGGCCATGATCTTCGAGAAATCGTCGACCCGCACCCGGGTGAGCTTCGAGGTGGGGATGTACCAGCTGGGAGGGCATGCTCTCTTTCTCTCCGGGCGGGACATCCAGCTCGGCCGCGGTGAGACCATCTCCGACACCGCCCATGTGTTGTCGCGCTATGTCGACGGCATCATGGCTCGGACCTTTGCCCACCAGGATGTGTTGGATCTGGCGCTCCACGGCTCGGTGCCGGTGATCAACGGTCTGAGCGACGACCTCCACCCCTGTCAGGCGCTGGCCGACTACTTCACCCTGCACGAGGTCTTTGGTGACCTCGAGGGTCGCAAGATCGCCTATATCGGGGATGGGAACAATGTGGCCCACTCGCTTCTGTTTGGCGCCGCCAAGGTGGGGATGTCGATCGCCGTGGCATCGCCGGAGGGCTACGACATGGATCCGCACTATCTGGAGCAGGCCTCGAGAGACGCGAAGGAGGCGGGAACCCAGATCGAGCTGACCCGGGACCCACGGCAGGCGGTCGCCGGGGCCTCGGCGGTCTACACCGATGTCTGGGCGTCGATGGGGCAGGAGGAGGAGGCCGAGGAGCGGCTGCGGGCGTTCGCGGGCTTCACGGTCGACGGCGATCTCATGTCGGCGGCCCTACCCGAGGCCGTTTTTCTCCACTGCCTGCCCTGTCATCGGGGTGAGGAGGTATCGGCCGAGGTGGCGGACGGGCCGCAAAGTCGCATCTTCGACGAAGCGGAGAACCGTCTCCACGCGCAGAAGGCGGTCATGCTCTGGCTGATGGCGGGTGAAGAGATCTAGCCTGTCTGTTCTTGGCCCAGCCGGGTGACAAAGGCCCGCCAGGCGCGGGCTCGGTGGCTCAGCCGGTCCTTGTCGGCCGGCGACATCTCGCCATAAGTCCGCGACTCGCCATTGGGCAGAAAGACCGGGTCCCAGCCAAAACCCCCGTCGCCACGGGGAGCAGCGACCAACTCCCCCTCGGTGGTGCCTTCGGCCTCCACCTCGCGCCGGTCATCGAGATAAAGCAGGGCGCACCGGGCGACGGCGCGGGTGTCTCCGAGCACCGAGGCGGTGCGAGCGATCCCCTCGGCGTCGACCGCCTCCAACATCCATTTGACCAGCGGACCGGGGAATCCGTTCAACGCCGCCAGCTCCAGCCCGGTCTCTTCGACCACAACCGGACGACCCAGCCGACGAAAGGCCTCCCGACCCTTGGCTCGCAGGACCTCGTAGAGATCGAGCGACTGGATCTCGGGCAGCTCCACCTCCACCGCTTCGAGCCCGACACCACAGATCCGGCGGGCTTCGGCCAGCTTGCTGGGATTGCCGGTGACCAGCACCGCCCCGGCCAGCAGCTCTGGGAGCTCGGCGTCAGTCATCCCCGTCGTGCCCTCGAAGCTCGGTGACCAGTTCATCCACCTCGCTTCTCAGTTCATCCAGACTGCCGTTGTTCCACAACACCCGATGGGCGGCGGCAATGCGGAGCGCGGGCTCCGACTGCGCCTCGAGCCGCCGTCGGGCAGCGGCCGGCTCGAGACCACGAGCCACGGCCCGCTGGAGGCGGAGCTCCGGGTCGGCCTCCACCGTCACCACCAGATCGAAATCGGGGGTGAAACCGGCCTCGACCAGCAGCGTGGCCTCCAAGACGGCCACGCCATCGCTGTCCCGGGTGAGCTTGTCGAACCGTTGTTTGACAAGTGGGTGGATGGCCTCTTCCAGCCGTCGGCGGGCGGCGGGCTCGGCAAAGACTTCGCGCGCAAGGCGCGGGTGATCCACGCTGCCGTCGTCGGCCAGAAACTCGGCGCCAAAGAGCTCGGACACCGCTCTTGCCCCCTCGCCGCCGGGGCGGTAGAGCTCGGCCACCAGCCGGTCGGCGTCGATGACCCGAAAGCCGGCTTCGCCCAACCAGCCGGCGACGGTGGACTTGCCGGCCGCCAGACCGCCGGTGAGCCCAACCCGGTAGGGACTCATGTCAGCAGCCCGCGACCCGCGGGACTTCTGTCGCGGGCTGCTAAGCCCTGTCGCTGGCGGGCGGCGGTGAGGGTGTTGACCAGCAGCATGGCCACCGTCAGCGGCCCGACCCCGCCGGGGACCGGGGTGATCGCCGCGGTGCGGGGGGCGACCCGGGTGTAGTCGACATCTCCTACGAGCACCGACCCCTTCTCCTCGAATCTACTTATGCGGTCGGCGTTTCCAGGAAAGAGGCGCTCGACCTCCTCGCGCTCGGTGATGCGGTTGATCCCCACATCGATTACCACCGCCCCCTCGCGCACATGCTCGGGGCCAAACATGGCCGGTCGGCCGATGGCGGCGATCAACAGATCGGCTTCGCTGCAGACCCCGGGTAGATCCCGGGTGCGCGAGTGGCAGATGGTGACCGTGCAGTGCTGGCGCAAGAGCAGAGCCGCCATCGGCTTGCCGACGATGGTGCTGCGACCGACGATGACGGCGTTCATGCCCTTGAGGGTCAACCCGCTCCGCAGCAGCATCTCCATGATGCCGCTCGGTGTGGCCGGCACAAAACCGGGCTCATCGAGCCACAGGTGGCCGACGCTGACCGGGTGGAAGCCGTCGACGTCTTTGGCGGGAGAGACCCGCGCCAGGATCCTGCTCTCGTCGAGGCTGTCGGGGAGAGGCAGCTGCACCAGGATGCCGTCGATCTCGTCGTCGTCGTTGAGCTGGTCGATGATATCGAGGAGCTCCTCCTCCGCGATCGTCGCCGGTGGGGTGACGGTACGGCTGACGAGACCGGCCTTCTCCGAGGCCCGCGCCTTGGTGCGGACATAGACCTGGGAGGCGGGATTCTCCCCCACCAGCACCGCTGCCAACCCGGGTGGTCGACCCCCAGCCGCCAACAACTGCTGGACACCGTCGGCAACCTCGCTCCGAATCTCCTGCGCCAGGGCTTTTCCGTCCAAGACTTTCGTCATCGGTTCTTTGCTCCTGTATAGAGACAGACGATGCCGCCCGAGAGGTCCTCCCAGGCGGCGGTATCGAAGCCGGCTTCGAGCATGCGGGTCACGAAGTCCTGGCGTTGGGGAAAGTTTTCCACCGAGGCGGGAAGATAGGTGTAGGCGGAGCCCTTTGGTGACACCGCCCTGCCGATCAGCGGCAGGATGCGGCGGAAGTAGAAGAGATAGGGCCTCGTGAGCAGAGGGTTGCGGGGCAGGGCGAACTCGAGAAAAGCGGCCCGGCCACCCGCTTCCAGCACCCGGACAGCCTCGGCGAGCGCGCCGTCGAGATCGGCGACATTGCGCAGACCGAAGGCCGCGGTGACACCGGCGATGCTTCCCGAGGCAATCGGCACGGCGAGTGCGTCCCCGGCCAGACCTCGCGGCCGGCTGCCGTTGAGATCGGCGTATTTCTGCTCGGCCAACGACAGCATGGGCAGACAGAAGTCGGCCGCCACCACACGCGCCCCACGTCGCTGCAGGACGACGGCCTGATCGCCGGTCCCGCAACACAGATCCAAGGCGCGGCTGTCGGGTGCCAGCGCCAGCGCGGCGGCCGCCCGGCGCCGCCACACCAGATCGAGCCCGGCAGAAAGCAGATGGTTGAGCAGATCGTAGCGGGGGGCCACAGCGGCAAACATCTCCTGGATGGCCGCGCCGCTCCTGTCGACATCCCCCCGATCGGCGTGCATGGCGGGTAGTGTATATAAGTGGAGAGTCGTGTCGGCGCCCCCCGGCGATCTTGACAAGGTGGGGCCGACTTCATAAGATCAGAGGCTCTTTGCGCAGCAAAGGGAGGCCTTTGTGCGTCAAAGTGTTCAGCAAGGCATCGAGAGATGATGAGAACCTATAGCCCAAAGAAGGGCGAAGTCGAGCGCCACTGGTTTGTGGTGGATGCGTCCGAGTTGCCGCTGGGGCGTGTGTGCACCGAAATCGCCAGAATCCTGACCGGCAAGCACAAGCCCCAATACGCTCCCCACGTGGACACCGGCGACTTCGTGGTCGTTGTCAACGCGGAGAAGGCGGTGCTCAGCGGCCAGAAGGAAGAGGCCAAGATCTACTACCGCTCCACCACCCGACCCGGAAGCCTGAAGTCCGAGACCGTGCGGGAGCTCAGGCAGCGCAAGCCGGTCAAGATGATCGAGCGGGCGGTGCGTGGAATGCTGCCCAAGAACCGCCTCGGGCGCCGCCAGATCAAGAAGCTCAAGGTTTATCCGGGGCTCGAGCACCCCCATCAAGCACAACAGCCCACCACACTCTCCCTGACTTCATGACACCGCTCGAGCGGAGGATTCGATTGTGAGCGAATTGCAATACTACGGCACCGGTCGGCGCAAGAGCGCCACGGCGCGCGTCTTCATGCGCCCGGGTGCCGGCGGGTGGAACATCAACGGGCGCGATCTCGATACGTACTTTCCCAACAAAGTGCTCTCCATGATCGTCAAGCAGCCGTTGCAGCTGACCGAGACTTCGGAGAAATTCGACATCACGGCGACGGTAGAGGGCGGTGGTCCGGCCGGTCAGGCCGGGGCGATCCGGCACGGCATCTCCCGTGCCCTCCAGGAGTACAACCGCGAACTGCGGGAGCGTCTCAAGGATGCCGGTCTGCTGACTCGTGATCCACGCATGAAGGAAAGAAAGAAGTATGGGCAAAAGGGTGCCCGGGCCCGCTACCAGTTCTCCAAGAGGTAGTCATGGCGCCGCAAACAAGGAGGGGGTCTCTTGGCTGACATCAAGATGAAAGAAATGCTCGAGGCGGGAGTCCATTTCGGACACCAGACTCGGCGGTGGAATCCGAAGATGAAGCGGTACATTTTCGGCAAGCGGAACGGTATCTACATTATCGACCTCCAGAAGACCCTCGGCCTCTACGAAGAGGCCGCTGAATTCGTGCGCGAGTTTGGACGCACCGGACGGCGAATTCTCTTCGTCGGTACCAAGCGCCAGGCCCAGACAGTGATTCAAGAGGAAGCGAGTCGCTGCGGCCAGTTCTACATGACCCATCGCTGGCTTGGGGGTACCCTGACCAACTTCGTCACCATCCGCGCCTCGATCGAGCGCTTGAAGGACATCGAGACAAGGCTGTCCGACGAGGAGAGCCCGCTGATCAAGAAAGAGAAGCTGCGTCTCAACCGCGAGCGGGAGAAGATGACCCGGAACCTCGAGGGGGTCCGCGAGATGGACGGCCTGCCGGACGCCCTCTTCGTGGTGGATCCCAAGAAGGAGCACATCGCGATCGCCGAGGCCAACAAGCTGGGGATCCCCGTGATTGCCATCGTCGACACCAACTGTGACCCCGAGGAGATCGACTTCATCATTCCGGGTAACGACGACGCGATTCGGACCATCCGGCTGTTCGCCTCCAAGATCGCCAGTGCCTATCTGGAAGGCGCGGGCGAGCTCGAGCGGCAATTGGCGGAAGACGACAAGGGTCCCGAAGAGGAAGAGAGCGTGGTTCCGGCCTCCGAGACCGCGCCGGCGGTAGAGAGTGCCGCCACGACCCAGTAGACAACCCAAGATCCGAAGATTTGACAGGTGCGGCCCCCCATTTTGGTGGGTTGAAGGAGTCGAGGTCCGATCGCCAGGTTGCGTCGCTCAGGCGCAAGGGGCGAGGGCGACCGCAAGCAAGGAGACAAGGACGGCAATGAAAATCACGGCACAGATGGTCAAGGAGCTCAGGGAGAGGACGGGAGCTCCGATGATGAACTGCAAACAGGCTCTGGTGGAAACCGATGGCGACCTGGACAAGGCCGTCGACGCGCTGCGCAAGAAAGGTTTGGCGGCGGCGGCCAAGAAGGCAGGTCGAGTGACGGCCGAGGGCGTCGTTGCCAGCTACATCCACGCCGGCGGCAAAATCGGTGTCCTGGTAGAGGTGAACTGCGAGACCGATTTCGTCGCCCGCACCGACGATTTCCAACAGTTGGTCAAGGACATCGCCATGCACGTCGCGGCGGCCGAGCCCCGCTTTGTCAACCGGGAAGAGGTGACAAAGGAGATCCTCGAACACGAGGAGGAGATCTACCGGCAGCAGGCGCTCGAGTCGGGCAAGCCGGAGAACTTGGTCGACCGCATTGTCACCGGCAAGATGGAGAAGTTCTACGCGGAGGCTGTTCTCCTTGAGCAGCCCTTTGTCAAGGACACTGACAAGACGGTGGGAGACCTCCTCTCAGAAAGCGTGGGTAAGCTGGGGGAGAACCTCCAGATCCGGCGCTTTAGCCGCTTCCGGCTCGGCGAAGGTATCGAGAAGCGCGCCGCCGACTTCGCCGAGGAAGTTCGCCAGCAAGTCGCGGGTTGAGCTTCGAAGCGCTCCAGCCTGTACAATCAAGCTCGTGGCAGACAAGCCGGCTTATCGACGTATCCTGCTGAAGCTCTCCGGCGAGGCCCTGATGGGCTCGCAGAGCTTTGGCATCGAAGAGCCGGTGGTGAAGGCGATCGCCGAGGAGATCAAAGGCGTCTACGACCTCGGCGTCGAGATCGCGATCGTCATCGGCGGCGGCAACATCATCCGGGGTCTGGCCGCCAGCCACCGTGGTATCGACCGGGTCACCGGCGACTACATGGGGATGTTGGCCACGGTGATCAACGCTCTGGCCCTCCAGGACACGCTGGAGAAGATCGGGGTGACTACCCGGGTCCAGACCGCTATCGAGATCCGCGACGTTGCGGAGCCATTCATTCGCCGCCGGGCGATCCGGCATCTGGAGAAGGGCCGAGTCGTCATCTTCGCGGCAGGGACCGGCAATCCCTACTTCACCACCGACAGCGCTGCCGCTCTCAGGGCCAACGAGGTACACGCCGACGTTTTGCTCAAGGCGACTTCGGTGAAGGGCGTCTATACGGCCGACCCGAATACATCGGAGAATGCCGAGTTGCTCCGCCGACTGACCTATCAACAGTTTTTGGAGAGGAATCTGAGGGTGATGGATGCAGCGGCCATCAGCCTCTGCCGGGACAACGGGATTCCGATCATGATTTTCAAGCTGCTGGAGCCGGAGAACATTCTCCGGGCCGTGTGTGGTGAGGCTATCGGCTCGCTGGTAACACTGTCGCTCGATGACCAGGTCGTCGTGGGTACCGCTGGGTCTTGAGGTCTGTCTGAGGAGAACGCCATGCAAGAGGTGTTTCGGGAGAGCGAGCTGAAGATGAAGGAGGCTGTCGGCCACTTTCACGAGGAGTTGAAGCACCTGCGTACCGGCCGTGCCTCCCTGGCCATGCTGGACGGTGTCATGGTGGACTACTATGGAACGCCGACACCGATCAATCAGGTTGCCAATCTTTCGGTTCCCGACGCCACGTTGATGTTGGCGCAGCCGTTCGATCCCTCGACTATTGCCGCCGTCGAAAAGGGTATTCTGCAGGCCAATATCGGTCTCAACCCCTCCAACGACGGCAAGGTCGTGCGCCTTCCGGTGCCGCCCCTGACCGAGGAGCGGCGCAAGGAGATCGTCAAACGGGCTCACGACTATGCCGAAAACGCGCGCAACGCCGTTCGTCACGCCCGCCGCGAGGGCAACGATCGACTCAAGGTGATGGAGAAGGACAAAGAGATCGGCGAGGATGACGAGCATCGCGGTCTGGACGAGATCCAGAAGGTCCACGATCACTACATAGCCGAGATCAACAAGGCCCTCGAGAACAAAGAGAAGGACCTGCTGCAGGTGTAGCTTTCAACCCGGGTCGACCTCTTGGACCGATTACCCATCCATGCCGTGATTCCTGCTGCCGGTCGGGGCGACCGGTTCGGCGATCATCTCCCCAAGCAGTTCACCGTTGTCGCCGGGCTACCGGTGCTGGCCTGGTCGATCCGCCGGCTGTTGGCCAGCGGCGTGGCCGAGGTCGTTGTGGCGCTCGCCGAAGAGTATCTGGAGGAGGCGCCAACGCGGGTGTTGGACGACTCCCGAGTTCGCTGGGTGCGGGGTGGACCAAGCCGGCAGGAATCGGTAATTGCCGGCATGGAGGCAGTCCCTGATGACGCCGAAGCACTCGTCGTCGTGCACGACGCGGCCCGCCCCGCGGTGGCCGTCGCAGATATCGAGGCGACGATCGAGGCCGCGCGACGAGAAGGGGGTGCGGTTCTGGGGCGCCCGGTCAGTGACACCCTCAAACGGATCGAGGAGGGCGCAGTCGTCCGCACCGTGGACCGGCGGGGGCTGTTTCGCGCCGAGACACCCCAAGTCTTTCGCCGCGGGATCCTCGAGCGAGCCGTCGAGTTGAGCCGCCGCGAGGGCTTCCAGGGGACCGATGAAGCCACCCTCGTCGAGCGTCTGCCGGGGGCCCGCATCGCGGCGGTCAACGCCGTCCACCCCAACCCCAAGCTCACCGTGCCCGGTGATCTACCGCTGATCGAGTTTCTGCTGCAGTCTGCCGAGGACTGAGGAATGGACCTGCGGGTTGGCCAGGGCTACGACGTCCATCGCCTGGTTGCGGGCCGGAGATTGATCCTCGGAGGCGAGGAGATTCCTTTCGACCGGGGACTGGAGGGATTCAGCGATGCCGACGTGCTGCTCCACGCCCTGGGCGACGCCATCCTGGGTGCGGCGGGACTGGGCGACCTGGGCACCCACTTCCCACCGGGTGATCCCCGATGGCAGGACGCCGACAGCCTGAAGCTACTCGAGAGAATCTGCGAGCTGGCGAAGGCCAAGGGTTTCAGGGTAGTCAACTGCGATCTCACCCTCATTGCCGAGGCGCCGAAGATTGCTCCCTACGGCGACAGCATCCGACGGCGCATTGCGGGGGTGCTGGCGGTCGACATCTCGGCCGTCGGACTCAAGGCGACCACCAACGAGGGCCTCGGCGCGATCGGCCGGGGCGAAGGGATGGCGGCGCTGGCCGTGACCCTGGTCGAGCGGATGCCAGAGGACGGCTGATCGGGACCGGTCGCTCGCCACCGACTCCATGCTCATCTACGGCTTTCACCCCGTCCGGGAGGCCCTCCGGCACCGGCCGCACGAGCTCCAGCGGGTGCTCATCGGCGATCGGAGTCAGGGGAAGCGTTGCCGGGAGATCGAAAGCTTGAGCCGGCGTCACCGGGTGGAGGTGCGGGTCACACCCGAGGCCGAGCTTTCCCGTCTGGTGGACGGCGTCCACAACGGTTTTGCCGCTGAATTGCGGCCGCAAACCGCGCCAGCGCCCGGTGGGACCGATGCGCAGTTTGTCGTCCTGCTGGAAGATGTTCAGGATCCGCGCAATCTGGGTGCCCTGCTCAGAGTCTGCGAAGGAGCCGGTGTCGGACGGGTGCTGATCCGCGATCGGGGAACCGCGCCGGTGAGCCCGGCGGTGGTCAAGACGGCCGCGGGTGCCACCGAATGGCTGGCGATCGAGCGCATCACCAACACCGCGACCGAGGTGGCGAGGCTCAAGAAAGAGGGATTCTGGGTGTACGGGGCCGATGCCCAGGGCGACCCCCCCTGGGAGGCGGACCTCACCGGGCCCATCGTGCTCTGCTTTGGCGGCGAGGAAAAGGGGCTCCGCGCCCGCACGCGAAAGGTCTGCGACCGGCTCCTGGGGCTACCGATGCGGGGCAAGATCGAGTCGCTAAACGTCTCGGCGGCGGCCGCCGCCCTCGTCTACGAAGCGGTGAGGCAGCGCCTAAAGACCATCGCGTAGCCGAAGCGGCCGGCCTCCGCGCCGGCCGAGAACCACCGCAGGACCTTTGTCTTGCCACTCCGCCTGCAAAGTCGCTAGACTGGTGGGCCGCCCAGATCGGGGTGGGTTGTCGGGAATCGGCCGGCATAGCTCAGAGGTAGAGCAGCGGTCTTGTAAACCGCAGGTCGTCGGTTCGATTCCGACTGCCGGCTCCAGACCCGCCCGGGCTGGAGGGTTGTTTGACAGGAGCTCCTGGAGGTGTGGCAGAGCGGTCAAATGCACCGGACTGTAAATCCGGCGGGCTGAGCCCTACGGTGGTTCGAATCCATCCACCTCCACCATTTCCCCTCCCTGAGCGGGAGTAACTCAGTGGTAGAGTCTCGGCCTTCCAAGCCGTTGGTCGCGGGTTCGATTCCCGTCTCCCGCTCCATTCATTTTCACCGACCCGAATACTGCCGCTGGATATTCGGACGCCAATCTGGCATACTGGCACCGGTTTCTCCTCCATGCCGGCCGAGGAGGTCCCCGTGGCTGAAAAAGGCCTTATTCCGGGGGTTTACAGCCGGCAGCGGAGGAGCTATACTCACAGGTTCCGCCAGCCGGTGTAGTGTGTGCACACGGCCGGGGAAGGTTTACGGTCATTGCGTGCCCACGTGGCTCAGGGGTAGAGCACTTCCTTGGTAAGGAAGGGGTCACCGGTTCAAATCCGGTCGTGGGCTCCAGGGGCGTCAGAGCATTCAGGTCGATTGCACGGTCTCAGCCCGTTGGGCCTTACAAAATCAGGAGGAAGGTAGACCGCCATGGCGAAGGAGAAGTTTGAGCGCACAAAGCCGCACGTGAACATCGGGACGATTGGTCACGTGGATCACGGCAAGACGACGTTGACGGCGGCGATCACGAAAGCGTTTGAGAAGAAGGGTTTGGCGACGTTTATAGCGTTCGACGAGATCGACAAGGCTCCGGAGGAGAAGGAGCGCGGGATCACGATCGCGACGGCGCACGTGGAGTATCAGACGGAGAATCGGCATTATGCGCACGTGGATTGCCCGGGACACGCGGACTACGTGAAGAACATGATCACGGGAGCGGCGCAGATGGACGGGGCGGTGCTGGTGGTCTCGGCGGCGGACGGGCCGATGCCGCAGACGCGGGAGCACATCCTGCTGGCGCGGCAGGTGGGGGTGCCGGCGATGGTGGTATTTTTGAACAAGGTGGACATGGTGGACGACCCGGAGCTGTTGGACCTGGTGGAGCTGGAAGTGCGGGAGCTTTTGTCCAAGTACGAGTTTCCGGGGGACGAGATACCGTTCGTGCGGGGCTCGGCGCTGAAGGCGATGGAGAACGGGGAGTGGGACGCGGAGGAGACGAAGTGCGTGCACGAGCTGTTGGCGGCGGTGGACGACTACATCCCGACGCCGGAGCGAGACGTGGAAAAGCCGTTCCTGATGCCGGTGGAGGACGTGTTCACGATCACGGGCCGTGGGACGGTGGTGACGGGTCGTGTGGAGCGTGGGCAGGTGAAGACGGGCGAGGAAGTGCAGATCGTGGGGTT
>JBAUDS010000220.1:0-3326 GCA_049678185.1 Thermoanaerobaculia bacterium
TGACGGCGACGATGGTGCCCAGACCGGTGATGAGATTGGTCAGCATCGCCGACTGCGAAGAGTAGTACTCGTCCTCGTGGAGCACCTTGACGTTGAGGCGTGGGTCGGTGGTGAGGCTGTCCTTGAACTCCGGAAAGGCTCCCCGCGCGGTGAGCTTGGCGTGGACCGACTGGTAGGAGTTGCCCCGGCGGTAGGCCGGCTGAAGAACCGCCGCGTCACACCAGATCTCCGACTCGGCGATGCCACCGCCGGCCTCGAAGATGCCGACGATCGACCAACGCTCCTGCCCCACTTCCAGACTTCCCCCCAGGTCGAGCCCGGCGAACTCCCGCGCCGCCCCCGCCCCTACGATCACCTCGTTGAGACCCCACTCGAACTGACGCCCCGCGGTGAGCCGGAAGCGGTCTCGCACCTCGAAGGCCGCCGGCACCACCCCGCGCAGCGGCACATTGGCGTCGGTGCCGGTCGAGCGCTTGGGCAGATCGATGATGACAAACAGCTCGGAGGAGGCGACGGGGCCGTCCGCGTAGCGGGCAATACCCGGCGCTTCGGCGACGAGCTTGGCGTTGTCGCCGCTCAACCCGCTCATCATCTCGGTGTCGGAGCCGCTGCGCAGGACGATGGCATTCTCGGGCGCCGCCGAATTCTTCATCGTGCGGATGATGCCGTTGGCGATGGAGAGCACACCCACCATCACCGCCACCACACCCGCGATGCCAAAGACCGCCGCCACCGACGACCCCTTGCGCCCGGGCAGGGTGCGGAGGCTGAAACCGGTGACCGAGACCACCTGCGAGAACCAGTTCATGGGACCTGCCGCCATCTCGCTATCTCCTCATGGCGTCGGCGATCTGCAGCCGTTGCGCCTGGAGCGCCGGCAGCAGCCCGGTCGCCAGACCCAGCAGCAGGACGAGGACGATGCCCAGCACCAGATCCCTGGTGGGAAAGAAGAAGATCGGCAGTGCCCCGCCGCTCGGGTCGCCGATCCAGGTGATGAGAAACCAGGCGATGCCCAGACCCAGGAACCCTCCCAGCATTGCCAGCAGACAGGACTCGGCCAGCACCAGGCCGAGCACACCCCGGTGGGTGAAGCCCATCGCCTTGAGCACCCCCAGCTCCTCGGTCCGCTCGCGGACCGATTGCGCCATGGTGTTGCCGGCCACCAGCAGGATGGTAAAGAAGACGGCGCTCAGAATGGCCATCATGATGGCGCCGATATTGCCGATCTGCTTGGCAAAGCCCTGGACAAAGGCCCCTTCGGGCTCGGTCTTGGTCTCGTGGGGAGAGTTGGCAAACTCCTCGTCGATGAGCCGGGCGATCTCGGCCGCGCGCTCGGGCTCGTCAATCCGCACGTAGTACCAACCCACGTTGCCGCTTCCCCAGGCCCGGGTCTCGTGAAAGAAGTCGTGGCGAAAGAAGAACTGGCTGGTATCGGTCCCCTTCTCGGCCCCCTCGTAGATCCCCACCAGGTCGAACTCCCAAGCCCTGCCGCCGTCTTTCTTGGTCCAGATGGTGGCCTGGATCGGGATGCGATCGCCTACCTTCCAGTCGAAGCGGTCGGCCAGGATGCGGCCGGCGATAGCACCGGAGCGGGTTTCGAGCCAGGCCCTCTCCTCCTCCTCGCTGAGAATGTACTCGGGGAACATGTCGAGGAACTCTTCCGGCACCACCGGCAGCTGGGCAAAGAAGTTGGAGGGCTTTTGATAGATGCCACCAAACCAGGTGGCAAACACCGCCGACGATACACCGCGGATTTTCTCCATCCGACCCTTGTAGCTCTCGGGGAGGAACTGAATGATCGACACCTTGTGGCGCACGATCAACCGATCCAGACCCGCCACGTCGATGCCCTGGTTGAAGGCCCTTTTGATGGCGGCCAGGTAGCCGAAGAGGACGAACGCCACCAGGATGGACAGCACGGTCAGCAGCGTGCGCAGCTTCTTGCGCTTGAGGTTGCTCCAGACGAGATGCAGGTACTTCATTCCATCGGCTCCGTGGAGAGCCGCCCTTTGTCGAGATAGAGGATCCGTCCCGCCCGCGCGGCGGCGTGAGGGTCGTGGGTCACCATGACGACGGTCTTGTTCTGTTGCTGGTTGAGAGCCTGGAGCAGGTCCAGGATCTCGTCGCCCGACTTGCGGTCGAGGTCGCCGGTGGGCTCGTCGCACAGCAGCAGAGTCGGGTCGGTGACGATGGCGCGGGCGATACCCACACGCTGTTGCTCTCCCCCCGAGAGCTGCCGTGGATAGTGTCTGTCGCGGTCGGTTAGGCCCACCACTGACAGCGCCGTCTCCACGTGCTGCTGACGCTCTTTTCCCGATAGGTGGGTCAGCAGCAGCGGCAGCTCGACGTTGCGCGCCGCGGTCAGCACCGGCAGCAGGTTGTAGAACTGGAAGACCAGCCCCACATGGCGGGCCCGCCAGGCCGCCAGCTTGCGATCGGAGAGGCGGTCGATCCGCTGTCCGCCGACGTCGATCGATCCTTCGGTCGGCCGGTCGAGTCCGCCGATCAGATTGAGCAGGGTGCTCTTGCCCGAGCCCGAGGGGCCCATGAGGGCCAAGAACTCTCCCTCCGGAATCTCGAGATCGAGACCTCCGAGCACATGGATCTCTTCCGACCCCCGCCGGAAGAGCTTGTCCACACCTCTGACATCGACCAACAGACCGTTCTCTTGGCTCATGGGTTGATCTCCTTCACGCTGTCACCGTCCGCCAGATCTGCCGGACCGGCAATGACAACCCTCTCCCCCGCCGTGATACCGGTACTCACGTAGATCTCTTCGCCGCGGGTCTCGGCCAGCGTCACCGCTCTTCGCTCCACCCGACCGTCGGCCACCACCAGCACCACGTCCCGGTCTCCATCACGGCGGACCGCCGACTTGGGGAGCACCATCCGCGAAGACGGTCCTTCCACAGCGGCCGACTCCTGGAAGGCCACCTTGACACCCATGTCGGGGAGGAAACGGGGGTCGAGCTCCTCGAAGCCGACCCGGACCGTCACTGTCGCCCGCTGCCGGTCGGCGGTGGGGATGATGGCGATGACGTGGCAGGGGATCGGCCAATCGGGGTAGGAGTCGAGCCGGGCCTCGACCTGCTGGCCGGCCGATACCCGGTTGATATAGGCCTCGTTGACATCGACTTCGATCTCGAGCGAGCTCATGTCGACGATGGTGCCGATCCCGGTGCGGGTAAAGCCGCCACCAGCCGAGATGGGTGAGATCATCTCCCCCGGCTGTGCGTTCTTGGCCACCACCACCCCCGCAAAGGGCGCCCGGATCACCATGTCTTCCAGCTGCTGTTGCCAGACGGCCACCTGCCGCGCGGCCACCC
>JBAUDS010000221.1:0-21212 GCA_049678185.1 Thermoanaerobaculia bacterium
GGCCAGGGGGTGGGGGAGGACCTCGAAAAGGCAGCGGAGTGGTATCGGAAGGCGGCGGAGGCCGGGGACAGGATAGGGGCCTTCAATCTGGGGCTGATGTATTTCCGCGGTGAGGGGCTCGAGCAAGACATCATGGGGGAGGGACGGCGATGGATGGAGCTGGCGGCGACGGAAGGGGATGCGGTGGCGGTGGCGATGCGCGATGCCTTGATACAGCTGGCGGAGATGGAGGCTGAGGAGGAGGCCGCGGCGGGGGAGTAGCGCTTGGCTGGATGTCTCGGCCGGCACGGAGGCCGGGCGCTTCGTTCACCAGGCTGCTTTCCTGGGGGTTGACAACGGTACGGTGTTACCGTACTGTTGGAGGTGGAAGGAAACTGCCATGGATGAAATCAGTGCCAACGAGTTCCGGGCCCACTTGAAGAGCGAGGTGGATCGCGTTATCGAGGACCACCGAGTGCTGAGGGTCAAGAGGCGCCGCGGTGGCGACTTCGTGGTTTTGTCCGCCGAGGATTGGAGCGGCATCGAAGAGACGCTCTATCTCAGTGGGATTCCGGGCCTCGTAGAGAGCGTTCGGGAGGCGGCCAAAGAACCGCTGGAGGAAGGCACCGAGCTCGAGGATTTGGAGTGGTGAAGTGGCGGGTCATCCTCAGCAGGAAAGCGGTCAAAGATGCAAAGAAGCTGGCCCGGGCCGGTCTCAGGCCGCAGGCTGAGAGACTTCTCGACCTGCTCAGCGAGGATCCCCTACAGTCCCCGCCACGATTCGAGAAGCTTGTTGGCGACCTCTCCGGGTTCTACTCCCGCCGAATAAGCCTTCAACACAGATTGATTTACCGGGTTGATCCGGCCCGCCGCGTTGTCCACGTGTTGCGCATGTGGACGCATTACGAATAGGGCGCGGTCGAAATCGGCGGCCAAGACGCGACAGGGTAGAGGGCGGGGACAAGCCCCGCCCTCTGCGACCGCCGGTGATTTAGTCCTTCGTTTCGGGGGCCGAGGCGGAGGCCACTACGACCCACTTGCCGCCCTTTTTCTGCCAGACGTGGAGGCTGTAGTGGGGATCCGGATCACCCGCGTGGTGGGTCATGACCGCGATGTCGTCGGTGATCATCTTGACCTCGTAGCTGTCGGCCTTGTACGGGCCGGTCGGGGCGTCCGCGGACTGGGCCTCGGCGATCATGTCCGCTCTGGAGCCGATACCGTCACCGCTCATCGCGATCACGTCCTCGGCGATGATTCGGGTGATGGCGTCGACCGCCTCCTGACCCTGGGCGGCGGCGCCCCACTCCTTGTCGAGCGCGATGAGCGCGTCGTTCTCGTGATGCATGGCGATGGCGATCCCGGCCACCAGGGCCAGGGCTACGGTACCTATGACGATTGTGCGATTCATGCAGATCCTCCTCTTTTCTGAGATTGATGTTAGGAAGTCTATACCCGTTATTCCACTGCGGACAGAACCCGCAGCGTGGCGAAGTCGACCGTGTCCTCGACCGCCGCCGCCTCACCTTCCGGAGACGCGAGCATGGCTTGGAACGCTTCCATGTCGGCGACGTCGACCAGGAGGCCGGTCAGATTTGGATTGTCGGGGCTCTGGAACACCCGCACGTGGGGTGCGCCGTGCTCGGCGAACAGGGCGTGACGGCTCTCCGGGCCCTGCCAGGCGGCCAGCCAGCGCTCCGGATCAGCCACTTCGTGGGTGATGGCCAGCGTCGTCCCGGTCGGGCCGCCGGCTGGCAGGTCGCTGTTCCAGATGTCGGTGTTGATCACCCACTCGCCGCCGACCTGCCGCCAGGTATCGATGAACTTGCCGCGGTCGACCGTCGAGCCGTCGGGGGCGGTTAAGGAATAGGTCCCGATGCGGTAGCCGATATCGCCGGCGACCACCGCCTCGGTCGTGGCGAGCGACGCGGTGAGGCCGGCGTCGATCATTCCACCGAAGGTCTCCCGCACAGCGTCCCGTCCCTGCGCCATCTCGGCATTGGGCGGTAGGAGCCGGGCGTCTTCCGTATACAGGGCCACCAGGCCATCAAGGTCCCCGGCGTTGAGATTCTGCTCCCAGGCGTCGCCTCTGGTGGCGAGCTCGGGGCTCTCGTGCGAGGCCGGCGGGGCACAGGCAACGACTACGACCATCATCGACAGTGCTGCTAGACAAAGTCCTCTCATCTTCTTCCTCCCTCTGTTGCCGGCCGCGTCCGGAACGACTCGGCCGGGTTCACGCTTCAAACTACTGAGATTGGGGCAATATATCAGAGTGAGGGATGACCACGGCGGTCGGCCCTCCCAAACCCGACCGGGGGCAATAACCCGTCGGGACCAGCCAGATCACGAGCAGTGCTCGCCGAGGACTAGCGGCCAGTCTGGTAGATGGCGGGGCGATATCGGGGGGAAGGAATGGGCTTACCGGCCTCGCGAGCGGCTGCCAGCCAGGCCTCTTTGGCCTTCTTGACTTCGACCAAGGCCTCGTCCTCGTCGCTAAAGAAGATGTTGATGTGGTAATCGCTCACTTGTGGGCCCCTGGCTGAAGATTGTAACGCTCTACGATGCGTAGAAATTGCCTGATCTGATATGGCTTGGCCTCATTTTGGTGATGAAATCTCACCTCGTTTCTTGGCTGTAGAATGTCTGCTCACGCCTGGGAGACAAAGGGGTAGCTGATGAGCCTAGATGTTCCGGTGGAGGATGCCGAGCGGATTGAAGAGGTTATTGCGAGCGCCGAGAGCCCGGTGGGCATCGACGCCAAGAAGACCCATGTGATCATCATTCAGAAGCTGCTCGAGATCGAGCGCCGGCTCGAGCGACTCGAGAAGCGGATAACGAGCTAGGGGTCGACAGGTAGCGCTTGACATCTGATGCTGTTAGATATAGCATCAGATGTAACATGAGTAGGACGACTCTCGATATCGACTCGCCGGTTCTCGACGAGGTGAAGCGGATCCAGCGCCGCGAGGGGCGATCCCTCGGGCAGGTGGTCTCACGTCTTCTGGCTGACGCTCTGGCCTCGCGACAAAGGGGTGAGCCCAAGGCCGAGCTCGAGTGGACCAGGATGTCGATGGGCGCCCGGATCGACCTTGCCGATAAGGATGCTCTCTATGCCCTCTTGGACGAGCCGGAGGCCGATTGAGCTTCTCGATCGACGCCAACGTTCTCCTCTACGCCTCGGATACCTCCAGCCCGTTCCACACCGCTGCGCGGCGGTTCCTGGAGGAGAAGACGGCCGCACCCGAGATCATCTATCTTCCCTGGCCTGTGGCACTTGCCTACCTGCGGATCGCCACTCATCCGCGGCTCTTTGACTCGCCGCTGGCGCCCGATGAAGCGCTGGGCAACCTCCGAAGTCTCGTGAGCCTACCCATCGTACGAACGCTCGGTGAGAAGGAGGGCTTTCTGGAGGCGTACGCCAAGGTCACTTCCGGAGTTCCGGCGCGCGGCAATCTCGTGCCGGATGCCCACCTGGCCACGATCCTCTTCCAGCACGGCGTGCCGACGATCTACACCAACGACTCCGATTTCAGGAAGTTCGCGTTTCTCCAGGTCCGGAATCCGTTTGCAGGCTGAACCGCCGGCCGGCTAGGAAGCCACGACCACCAGGGTCAGGTCGTCGTCCAGGCGGAGGGGGGCGGGACGGTCGGTAGCGACGACCACACCCAGCCGGCCGGAGCTCGCTCATGAAGAAGAGGCGGGCGCCGTAGAGCAAAGTAAAGGCGCCGAAGGAGGCGAGAGCGGCATCGACTCCTCGCCGGCGATAGAGCGAGACCAGGAGCGCCACCGCACCCAGGAAGCCCAGCAGGCTGCCTCCGACAAGCTTGCCCAGACCGACGAGGGATTCTTCCACCGCTGCCTAGATTAGCAGTGCGGAGTGCATTGCCGACCCCCCACCCCGGCCGGCACGGAGGAGGGCGGCTGTGTCCGTAGCTGGGGAGGTCCGCGCGCCGGGCACGAGCGAATACATGGACCGCTTTAGCCCTCGATCTCGGTCATGAACGAGGCTGGCGGCTGGACGAGGATATTGGGTGGTGGGCCTTGCAGTAGCCTGCGGTCCCCGGTTACCAAAACTGTCCCGGCCTCGGTGGCCAGCAGATCCCAAAGATGTTGATCGCCGGGCTCGGGCGCCTGGTGTGAGCTGGGCTCGGGTTCCCTGACGATGGCATTGGTGATCAGCTCGGTGAGGATGCGGTCGATCTCGTCTTCGGTTAGGCCGTGGTGGGTGCGATTCTTGGGTCGGAGGAGGACCTGGCGGTACTCAGCGAGCAGTGCGGTCGACAGAAGGAAGGTGAACCTCCCGTCGAGCATGGCGTCCAGGACCTTCGCCGTGGGCGAGCGGGGATCAGAAGTGAGGAGGGCGGCGACGACGACGTTGGTGTCGACGACCGCGGCGCGTCGGTTCATTGCTGGCGGGAGGCCCGGGTCTCGGAGAGGGCGAGCTCCTGGGCCTCGGCCTCGGTCAGACCGCTCTGCTGCCGGGCCCGCGCCACCAGCTCGCGGGCGCGCTCCTCGGTCTTGATGCCGTAGAACTCGAGACTCTCGGCGACGAGGTCACCGATCGTGCGGCGGCGGCGGGCGGCCGTCTCTTTCAGTGCCTGGTGAAGCTCGTCGGGTAGGGTGATGGTGAGTCTGGCCATGAATTGCTGCCTCTCGTGGGCATATTAGCACCAAAACATCAAAGCACCAAGCTCGGAAAGGGGACGTCTCGTGGCCTGTCCCGGCCGGCACGGTGGGGCCGGCCGCTTCGAAACCTCGGCTCAGGTTGTTTGGAGGTTCTCGATGCCGTTGGTGGTGATGTCGAAACGGAGGCTGTGGCCGGAGCGCCAGGGACCTGGGTTGATGACCTGGGTCTCGCCGATCCGATCGGTGCCGGCCGACTCGTGGATGTGACCGCAGAGCATGAGGTCGGGTTGCCAGTCCTCGATGAGCTTGCGAATCGCCCGTGAGCCCACGTGCAGAACCCAGGCGGCCCGGTCGCACTTGGTGCCGTGGGGCGGCTGGTGGGCGAGCAGGACCGTGGGACCGGGGGCCCAGATCTCGTCGGCGGCTGCTTTGGCCTCGGCTCCCGCCGCGGCGAACTCCTCCTCGGTGCGCTCGTAGGGACAGCCGCCAAAGGGCAGACCGGCGGAGAGGCCGACGAAGACGGTGCCGGCGAGCACTTGTGCCCGGCGGTCGAGCGCGATCCCCGTCTCCTCCAGGTAGCCTTCGATCTCCGGCCGATCGCAGTTGCCACAGACGGCCAGGACCCGTGGCCCGGCCTTCTGGATCTCCTCGACCAGCGCCTTGGCCACATCGGTGCCGGCGAAGTGGGTGATGTCGCCGCCCAGGAGGACGAGATCGATGTCCGCCAGATCGGGCAGGCGGAGCGGGCCGCGTCCCGACCAGTGGATGTCCATCAGGGCCAGGACCCGCAGTGGTGTGAGTTCTGCGCGGGGGCCTGTTGCTGGCTCCGCTGGGGTCATCGTCAGGCTTCGAGTGTATCCCCTCGGCCGGCACGGTGGTGGCCGGCCGCTTCGTGTGGTAATGCGTTTAGCGGCATGGTGGCGGGCCGCTTTTTCCGCCAACACGCTCTGCTGTCAGGATTTGACAGGCCGGTGTAGGATGATGGGGACTTGGTGGCGATGAAGGACAATAAGCGTCAGGATCTGATCCATCAGGCCGAGGAGTGGGTTCGCCGGGCCAGGCCCAAACGGTCGCTGGCCCTGTACCTGAAGGTGCTGAAGGCGAATCCTGACGACACGCGGGTCCTCAACCGGGCCGGAGATCTCTGTGCGCGCCTGAGCCGCAACACCGAGGCCGTCTCCTTCTACAAGCGGGCCGCCCTGCTCCTTTCCCAGCAGGGCTTTTACGACAAGGCGATCGCGCTGTGCAAGATGATCATTCGCCTCGATCCGACCCTGATCGAGGTGATGGAGACTCTCGCCAAGCTGCAGGCGAGCCAGGGGCTGGTGCACGAGGCGGTGAGTCAGTACGAGACCGTAGCCGCGTACTACCGGCAGAGCCATCAGCCTGGGCGGGCCATCGAGGCGCAGCAGGCGATCGTCGAGCTGCAACCCAACGATCCCTCGCGACGCCTCGAGCTGGCGAACCTCTACCAGCAGCACGGACGGACAAAGGAGGCCCTGGCGCAGTACCGTGGGATCTCGGCGGTGTTGATCTCACACGGGCGGGCGGAGGAGGCGCGGCAGGTCTGTGTCAAAGCGCTGGCGATCGATGCCGGCAATCTAGAGTTCGTGGCGGAGGCGCTGGTCGACCTGAGCTCGTCGGGCCATCCGGAGGAGGCCGGCCTTTTGCTCGAAGCGGCGATCGCCAGGAATCCCGAGGCGCGCCATCTGGAAGACCGGCTGCGCTCCGGCGCGGTGGTGTCGGTCGAGGAGCCCGACGAGTCGGTGGCCTTCGAGGCGCCGCCGTTGGAGATGTCGAGCGCCGAATCGTCCGCGGAATCAGAGCCAGCGACACCAGAGCCGGAGTCGGAGCCCGAGATCGAGCTGCCGGAGGTGGATGAAGAAATCTCGAAACACGGAGCCGTAGCGGACAGCGGCGAAGGCTTCATTGATATCGCGGCCGAGCTCCAAGCCGAGCTCGAGCAGGAGGAGGAGTGGCAGGCCGCGGAACCGGCCACGCCGCTCGACACCCAGAGCCTCGTGGACATCGTCGAGGGGTTGAGCGTGGAAGCCACGGCCAGTGCCGCCGACGAGGATTGCGACACCCACTTCAGCCTCGGCATCGCCTACCAGGATATGGGTCTGATCGACGAGGCCGTCGGCCAGTATCAGAAGGCGGCCAAGGATCCCCGTTTTCTGGTCGAGAGCGCTTCGCGGCTCGCCAGGTGTTTTGTCGAGAAGGGTTACCCCAAGCTCGCCATCAAGTGGCTGGAGAAGGGCTTGGAGTCGCCTACTCTGGTCGAGGAGGCGGCCAAGGGGTTGCGCGCCCAGCTGGCCGAGATCCACGGGTCGGGGGGGGATGGGAACCCGGGGAGGAAGCAGGGTGGCCGTCAGACCTTGGCGGCTGAGGAGAACGCGGTGCTGGCTCGGTTAAGCGAGCTGGATCGCACCTAGTTCGGCAGGTAGAAAAAGGGCGGGGGCTGGATGCCCCCGCCGAAGTGTCATGCCGAGCTAGACCCTCTTACTTGCAGGTCTCGTTTCCGTTGAATCCCCGGCACTTGCCGGAGCAGCACTCGGCTCCATTGGTGCAAGCTGCACCCCTGGGCAGCAACAGACAAATCCTTGCAGCCGAGTCTTCCACCTGCAGCTGGAACTCGCGAAACTCGCACTGATCGAGACCAAAGGACTGCTCGGCCTGGAGGTTGCCCTCTTTGGCCTTTGCGTCGTACGACGACTTGGGATTGCTTCCGGTGGTGTCGGTTGCCGGCAGAATCTCCAGATCGAGGTGATAGGCCACCGTGGAGCCGCAAACAAGAGTGGAGCTGAGCGGCTGATCGGTGAAGTGGAGGTTGATCGGGCTGGGCGTGTTGAGGCCCTTCGACTGGAGACGCATGTCGTCGACCTCGTCGATCGCCACCGGAACCGCGCCGCTCTGGTCGGTGACCAGGATGCGCACACCGCTCTTGGCCACACTCTCACCGCACAGGTTCCCCATGAGGGGGACGTCGGGATCGTCACTGGTCACCGTCAGCATCCCCGTCACCTCGCTGGGAGCGAAGGAATTGGCATCGGATTGTGGGGTGAATCGCACCGTCACTCCGAGAGTCTCCTCACCCGAGGGCAGGATGATGGGGAAGACGCTGGGGTCGATGACCGTGAAGTCGTCGCCGGCGGCGGTAATGCTGGTGATGCTCAAGGGACACCCGCCATTGTTGCGCAGGTTGAGACTCCGATCGGAGAAACAACCTAGGTTGTCATTGGTATCCACCACTGTGGGTGGGAAGACCAACTGACCGGTCAGATCCCCCGGATCGATCACCAGGTTTGGACAGGGTGAGACACCGGTGATGTCGATGTTGACCTCCGGCGTGTCGGGATCATCGCTGGTGACTCTAATGATCCGGTCCTCAGCGATATCGAAGCAGCCGTCCGGCGAAAAGCGCACCGGTACCGCGAAGTCGGCATCGGGGCTGAGCACCAGCGGGAAGTGGATCGTGTCCGGTAGCTCGAAGGAGCCGTTAGTGGGCACCAGTAGGATGCTCTCGATTGACAGGTCGCACTTGCCCGCGTTGAACAGCTCAAGGCTGAGATCGACAAACTCTGTTTTGCAGACACCACCAAAATCGCCCAACTGAGCTATGGCCGCCTGGATATCCGGTGGTGGAGACGTACCCTGAAGCGGTGTCGATTCGTCCGTCAGTGAATCGCCGCCGATGGTGCTGCTGGCCACGATGACGTTGGTGGTTCTCGGGTTCGAGGTGGTGAAGTTGCTGGGCGCAAACCGGACCGGTATCAGCAGCGAGTTGCCGGGCTCGATGATGGTGCCGGCCCGCGAGCCGTCGGGGAGGTCGAAATCGGCCGCATCGCCACCCGACAGACTTACCGAATCGATCTCTAGGTCGCAGGTGCCGTTGTTCTGGATCGTTAGGTTGAGATCCTGGAATTCGTCCGTACACACGTCGCCGAAGTTACCGCTGTTGGCGATAAAGGTGTCGATCTCGGCTACCCCGGACGTGGCCGTCACCGCGACCTCGACCGAAGGATTGACCGGGTCGTTGGTGGGTATGGTCAGGGTTGCCGATGGACTACCCGAGCCCGAGGGCGTATAGGTCACCTCGAAGGGGAAGCAGAAATCCGGGCTGATGTCGACGCCCCACCCCGACGATGGCTCGGTCACTGCGAAGTCCACCGAGCTGCTGGTAATCTCGTCAATCACCAGGTCTTCCTTGCCCGTGTTACAGACCTCGAGCGTCTCCGTCAGGCTACCCTCACCACAGGTTGGGCCGAAGTCCACCGGCGCAGGTACCTGGATTTGCGGAACACAGCAGACGACCTTCTCCGAGAAGAAGATATCGATCGACGTCGATGGGGGAGCAATCGCTGGCGGAGAGGTGGCCGATACCCACGTGCTGTAGAGTCGACCCGCCATGCAGGCGTTGCCGTTGTAATCGCCGTGCTTGGGCGGGCTCCCGCCGGCGCAGGCGCAGAATTGGGTCGCGGAGCACTGACCGCCCGCCAGTCCGATGGTGGTCGTGTTGCAGGCGGTAGTGCCGCTGGCGGAGAAGTCGCAGCGTGTGCCGGTCCTCGTGACGCAACACTGCTCAGCACCGGGACACGCCGCACCGCCTGGATTGCACACGGCGTTCGAGTCGCCCCCCGTAGGGGTGCCACACGTCGCCATGCATGTCCCGGCCGCGCACTGACCCGCGAACTGTGGCTGCTGCGAGCACGACTCCGAGTCGTTGCTGTTGCGCGGCGCCGATCCTGGCCAGTTGGTGCTGGGGGGGCCGCAATGCGAATCGGAGACCGGTGTGTACTGAATCTCGTCGCCGGCGTTGAGGGCGAATCCGTCTCGTTCCGCATTGCCGGCGAAGAAGTCGGTCAGTGAGTTGTCCGCTGCGGTGGCGTTGCGGCGGTCGTACCAGGTGACATAGGCCTCACCCCCCACGGAGCAGACCCAGGGCATGAACCGGCGGCCGAGAATGCCGCTGCTCACCTGTACTGCGTTGGGGCAACAGACCTCACCGCCGGCCGGGCAGGCCGCACCACCGGGTGTACACGGAGTCAGCGAGTCGCCGGGAAGCGGGAACCCGCACGCCGATCGACAGCTGCCCCAGTTGGCGCCGCCGTCGAGCGAGTCTTGCAGGAGCACGTTCTCGTTGTTCGGAAGGGTGTTGACCGCGTAGGAGACAAAGATGTGGTTGGCGTTGGTGTCGTCGACGGCGACCGTCGGGCTCGACAGGTTGTTGCCGTCGTTGCACCGGTTCAACCCGGGAACCGGGCAGGGGACCTGCGGGTTGCCGGTCACTACCACGACGGGCGCCGACGGCGCCAGCCCCGTCGCGCAGGAGCTCAGTCGCCATAGTTGGATGTTGTTCCCTTGGCGATAGGCGACGTAGACCCTTCCATCCTGGCCCACCGTGATCCGCGGGAAGTCACCCAGCGTGAAGATGGCATTCGTCCAGGTGGCACCGCTATCCTGCGAGCAGACGATGCCGACCCCGACGTTCGACCAGAGTGACCGCCACGCCGAATAGACCTGATCCCCGCCCGGTGCCGGGTTGTAGCGATCCGCCGCGATGTGCTCCTGATCGGGGAAGCCGGCGCCGCACTGCGGGTCCTGCACGCACCCGCCCATTCCGGGCGTCGGAACGGCGTTCGGGCAGGTATAGGCCGAGGTCGTCGGAGTGAAGCTCTGGCCGTTGTTGGTGGAGGCCAGGATGGCGGTGTTGCACGCACCGCCGATGTTGGCGGCCCAGAATGTGCCGCTCGCCCCGTACCCGAGGGACGGATCGTTGCCGGAGATCCCCGCCGACGTGCCGAACGTCTGACCGGCGTCGTTGGAAACAAAATAGTTGCCGTTCGAACCGATGACGATGTCGCGTCCGTCGGTGGAGACGGTGATCTCCAACTCGGCGTCGATCCCGCCCTGATTTGTCACCCGGAGCGGCGCGCCGGCGATGAGGACGGCCTCCGGTTCGGGCGGCGGCCTATCGAGGGGAACCCTGTCCCCCTTTGTCCGGCGGCCGAGGCCCAACGTACGCAGCACGGGCTCGCTATTGAGTCGATCGACCTCCTGCTGTGCTGCGTCCGGATCGCCGACGGCCAGCGTGTTCACGCTTTCGCCGAGCATCAGGACTTCACCGATGGCCTCGGGCGTCGCGTCCGACGGCAACACCGCTTCCAACCGGACAATGAGGCTGTCCACGGCGATCGCTGTCGTCGCCACCAGCTGCATCGGCCGTTCCGGGCGCGGATCACCGCGCTTGCCGGCGTGCGGCTTTTCCATCAGCTGGACGCGCTGTAGCGCGGGCCAGCCGGCGATCTGCACGAAGGACGAGGGCGTGTCGGATTCCGCCTCGATCTGCTTGAGTCTGAGCAGCGCTTCGGCACGATCGGTTCGCTGCTCGGTGTGGATCACCACTCTGGCGATGTCCTCCAACACGACCTCGCCGCGGTCGATCGCTTCAGCCGACGCCGCGAAGATCTGCTGGGTGTTGGCGATCTGCCGAACGGACCAGCCGACGGGATGCTCCACCGAGAACTCCTGGTGGACCTGGACGCGCTCGGTCAGCTCGGCGCCGTTTGCGGGCAACAGCCCGAGAAGTAAGGCGACGGCAATAACCACTCCGCACTGTCTCAATACACTCATACTTCTGCTCCTCTCGTTGTGCCACCAGGCTCCGGGCGCGTGGGGTATTCCACGGGCGGCGCAAGAGGTGCCCCCCCGGCGGGGAACCACCCCTTTCCCATGCGGGAAAGCTGGTTGTTTAATTGATTGGTGTAGACGAGGATCAACCTTGGAGTTGTGGAGTCCTTCGGTTCAGCCCCTCCCCACGAAGGCTGTGACTCCAAGGCGCTCTCCCGTGCCGCCGGGAGAGCCGGCGAGCTACAGTTAGCTAGATTTCAGGACCAGCGACAGGATAGCCGAGCGGAGATTTTGTGTCAAAGAATTTCTTGGTCTGGATGCTGTTGGCGGCGGGTACGGCGACGGCCCATGGCGAGGAGGCCAAAGCGCCACGAGCGCACTTCCTCTACTGGGAGAACGATGTGCTGGTGGGAACCGACCGGCACTACACAAACGGCTTGCGGTATGCGGCCGTTCGTCTGGGTGTGGAGGAGTCTCCCTGGTGGGCCCGGAGGCTGGCACGGAGATTCGACCTTTGCGGGGAAGGGTCGAAGCCGGACGACTGCTTCACCATGAACAAGGGCTTTGCCGTTACCCACACGATCTACACCCCCGAGGACACGGCCGATCCCGAGCTCATCGTGGACGATCGGCCTTATGGCGCCTGGCTCCACTACAGCTCGATCTTCGAGCTGCGGAGCTCGCGGTCCTTACACCACTTCGAGGCGGACATCGGCATCGTCGGGCCGCTGGCGTTTGGTGAGGAGGTGCAGACCGCTGTCCACTCGTTGACCGGTTCCCAGGAGCCGTTGGGATGGGACCACCAGCTCGATAACGAGCTGGGGCTGCTGTTGCTCTACCAGTGGCAGCGCCGGATCCCCGGGCTCGAGCTCTGGAGTCGGGACAAGAGCGTGCGGCTGTTCGATGTCACACCCGACGTCACCGGTACGCTGGGCAACGTGTTCAGCTACCTCGGTGCCGGACTGACGCTGCGTCTCGGCTACAACCTCTCCGAGGCCTTTCCGGGAAAGATCGAGCCGGTGGTGACGGAGCTGAAAGGAAAGAAGACGTGGGAGATCTATGTCTTTGCCGCCACCGAGGGCCGGGCAGTGGCGCGGAACATTTTTCTCGATGGCAACACCTTCAAGGATAGTCACAGTGTCGACAAGGAGACGCTGGTTTACGACTGGGGGGTGGGATTGGTGGCGCGCTATGGCCGGTTTGCCTTTAGTTACAGGGTAGTTACCCGGAGTCCGGAGTTCACCCTGCAGGAAGAACGGCAGAGATATGGGTCGGTTAGTTTGACGATTTATCCCAGTTTATAAGGGGATTCGGCCGGCACGGAGGCCGGTCGCTTCGGGAAAATCGAGGGACACAATACACATTTACCGGGTACTTCGTCCCGCGGTGTAGCAGGTGTATGATGATCCTTTCCCCGGGGGAGCATGAAAGGTACGAAGCGCGATGTGCTTATCAGTAAGGCCGAGAGACTTGTCCTTCGCGGCAGGAAGAAGCGGGCGCTTGCCATCTATCTGGGTCTGCTGCGGGCGATTCCCGACGACATCACCAATCTGAATCGGATCGGCGACCTCTGTGTTCGCCTGAACAAGACGAGCGACGCGGCGCCTTTCTACCGCCGGGCGGCCGAGGTCCTGGTGGACCAGGGCTTCTACGACAAGGCCATCGCCCTCTACAAGAAGATCAATCGCATAGATCCGACGCGGGTCGAGCTGCTCGAGCCGCTGGCCGACCTCCAGCGTCAACAGGGTCTGGTGTGTTCGGCGGTGAATCACTACGAGGCCGTGGCCGACTACTTCCAGACGCAGAAGAAGATCGATCGGGCGATCGGTGTTCACCGCAAGATCGTCGCGCTGTTGCCGGACGACGTTCCGCGGCGGTTCAGGCTGGCCGGTCTGTTCGAGAGAAAGGGCTGGCGAAAAGCGGCCGTAGCCGAGTATGGGGCGATCAGCTCGATCATGGTGGACCGTGGCCGGCCAGAGCAGGCTTCCGAGGTCTGTCTGCGAGCGCTGGAAGTGGATGCCGGCTGCCTCGAGCTCATCGGCAAAGCGGTCGGAGAGTTGAAGGCGGCTGGTCATGCCGAGGAAGCCGAGCAGCTGCTCGCGGCCGCTATCGAGAAGAACCCCAAGGCGGCCGAGCTGAGAGACAGCGGCCGGCCGGTTGCGGAAGAACTGGAGTCCACCGCGGACACCGCGGAGCTGCCGGACCCGCTGGAGATAGCAGAGGCGATGGTGGAGGCGGCCGCCGAGGAGGACTTCTACGATCTGGCCTTCGAGCTCGAAAAGGAGCTGGAGACCAAGGAGATCCTGCCGCTCGACGTGCTGGAGGAGCCGGCCGAGCAGAGCCTCGAGCAAGTTGTGTTCGCCATGAAGAAGAGGGTCACCGCGGCACTGTCCACCAAGGGTTGCAGCTCCCACTTCGACCTCGGGATCGGCTACCAGCAGATGGGTCTGATCGCGGAGGCCATCGCCGAGTTTCAGTTGGCGGCCAAGGATCCCCAGTACCTGGCGCCCAGCTGCTCACAGCTGGCAAGCTGTTTTGCCGAGCAGGGTCACCCCGCTCTCGCCATTCGCTGGTGTGAGCGGGGCCTCGACTCACCCGCCATTACCGAGGACCAATCGCTGGGCCTTCTCTCCGAGCTGGCCAAATTCCACCGATCGGCGGGAGACGCGGCGGCGGCTCGGCAGCGGCTGGACGAGGTGCGCGAAATCGACACCAGCCGTCCGCATGTCGAGGATGGGCTCAGGGTCCGTAGGTGATGCGGTAAATGACTCCGGCTTTATCGTCGGAGAGCAGCAACGAGCCGTCGGGGAGCTCGAGGAGGGCCACCGGGCGTCCCCAGGCGCTGGTGCCTTGGAGCCAGCCGGTGGCAAAGGGCTCGTAGCTGACCGCCTTGCCCTCTTCGAGCTTTACTCTCATCACCCGATAACCGATCGGCACACTGCGGTTCCAGGAGCCGTGCTCGGCGATAAAGATGTCGCCGTGGTACTCCGGTGGGAAGAGATCTCCCCGGTAGAAGCGCATCCCGAGTGAGGCCACGTGGGGACCCAGTTTGACCGCGGGCGGCACGAAATCGGAGCAGGGTCGTTTCTCACCAAACTGCGGATCGACGATGTCCCCGCCATGGCAGTAGGGGTAGCCAAAGTGCTGCCCGAACTCGGTGAGGTGGTTGAGCTCATCGGGTGGCAGATCGTCACCCAGCATGTCGCGGCCGTTGTCGGTGAACCAGAGCTCGCCGGTCTGCGGGTGCCAGTCGAAGCCAACGGTGTTGCGCACCCCGTGGGCGACGATCTCGCGCTTGCTGCCATCGGGCGGAATCCGCGAGATGGCGGCAAAGACCTGGTCTTCAGACTCGCAGATGTTGCAGGGCGCCCCTACCGGTATGTAGAGCCAACCGTCGGGTCCAAAGGCAACGTACTTCCACCCGTGGTGGCTCTCGTCGGGCAGGTCGGTGAAGACGACCACCGGCTCCGGCGGGTCGCTGAGCCGGTCTTCGATACCGTCGAAGCGCAGAACCCGATTGACCTCGACCACATAGAGCGCGCCTTCACGAAAAGCGACGCCATTGGGCATGGAGAGGCCCTCGGCCAGGACATGGGTCTCGTCGACGCGGCCGTCGCCATCCCGGTCGACCACGGCGTAGACATTCCCAGCCTTGCGGGTGCCGACAAAGATCGTCCCCTTCTCCCCACGGGCCAGCGAGCGGGCGTTCTCGAGCCCGTCCGCAAACAGGCTGATGCTAAAACCCGGCGGCAGCTCGAGCGTGTCCAGGGGAATCTTGTCTGCCGGCAGGCTCGACACCCCGCAAGCCAGGGCAAAACATGCCGTCAGCAGTGCGGCGCGGGTGGTTGTCGGCAGACGCATGGCAGTGGACCTCACTAAAACGTCTGACCCGGCAGGAAGGGGGGCACCGGACAGTCCAGCGAGTCGGCAACCGCCCGCAGCAGCTCCCCCTCTTCGACGGTGATGCGGCGGTCGGCGGCGATCGAGGCGGTGCAGGCGCGGATCACGTTGCGCTTGAGCAGCGGAGCGAGTGAGTCAAGTCTGCGCAGGGCCCGGTCGATCTCCCGGAGAGAGGTCTCTTGTGGCGGCAGCACCTCGAGAGCGGCACCGAGCTCGGTGACGGCGGCAGAGAAGGCCTGGTCCATCTCCTCACGGCCGCCAAAACGGGCCAGGGCCGACAACAGCACCGCGCACTCGCGGAGAACCGGCGTCAGGCTCTGGTAACGCACCGCGGCTGGTCTGGTCGTGCCAAAGTGGGATTCCAGATGGCGCCGCAGCGCCCGCTGCAGCATGTACTCGAAGAGGGTGATCTTCTCGTCGGCGGTGACCAGACCACGAACGCTGTCGTAGAGGGCCTCGTACTGGGGCTTGGACAGGAGCCGCAGGGCCGGCAGAGACAAATCGAGCAGCGTCACCCGCGCTTCGGGTGGGCAGCTGTCGACCTTGGGAGACAAGGCGACGGTCTGCTCGAAGATGTAGGGATCGGCAGACTGCCGGAGGTTCTCGAGCTGTCGCGCGCGTATCTCTGGATCTTCGTCGAGGAGAAGAGCGTAGAGCAGGGCGCAGGCGCCGGTTGGCTCGCGAGCGCTTGTGGTGAGATCGGAGGGCAGACCGGCGATCAGTGAGCGAGCGTAGTCGAGGTGAGCCTGGTCGAGAGTGCCGACACTGTCGCTTACTGTGTCCGCGCTGACGTCCACGGCCTCCGGTTGGCCCCCCGGATCTGGTTTGGCTGGAGCCGGGGCTCCTGCGAGGGCCGAGACGCCTGCCATCGCGACCTCGGGCGTCGTGCTTGGCAGCTCTCCGGGGGCGAACTTGGCATCGGCAAAGACGCCATCCCAGCCGGGCTCGAGACGGCTGATCCTCGTTGCCAGCGGCGGATGGGTCGCGAGCATCTGGAGAAAGGCCGGCCGCAATCCGTTGCTGAAGTAGAAATGGCTGGCCTCCTCGGCGTGGGGCGTCTCGAGCTTGGAGCCGGCGACAAAACCGCCGATCTTCTTCAGCGCACCGGCGAGGCCGCCTGGGTCCCGGGTGAACTGCACCGCGGCGGAGTCGGCCAGGAACTCGCGCTGCCGGGAGACGGCGCTCTTGATCAAGCGGCCAAAGAAGACACCGATCCAGCCGATGACCAAGAGGGCGAGCGCCAGCAGCATGATGGCGCCCCCGCCGGAGCTCTTGCGGTTCCCACTGCCGCCGGTGAAGCGGACACTGCGCAACATCCAGTAGCCGATCAGAGCGATGACCAGGATGCCGTGGATGACACCCATGAGACGGAGGTTGAGACGCATGTCGCCGTTGAGGATGTGGCTGAACTCGTGGCCGATGACCCCCTGGAGCTCGTCGCGTGAGAGGTTTTGTAGTGAGCCCTCGGTAACCCCGATCACCGCGTCGCTGGGTGTGAAGCCGGCGGCAAAGGCGTTGATCCCCATCTCCTTGGGGAGAACGAAGACGGTCGGTGTCGGCATGCCGGAAGCAAGCGCCATCTCCTCGACCACGTTGAGAAGACGTCGCTCCTCCAGCCGGGTGGTGTTGGGATCGAGAGGACGGCCGCCGAGAAGCCCCGCGACGGTTTCGCCACCCCCGCTCAGCGACACGATCTTGTAGAGGCTCCCCAGGGAGACTACCGCCACCGTTACCACCGTGACCGTCAGGAAGAGCTCGGGGCTCCACAGACCCCAGGCCGCCGCCGTATCGCCCCCGAATTTGGTTTCGAGACCGTAGAAGATCAACCGAACGGCGATGTAGACCGAGATGACAATGAAGACCACGGCGAGAAAGAACAGGAAGACCAGCCAACGGGTCTTGGTACGCGCGGCTTCCTGGTTCTCGAAGAAGTCCATCCGTCAGGGTCGGCCCACCGGTCAGGTGAAGGAGACCTTGGGCGCCTCCCGCTGCTCCGCGGCCTCGATCTCGAAGAGCTCCGCGGCGTTGAATCCCGTGGCGTTGGCGATGATCGTGTCGGGAAAGGTCTCGCGGCGGATGTTGTAGTTCATGACGGCGTCGTTGTAGGCCTGCCGGGCAAAGGAGACCTTGTTCTCGGTCGAGGTGAGCTCCTCGCTCAGCTGCATCATGTTCTGGTTGGCCTTGAGGTCGGGATAGGCCTCGGCGAGGGCGAAGAACTTGCCAAGGGCGCCGGTGAGGAGCGATTCCGCTCCCATCAGACCCCGCATGGCGTCCGGATCACCCGGATTGTCAGCCGCCGTCTGACCGGCTGAGGCGGCCTGGTTGCGCGCGTTGATGACCGCTTCCAGGGTCTCGCGCTCATGCTTGAGATAACCCTTGGCGGTCTCCACCAGGTTGGGGATCAGGTCATAACGCCGTTTGAGCTGGACATCGATCTGGGCAAAGGCATTCTTGAACCGGTTCCGCAGCTTGACCAGCCGGTTGTAGATACCGACCGCCCAGACGATGATGACGAGAATGACGACTATGAGGATCGCAGCAATCATTGGCACCTTCCTTCAGGTCGATACAGAGTTCCTGTATAACCTACGATTTGGGCGCAGATTTATTCGGCTCTCGAACCATGAACAAATTGGACGGCTCCGGGTCGAATCGTAACACGGGCCGCCGGCTCGAGCGGAAGATACGAGTCGAGACCGACTCAATTCTCGCTACGAGCTCCGAAGGAACTCGTGCCAGCGACGCTCCGCTTCCTCGAGTGACAACCCGTAGATGGACTCGAACGTGCTCATTATGGATCCCGTCGAGTCGTACTCGTCGACGGCCTGAAATAGGGACTTGAGTCTGTGGAGGCCGTAGTCCTCGATCAGAAACTGTACGAACGAGCCGGCTTGCGGGTAGGTGTAGGTCCACCGCCCGCTGCGAAAATTATCGCTGCCGACGATATCTCGAATCGGAAATAGCTCCCCGCGCTCCAGCCAGTCGCGACAGAGGACGTGGACGGGGCCTCCGAAGAACCCGACCTCCCCGCCGGTGAACGGATTCAGATCAAGGGCCACCGCGATACCCTCGGTGAAATAGTCGGAAGGCCACCCGATCACGAACGAGTACACGTGGATGGCTTCGTGTCCTTGCCGCTGTTCCACCGAGTGAATGGTGTAGTTCTCGATATCGGCCCACGATCCCGGTTGCCCGGAGAGAGCACGTGCGTGGGCGTTATCCAGGTATTTGTAGTAGTGGAGCCTCTGCGGAAGGGACACGCCGAGGTACGAGGTCCCCCAATCGTGGAACGCCTGCTGGTACTCGGCGTCTACCACGTCACCCTCAGCGAGGTGATACGTAATGTCCGCGGTCTCGACGCGCACGGACAGCGGGGCATAGGAGGCCGAGGGTGCCGTGGGGCTACTGCCGCCGCCCCCGCACGCGGCGAAGATTGCGGCCGCTAGCCCCGAGATCAGCAGACGGGGAACTTTACGCCTTTCCGCGACCCTTCGGAGCCGTGCCAGAATCGATACCGCCACACTTCGTTTGAGTGGTCCGACCGCAAGTATCCTTCGCTGAGCGGCTGGCGCCACGACGAAGCGCCCTGGTGGCACCATGCCGCGTCTGTTCAGTTCACCCCGGTGGCGTCGTAGAACTGACCGCTGTCGACGTGACGCTGGAATTCGACCGGGTACACGCAGACGATTGTGTGGACCTCGAAGACCGGGAGGATGGCTGGATCGATCGCATTCAGACACAGGTGACGATTCGGGGATCCTTTGACGACGCTCAGAGGACCCGTCTAGCGCAGGTGGTGCAGCGCTGCCCGTTCCATGAGACCCTGGCCAACAACGTGGAGATCTTCGATTCCGTGTCGTTTGAAGAGGCAGAGGGAATCGCGTAAGAGCTGTTTCTGCTAGCAGCAATTGGGGCAGTCGTCCCGACGTATCACCCCTTTCGTTGCTCGAGCCACCGCTCCGCCCACCGCTGCCAACTCGAGGAGATCTGCGGCGCAGTGAGCAAACGCTCCGCCTCCTCTCGATCACGCGTAAAGATGCGAAAGACGTCGCCGATCGTCAGATCGTGGTCTGGCCTCTCCACAAGCCGTATTTCGTCCCCGCTGGTGAGCGTGCCTTCGACGGCTATCCTCAAGTAGGCGCCAGGTCGACCCGCTTTCGTGAACTGGCGTGGGAAACCGTTGTCCTCCATGCGCACTGCCAGGCGCCAGCACGGCACGCGGGGCTCCGATACCTCGAGCACCGTGCTCCCGATCTCCCACCGCTCTCCGACGAGTGCATTCGTTACGTCGATTCTTTCCGTCGTGAGGTTCTCGCCGAACTCGCCGTACTCCAATGAGCGACCGAGTTCCACTTCCCACCATCGGGTGTCTTCAATCGCATAGGCGTAGACCGCTTTGTCAGGCCCCCCGTGCGCCTCGCGGTCGGCTTGGTCGTCACCCTCGAGATTCACGCCTCGCGCCGCAACAGGACCCATAACGGGCGACTTCCAGATGGCGCTGACAGCCGGGCGGCCATGGTAGTCGAACTGACGAATACCGCCGACGTTCACCGAAAGCACAGTGCTTCGAGTAACGACCATCTACGTCCTCCTTTGGTCGCTGCTCCACGCGCCAGCGCCCCGCCAGAGAGTGTAGGCGGCCATCGCAATGACAATCAGGGGGATGATCGGCTCGCTTGGCTGCAACGGAAACAGCGAGCGGTCGTCCACGACCAGATGCACGTAGGTCGCCACCAGCATCATGCCAATGACCACCAGGGCGGCCGGTCGGGCGAAGATTCCGATCGCGAGAACGATACCGAGGCCGATTTCGACGAAGGGCACGGTCCAACGGGTCAGCGTATAGAACGGTAGCTGGGCTGCCAGCAGCTGGCCCGACCAGGCCTCGGCGAGCATCGGTACCAGAAGCTTCATGGCACCCGTCATGATGAACAGTATGGCAAGTAGGATCCGGATACTTCCTGCCAGCTTGTTGTCGGAGGTCTTGCGGACGTCATCGAAGGTCATGGTTGGTGTCTCCTCAGCCAAGTTCAGCGGCCTGGAAGACCGCGAAGCGAGGGATGGGGCATGTGTCTCGCTAGTAGGCTCGTATCCGAATGTAGCACTCGTTGTAACGTGTCGCAGCGCGCTTCCAGTATTAGGCGGGCTCCTGATAGCCTTGAGGAATGGCTAAGCAGAACTCTTTCGACATCGTCTCGCGGGTGGATCTGGCCGAGGTCCAAAACGCCGTCAACCAGGCCACCAAGGAGATCATCCAGAGGTACGACCTCAAAGGAAGCGACTCGCGGATCGATTTCAATGAAAAGGAGGCCCGGCTGGTCCTCGCCTCGGCCGACGAGTTCCGACTCAAGGCGGTCAACGACATCCTGCAACAGAAGCTCGTGCGGCGCGGTGTCTCGCTCAGGGCGCTGGATTACGGCACCATCGAGCCTGCCGCCAAAGGCACGGTGCGTCAGACGGTGAGTCTGCAGCAGGGGATCTCAACCGACAAGGCGCGCGAGATCGTCAAGCTCATCAAGGGCACCAAGCTCAAGGTGCAGTCGGCGATTCAGGAGGACATGGTGCGTGTCTCGGGGAAAGACCGGGACACGCTGCAGAAGGTCATCGCACTCCTCAAAGAGCACGACTTCGACATCGACATGCAGTTCACCAACTACCGCTCGCAGTAGCACAGCGCGACCACGATCGGCACCTGTAGACGAAGGAGGCCTCAGTCGCTTGGGTGTGGAGGTCGGCTGATGACACTTTTGGGTAGATAGGTGACAAGAATCAGACGGGTGCCGGTGCGCTGCTGATCTCATTCGGGATTGGATGTCATTCCCCTCGAGATCACTCAAGCCACTCATTCTTAGGTGTTTATCAGAGATGCTGGAGGCACGCCCTGGCTCTAGATAGCGGCTCGGAGCGATTGGCACCGTATGTGCAATTTTAAACATACCTATAGATCTTTTCGCACCGCGTTGCCCGCCCGGCGCTGGCCCACGGTGGATCGACCCGCAATGAGGAGCTAACCATGAGCGACCTTCTCGCCGCCGACAGACCAAATACAAGAGGGGCGGTCCGTGTCGCCAGGGCGATCG
>JBAUDS010000222.1:0-3249 GCA_049678185.1 Thermoanaerobaculia bacterium
GCTTAGCTCAGCTGGTTAGAGCGCTACCTTCACACGGTAGAGGTCAGCGGTTCGAGTCCGCTAGCGCCTACCACTTCTCGTAGCAGCCAGTAACGCATCCGTTTGGCAATAGACCGGGGGTGCCGAAGCGGGCATCATTTGCAGGTAGACGATAGCCATGTCGCAAGATAGCGAAAACCTCACTCTCACGCTCCCCGACGGCTCGGCCCGCGAGGTGGCGGTGGGAACCACGCCACTCGAGGTGGCTGCCGGCATCGGTCCGCGGCTGGCCAAAGACGCCATCGGCGCCGAGCTCGATGGTGGGCTGGTGGATCTTCGCCACCCGCTGGACCGCGGTGGCGCTTTTCGCATCTTCACCGCCAAGGATCCGGAGGCCGGACACTTCATCCGCCATAGCGCCGAGCACGTCATGGCCGACGCGGTGCAGAGACTCTGGCCCGAGGTGGAGATCGACGCCGGGCGCAAGGATCACTCGGAGAAATTCCAATACGACTTCCGCTTCCCGCGTGCGTTTACGCCCGAGGATCTGGAGCAGATCGAGGCCAAGATGGAGGAGATCCTGGCCGAGGACAGCACCTTCGAGAGGACCGAGCTCTCGCGTGAGGAGGCCGCCGAGCTCTTCGCGAAGATGGGCGAGACCCTCAAGGTCGAGCGTCTCAAGGACATCCCCGAGGGGGACTCGATCACCATCTATCGCGACGGCCCGTTCACCGATCTCTGCCGCGGGCCACACGTGCAGCGGTCGTCGCAGATCGGGGCGGTCAAGCTGCTCGAAGCCTCCGGTGTCTACTGGCGGGGCGACGAGACCAACGAGATGCTGCAACGCATCTACGGCACCGCCTTTGCCAAGAAAGAGGAGCTCGCCAGCTACCTGGAGCAGGTCGAGCAGGCGAGGGCTCGCGACCACCGGCGGCTGGGTGTCGACCTCGACCTCTTCAGCTTCAGCGAGCACGCCCCGGCCAGCCCGCTTTTCCATCCCAAAGGGGCGGAGATCTACAACACCCTGGTCGACTACATCCGTGAGCTCCAGGGTCGACGCGGCTTCGAGGAGGTCATCACCCCCCAGATCCTGGATGTGGATCTCTGGCATCTCTCCGGCCACTACGACAACTACCGGGAGGCGATGTTCTTCTCCGAGGTGGACGAGCGGGAGTTTGCGGTCAAGCCGATGAACTGCCCGACCCACTGCTTGATCTACAAGACCCGGCTGCGCTCCTACCGCGATCTGCCGGTCCGCTACTCCGACTTTGGCCGCTTGCACCGCTACGAGCGCAGCGGCGTGACCTCGGGTCTGACCCGGGTGCGGAGCTTTGCCCAGGACGACGCTCACGTCTTTTGCACCGATGAGCAGATCGAGGCCGAGGTGCTGGCCATGATCAGCACCATCATGGAGATCTACGACACCTTTGGCTTCGAGGCCATCGAGATCGAGCTCTCCACCCGGCCGGCAAAATCTCTCGGCACCGCCGAGACGTGGGCCAAGGCCGAGAAGGCCCTCAAGGCGGCCCTCGACAACGCCGACATCGGTTACACCATCCACCCCGGCGAGGGAGCCTTCTACGGTCCGAAAGTGGACTTCCAGGTCAACGATGCCCTGGGGCGGCAGTGGCAGCTGGGTACCGTACAGCTCGACTATTCGATGCCCGAGCGCTTTGGGCTCGAGTACATCGGGGCCGACGGCGCCGAGCACCAACCGGTGATGATCCACCGGGCGATGCTGGGGTCGCTGGAACGCTTTATCGGCATCCTGATCGAGCACACCGGGGGAGCCTTTCCCCTCTGGCTGGCGCCGGTCCAGGCGGTGGTGCTGCCGGTGTCGGAGAAGTTCTTGGAATATGGCGAGACCGTCGAGAATCAGCTCCGAGAAGCGGGTGTTCGGGTGCGGCTGGACGGACGCAACGAGAAGCTGGGCTACCGGATCCGCGATGCCCAGTTGCAGAAGGTGCCCTACATGCTGGTGGTGGGGGCCCGCGAGCAGGAGGCGGGTCAGGTGGCCGTGCGGCTGCGGACCGGCGAGGACAGGGGCGGACAGGAGCTGGATGAGTTTCTTGTCGGCTGCCACGAGCTGGTCAAGACCCGCAGCCAGGGGCTCTAGCGGCCCGAGCAGCCGGACAGGCCGATCTTGGTGTACAATACCCGGTCTGTCTCGCCCAGGCGAGAATCATCGAGGAGACAAAAGAAGTGCCCAAACAGAAGACACATAGAGGCGCCGCGAAGCGCTTCACCATAACCGGGGGCGGCAAAGTGAGACGTCGTCGCTCGATGAAGAGTCACATGCTCACCAAGAAGACGACCAAAAGAAAGCGCCGACTGCGTAAGGGCACTGACGTGGTCGGCAAGTTTGCCCGCGACATCAAGAGGATGCTCACGGGTTAGTCGAGCACTCCCTACCGGGGTCTTACCCCGGATAAATCACCCACCGGCTACCCGTGGATCGAACCTGTCCACCGGGGCCGACGGCCGGGTCCCCCCAAGCGGGTCCCGTAATCCCCCCAAGTAGGGGGCCTGAAACGAGGTTCTGAGAAATGGCACGAGTAACGCGTGGTAAACGAAGAGCCCAAAGACGGAAGAAGATCCTCAAACAGGCGAAGGGCTACTACGGCACCAAGTCGCGGGCCCACCGCATCGCCAAACTGGCGGTCGATCGCTCACTCTCTTTCGCCTATCGCGATCGGCGTCAGAAGAAGCGCAACTTTCGCGCCCTGTGGATCGTCCGCATCAACGCGGCAGCCCACCTCCATGGGTTGAGCTACAGCCGCCTGATCCATGGTCTCAAGGAGGCCGGCAGCGAGATCAACCGCAAGATGTTGGCCGACATGGCGGTGCATGATCCAAACGGTTTTGCCGAGCTGGCCAAGGTAGCGCAAGAGGCCCTGGAGCCTTCAACCAGCGCGAGCTCTTGAGCCGTGCCCTCCGAGAGCGAATCCTCCGGATCCGCTAGTCTCGCCGAGCAATTTCGCAAGTTCGAGGAAGAGGCTCGCGGCATCGACGACCGCGAGTCGTGGGAAGAGGTGCGCCGGCGTTGGATTGGGCGCAAGCAGGGCATCGTCCGCACCCTGCTGGGGCGTCTAAAAGAGATCGAGCCCGCCGACCGCCGCGATTACGGGCAGGAAGTCAACCGCCTCAAGGAGCTGGTGGAGACCCGGCTGGCCGAGGTCGACGAGCGGCTCCGGGCCGGCGAGCGCTCGAGGGCGCAGCGCTCGGCCGCGGTCGACGTGACCCTGCCCGGCCGGCGTCCGGCCATCGGCA
>JBAUDS010000223.1:0-13482 GCA_049678185.1 Thermoanaerobaculia bacterium
AGGTGGAGGCCACCTTCACCCATACCTCCAGCGGCACCCAGCTCACTCTGCCCGGCTACTACGCCGGCAGTGACACCTGGAAGATCGGATTCATGCCCACACTGACGGGCGACTGGACGTGGATCACGTCGTCTGACGACGTGGATCTCGACAACAAGACCGGCTCGCTGACCTGTGTGGGATCCGGCAACCGCGGACTTCTCAAGGCCGACTCCGTTCATCCTCGGAAGTGGAAATACACCGACGGTCCCTACGTGGTGCCCCTGGGCTTCCGCTTCGACGTCTTCCAAGAGGACGGCACCCTGGCACGATTCACCGAGATAGCGGACTTTTTGGCCGGCGATGTGAAGGGTCAAATGCTGGAATTCACCCTGCGCAACGAGGTTTTTTCCGACTGGCAGGCGCGCCAGTTCGACCTCGGGCTCTGGGACCGCCTCGAGCAACGGATGGAAATCCTCGCCGCACGCGGTCTGGGGATCCACTTCATGTTCTATGCCGACGATGCGCAACAACCCAATTGGTCGGCCAAGTCGTCAGCCGAGAAGCTACTGATCCGCTACACCGTCGCCAGGCTCGCCGGCTTCCCGGTGGTAGTCATCAACACGGGAATCGATATCGCGGAGTACCGGTCCCAGAGCGAGATCAACTGGCTGGGCCAGCAGGTGCAATCCCTCGATCCCTACGGTCATCCCATCTCGAGTCGCAGCGGAGGTGGCTCGGGGAGCATTGTCATGTCCGGGGAGACCTTTATGAGCCGGGGAGACCGGCTGGCGAAAATCGCTGACATCACCGGCTACTTCGAATCTTCGTCGGTCCCCGTGAGCATGGACGACGCCTGGAGCGAGAACAGCCCCGAGGCCGAGATTCGGGGGAAGGATTTCTCCGAGCATGACATTCGGCGTGCCATCTGGAAGTGCGCGGTGGCGGGGGGCGCCGGAGCCATCATCCGCGGGTCTGTCCTGTACAACTCCGATACGTGGTTCCGCATGGCCGACTTCGAGCAGGATCTGGAGTCGGAGCAGTTTCTGCGCCTCGTCAATCCTTTTCTCGACAGCAAGCTGGGTGACCTCTTCGGCGAGATGGTTCCCGAGACCTCACTCGTCTCGAACGGCTACGCCCTGGCCGATCCGGCGCGCGCCAAGATCCTCTATTTCCTCATGGGAAAGAACGACCGCTACGACTCTGCGAATGGCGGCTCGGTGACGCTCAAATTGGGGGGGCTCACCGCTGCCTACGATGCCAGCTGGTTCAATCCCAGAACCGGCACCGAGACCAGCATCGGCGCCTTTCCCGGCGGGACGAGCCACGTGGTCGATCCACCGACGACCGACGATTGGGTCCTGCTGCTCACCGCCACCGCGATCCCCACCAACACGCTTTTGATCGACCCGGTGCCGGCCGACGGCGCGGTGAGGAGCGCCCCAGCGGGGATCGACTGCGGGTCCGACTGTGTCCAGGACTACGAGCAGGGAAACGAAGTGGCGCTGCAAGCGGTTCCCGATTACGGCTTCGAGTTTGCCGATTGGGGAGGCGATAGCGACTGCGGGGACGGGAACGTGGTAATGGTCGTCGACACGACCTGCTCCGCGGACTTTGTTCCCTGCAGCATCCAATCGATCGTCAATCTCCCCTATCAGACCGTCGACGATCCCCAGGAGTTCGAGGCCTGCAACGAGTTGACCGCCGGCGCCGGGTCATTCGTGGTGGGAAGCTCCGGAGACGTCCTCTTCCGGGCCGGCAACAGGATCATCCTGGAGAGCGGTTTCCAGATCGAGAGCGGCGGCCGCTTTCAGGCGAGAATCGGCCCTCAATAGCTCGGCTTGGTTCCTACCCCACCCACAAGCTCGCTACTTCACCGCCTTGACGACGATGTGCCAGCCAAAGGGGCGCATGAGGCCGCGTGGGATGATTCTGGTGAGCGGCACAAAGACCCAGTTAAAGGCAAACGCCATGATCCCCCTCCGGCGCCGGGTCTGCTGAGGAAACCTCTCGAGACGCGTCTCGACGCGTGAGAAACGCTTGAAGAGCTCTGCGACCTCCTGCAGACTGTGAACGCGGTTGACCGGTGGATCTCCCGCCTCGCTCTCCACCTCGGTGCCGGAGAGGTTCTTGAGCAGCCAGAACCAGGATCGCCGGTGGTAGAGCACGACCAGGGCCTCGCCCCCTTCTTTGAGGACTCGGTAGATCTCGTCATAAGCCTGCGGCTCGTTCTCGGCGAGCATGAGCACGCCATAGGCGTAGACAACGTCGAAGGATTCGTCGGGAAAGGCCAGAGCCTCCACGTCACCCTGCAAAACATCGGCGCGCAAGCCGAGCTGTTCGAGGAGCCTTTTCGTATTCCGCACCGAGGTCTGGGCCAGATCGATACAGGTTAGCTCGGCTCCCCACTTCGCAAACTTGTAGCTGTCTATCCCCAGGCCGCACCCGATCTCCAACACCTTCCGTCCTCGATACTTCTCGTACTCGAAAGTCTTCCACTTGTAGTCGTAGAACTGGTCGTAGTAGTCGAGGTACTTGCGGTAGAACTCCGGCGAGCCGACCTCCTCCTCGATCGCCTCCACACCGATGGGATGGGACTCCCAGTAGCGCCTCATCCTCTTCTTCACCGACGACCTCACGACGACTCCTCCACCGCTTCGCGTCGGCCACGGCCGCGCAGGTGAAGGGTCGCACCCCAGATCCCGTAGATGAGCGCACCGGCCACAGTCAGCCAGCCCAGGGCGACTGCATCGGCGGCGCTGATCCCGATGGAGGCACCCAGCACCGCAAAGGCGCCTTCCCTGAGCCCCAGGCCGTTGATCGTGACCGGCAGCATCGATACCAGGGTCACCACCGGCACGATCAGCGCCAGCTCCCACATCGATATTTGAAGACCCAGGGCGGTCGCCAACAAGACGGACTGTATGACGATGATGAGCTGCAAACCGATCGACAACACCACCGCCAAAGCCAGCACAGCCTTCTGGTACCGGTAGGCCCGCAGCGTATCGAAGACCAATATCGCCTTGTCTCGGTACCTTCGCAGCACGCCTAGGGAGAATAGTCGGTCACCACGTGCACGGGCGTGGCGGGTTGCCAGCAGAGCCAGGGCCAGGGTTATCCCGGCCACGCTCGCCGGAACAATCCACAGCCCCGGCAGGAGGTGTCGGACCGCAGGGCTGGCAAGCGCGCAGACCAGCGCCAGCAGGCAGAGCGAGAAGACTCCGATCGCCCGATCCAGCGTCACCACCGCGAGGTTGGCGATCGGAGACTCGCCCGGTTTCGTCACCCACACCCCCCGGGCCAGGTCTCCTCCTACCGTGGAGGGCAGAGTCTGATTGAAGAAGGCCCCGACGAGCAGGGCCATCCAGAATCGCTGCACGGGGATGTGAACGCCCTGGACATCCATCAGCATTCGCCATCTCACGGCCGCCACGGCGATGCCGGCCAGCGGCACCGCGAACGCCGCCAGCAGCAGCGGCCAGTTGGCCAAAGCACGAGCAAAGGACTCGCCCAGCTCGGTGAGAGTGATCCTTCGCAACAGCAATGTCAGCAGGAACACACTGACCGCGATGCGGAGCAGGGTCCAACGCAGACGGCCGCCGCGTGCCGAGGGCAAGCCGCTCAGTCCTCCCTGGTCGGCTTCCTACCGGCGATGCTGAAACAGCTGAACCGAAGCCCGAACAAGAACCAGCCCATCTGCACCATGAGCCGGGAGACGCGCGAGGGCCTCTGGAACTTCCGATCCTCTTGTGGTCGAAACCCCAGCAGGCGTGACATCCCCTTCAGACCCCCGCTCGCGACCCGTGTCAGCGGGTAGCCCTGGAAAGTTGTTTCCAGGCGCTCGTACTCGGGGATGCTGGCGGCGTAGAGATAGTCCCTGATTCGCAGCGGCCCAAAGGCGCCGAGGTATTCGAGCTCGTGCTTGTCGAGCCACCCCAGAACCTCATCCACGGTGTGGAGCGACTCGTGAGGAATGCTGAACTGATCGTAAAGGATGGCATCGCTCGCGTCGTGGGCACGGAGCTTCAACTTTCGTGCCGTGAGCGGGAACAATCGCTTCCCCCACTTGAATCTCTTCTCGATGTCGTCGCCCGCGATGCGGTTGATGAGCCTCTGCTTTTGACGATGAATAAAGCGGCTGTAGCGGCTGTAAACGCTGACCACGACGATGCCACCCGGCTTGCACACGCGGACCATGTTCTCCAGGCCACGCAGCGGATCGGGGGTGTGGTGGAGGACACCGTAGGAGTAGACGAGATCGAAGGTGTCGTCCGGGAAATCGAGATCGAGCACCGACATCCTGACGAAGTCGACCCGGTCCGACAGATCGTACTGCTCCGCGTACGCTTTCGCGTTCTCGAGGGAGGGAGCGGAAAGGTCGACCGCCGTGACCTGATTCCCTTGCGCCGCATACCAGCAGCTGAACTCGCCCGTGCCACATCCACAGTCGAGGATCTGCCGGTCCTTGTACTCCTCTTCCGGGATTCCCAGCAGACGCATCTTGAGATGCATCTCCTCGGCGGTCTTGCGGAACTTGTCGGCATAGGAAGGAAAAGGGTGCGACTCGTACATGGCGACGACCTGCCCCTGGATGTCGGCAGATATTCGATCCCGGGTCATGAACGCATCGCTCCGTCCGAGGCAGATGTCGCCGCTTCGAGCCAGGTCAGATCGCGCTCGATAGGTTTTGGCGATGGAACCAGAAAGCTGCCGATGGCCAGGTAGTCCAGATGACCGAGGAGAAAGGCGCGGACCGCGTCGTGCGGCGAGCAGACGATCGGTTCCTCGTGCATATTGAAGCTGGTATTGATGACGGTGGAAATCCCAGTAAGCCGGCCGAATTCGGTGATGAGCCTATGATAGCTGGGCGCCACCGTACGGTCGACCAGCTGCGGCCGGGCCGTGCCGTCGACGTGGATCACCCCGCCACAATGCTCATTCATCCACGGGCTGCAGTCGAAGGTGATGGTCATGAAGCGGGCCGTGTCTCGGGCTCCTTCCGTCTGCAGATAGAACCGTTCCGTCTCCTCGATCGGCGTCGCCGGAGCAAACGGCATGAACTCGGTCCGGCCCAGACTCTGGTTGAGCCAGTCGTTTACCGATCGGTCGCCGGGGTGGTAGAGGATCGATCGGTTGCCAAGAGCCCGCGGCCCGTACTCCATCCGGCCGTCGAACCGCGCCACCACCCGGCCCTCGGCCAGCAGACGGGCCACCTCGAGCTCGAGATCCTCGGGCCGCGTGTAGGCGAGGCCGCTGCCGGTGAGCTCTGCCTCGATCTGGCGACCGCTGTACTCGGGACCGTAGTAGACATCCCCGATCACCTGGCGCGATGCAGGCGCCACGGGCCCTTCGCGATTGCGGATCGAAATCGCCAGCGCCGCGCCCACCGGCAGCCCGCCATCCGTCATTCCGGGGTGCACAAAGATGCGCTTTACACCGGGCAGCTCGAAGAGCTTCTGGTTGATGCGGACATTGGCGAACAGTCCCCCGGCCAGCGCCAGATCGCGAGGAGCCGTAGGGTCGAGGAAGCCCTCGACATAGCCGAGAGCGAGATCCTCCGAGTGGCGCTGGATGCTCGCGGCCAGATCGGCATGGGTCCAGCCCTCGGGTAGCCTCTTTTCGAGGTCTTCGATAGCGCCCAGGAAGACCTTCCGGCCGACATTGTGGATCGAACCGTTGTGCAGGGTGATCCGCGAGTCCAACAGCTCCTTGTAGCGGGGCTCGCCGTGCGCCGCCAGACCGGTGATCTTGCCCTCGTGCTTCTGTGCCTTGAAGCCGCATAGGTGGGTAACGTAGGAGTAGTAGTTGCCGAGCGAGTTGAACGCGCTGGTGTAACCCACCCGCTCGAATGCTCCGTCGCTCACGTTGTAGACATGTCCGGAGGATCCGTCCCCGCCCCCGTCCTCCGTCACCACCAGGGCATCGTCGAAGCCACTGGTGAAGTACGCGCTGGCCGCGTGGGCCAGGTGGTGGTCGATGAACTCGACAGGTGCCGTGAGACCGAGCTCCCGCGCCAGAATGTGCCGGATGGCCCTCCGGCGGGCGGCGAAAATCGGCCGGCGCAATCCATAGTAGAGAGACTCGACCCCGGGAACGGTGTCGACGAGGTAGCCAAACCTGCCGGCAGCGCCAAAGACGGTGTTGCGAATAACCCCCTTGTCCCGCTCGAGCCAGCCGTCGAAGGGACGCAGCCCGTCATAGAAGTGATTGTTGACGGTCGCCGAGGCGACCCGATCGATCTCCCCGGGGGTAACGCCGGCGATGCGCATCACCTCGGTGATGGACTGCCGCGGGAAGCCATACGCCATCTTGATGCGAGACAATCGCTCCTCGTTGACGGCGGCCAGGACGATGCCGTCGCTCACGATTGCCGCGCCGCAAGTGATTCCGTCCGTCAGACCCAGAATCAGCATGCGGCGTGTTTCCGAATCACGATGCGGTGCCTCGAAAGACTGCTACGTGGCGGGACAGCTTTTTCGTCTGCCAAAAAGGTGGAACCAGCTTCGTCACCTCCAGGTCCGAGAACCCAGCCTCATTCAGGAGACCCACCAACTCGTCGCGACTGTAGTATTTGACGTGTCCCGGCTCGAACCACCGGTGAAGCCGATCCCACACCGAAGTGCCCACCGACTGGTCCCGGCACGAATCCGCGATGAGCAACGTGCCGCCGGAACGAAGCACCCGTTTGACCTCTTGGAGGGCCGCAAGCGGCGCCGGGAAGTGGTGAAAGGCCGCGGTGCAGATCACTATGTCGAAGGAGTCACCGCGAAAGGGTAGCGCCTGGGCGGAAGCGGCTGAAAAGTAGGCCTGCGCGTCGCCATTCTGCTCACGAGAACGACGCGCCAGCATTCCAGTGGAGATGTCGCAACCGCAGGCCACCCCGGCACCGGTACCCTCCATCGATCGCGCGGCCTCCATGGTGGCCCAGCCAGTACCGCAGGCAACGTCGAGCACCGCCGTGACCTGACGCCAGTCGATCCTCGCGAGCACCTGCCGCTGCACGTATCTCAACCATGGGCTCAACCGTCGGAAAGTCCACGACTCGGCCCAGACATCGAACCACTTCCGGGCCTTTGCCTCATGCGAGTTTGACAAACGAGCTTCCCCCATCCCCAACACTGCCGAACGGCGTGCGGCGGGTTTCCAGGACGGAGACCCATACTACAAGTCACTAGGCAGGACGGGCAATTGCCCTTGTGCCGGTAGCCTCTAGGCCAGCCGAGAGGTGGGGTTGAGAAACCTCGCCAGAATCAATCCGGCGACCGAGCCCAGAACGGCCGTCGCCGCCAGGAGGTCGGCTGCCAGCCCCCGGCCCGCTATCTGGTGGGCCAGCCAGTAGCCCAGGGCCAGGGGCGCAGCCAGGAAGGCGGTGCCGGCGGCCCGGCGTTTGCGCTCGGCGTTCTTGTGCGCCCAGTCGCGCTCGCCGCTGGTCAGCAGCGGATCCTCGACGATCTGCCAGCGCTCGCGATCGACCTCCTCACTCCGCCGATGGGCGGCGACACCGAAGACGGCACCAAAAGCAAAAAGAAGTGGATGGAGAATCAGCAGAGCCTGCCGCGGGGCATCCGGCAGCATCTGGCAGCCGGTGCTGGTGAGGAACCCCATGGTTGCGCAGCCGACGGCTACCCACAGGGCGACTTTCTGGAAACGCTCCAACCGCGTCATTCGGAGGACGCGAAATGGCCTTTCATCAGCTCATAGGCCCGCTGCACGTCCCCTCCGGGATCGACTATGCGAGCGCAGAGAGTCCTATAGGTGAGCTCGAGGGTCTCGAGATCACGCTCCTGGAGAAGCTTGACGAGCTCTTCGATCACTCGCTGAGAAGTCGGCCCGTAGGCCGAGCGACCGGATTCGCGTTCGAGGAGGATGAGGGCGAAGAACAGCGGCTCGGGAAACTCCCCCTCCCCTTCGGCGTCGGGCGCCGGCGAAACGGTCTTTGTCGGTGGGGCCTCCAGCTGAAAATCGGGGAGTATCGTCTCCTCGATCTCTCGACCCCGAATGTCGGATGCCGCTCGTTCCTTCTCGGCAAACAGCGGGAGCGAGCGCAGCTGCTGGGCAAAACGGGAGAACATCAAGAAGAGCTCCCGCTCGGACGAGAAGTTACCCACCAGGCGGGCTTCCCTGCCGATTTGCAGTTGACCGGTCTCCTGCAAGACGATGTTGGCGCGGGCCTTGTCTTCGAGCCTGATGGCGTCGGCCTCGACCTTCCACGCGGTCAGACTTCCCTCGATGTAGCAGGTCTCCGCGCACTGGACATGGACCGCCTCGACGTCGGCGCTCGCCTCGATCCGGATGGAGCCGTTCTGCGATTCGATTGTGCCGTAGTTGCCCGAGTTCTCGATTACCAGATTGCCCGGGGTGCGGATATTGAGCTGGCCGTGGACATCGGCTCGAATTTCGGTGCCCGCCGGGATGATCATCGTGGGGGTCTTCTCCTGTAGCTCCCGTTTCGGCATCGCTATCTCCTTGGCTCGGATTCGACTTCGCTAGCGCCCGATCAGCTGCGGTAGGGGCTCGAAGCCCTTGAGGTCGGGGGCCCGCCGTGCCCGGACGAGAAGTTGCTCTTCGTCCCGCCAGCGGTGATCCAGAATGTAGACGCGAGGATCCACCGGGATGAACCGGCCCTCCTCGTTCTTGCGTCTCACCTCGTAATGCAGGTGCGGGTTTGTGCTCCACCCGGTGTTGCCGACGGTGGCCATGACATCACCCTGCTTGACCTTCTGCCCGGTCCGCACCTTGACCTCACTGCAGTGACCATAAAGGGTGATAAAGCGATCACCGTTGCGCAGCGCCACCAGGTTACCGTACCGCCACCAGGAGACGCTCTGCTTGATCGGGTACCTGCCGGCGAACACGACCACGCCATCCGCCGGCGCCCGAATGGGGGTGCCGGTGGTCGCGGCAAGGTCGATTCCCGGATGCTCGTCCAGGTTCTTGGTGAAAGGGCTGCGGCGAGTGCCAAAGGGGCTGGTGAGGACGAAATCCCCACTTCTCAGGGGACAGAGCGAAGGTGTAGTCGTGACCTGATCGCTGTGGGCCTCTTCGAAGCTCTGGATCTCGCCGATAAAGGTGCCGAGAACGGCGAGTTGCTCGTCGATGCCGGCCTCTACCGTCCTGGCTTGCTGAATCGCCGCGGAGTAGATCGAATCGCTCCCCTCCTGCGCCGCGAACGGATAACCGCCCTGACCGATCGATTGGTCACTCTCCAGACCGTAGGTGAGAAAAACCCGGCTCATGATGAGGTGAAGCTCTTCGGTCTTCTCCTCGATGGCTTTCAACTGCCGGGTCAGTGAGTGCAGACGCTCACCCTGCCGCACCCTTTCGCCGACCAGTGCCAGGTACTCGCGCCGATTGGCGACATAACGAAAGACCTTGGGGGCGATAAACAAGTTGGTCAGCACAAAGGCGACCAGCACCACGATTGCCACAACCGTTCCGAAAACCGCTCTGCGGCTGAGGAAGAAGTAACGAACACCCCAGCGGATCTCGCTCGGATGGACCTGGATTTCGAGCAGCGGCTCGTCTCTGGAAGTCTTCTTGCGCACGGTTGACACCAAAAAAACTCAGACTAACACGCGCTGGTGGTCGGCACTCCCGGCCGCGGGACCAGCTCGTCCAGTTGTTTCTCGCTGACGTGTCTTCCCACCACTTCGAGAAGATCCTGCTGTACAAACGGAGCGCCGGCTATCACGTTGCCGCCCTCCATATACCCATCACCGCCATCGAGATCGCTCACCAGGCCTCCGGCCTCCTCGATGAGCAGGGCCCCGGCGGCGATGTCCCACGGCGAAAGACGAAACTCGAAGAAGCCATCGTAGACACCGGCCGCGGTGTAGGCCAGATCGAGGGCGGCGGCACCACATCGACGGATGGCCTGCGCCCGTGCGAAAACCGAGCGAAAGGTGTCCAGATAAAGATCGACGGCCTCCCTGGCCTTGAATGGATAGCCGGTCGCCACAAAGGCGCCGCGGAGGTCTGGCAGCTTTGAAACCTCCATCCTCTTGTCATTCCAGTACGCACCCCCGCCGCGAGTGGCCTTGAACAGGTTGCCGCCCTCCGGATCGTAGACCGCACCGGCCATGACCTCCTCTCCCCGAGAGCAAGCCACCGACACGCCATAGACCGGCAGACCCCGGAGGAAATTGGTCGTGCCGTCCAGAGGATCGACAATCCAGGAGTAGTCACTTCCGTTGCCACCTGTCCAACCGCCCTCCTCGGCCAGGATTCGATGATCGGGGTAATGGCGGCGGATCTCTGCCAGAACAGCGGTTTCGGCGGCCCGGTCGGCGAGGGTGACGAAGTCGTTCTCCGTCTTGAGCTCAGGCTCCAGGGGTCTCTTCCTGAAGAAATCTCCGAGCACCGTACCGCCGGCACGGGCCGCAGCAACTGCGACTTCAAGCAACTCATGGGACACCGCGGGTGAATTATGACAGGGGGTGTTACCCCTGGGTGTGGCGAACTTCACAGTCGACTCCCAAGGATGAGAAAACTCCCTCGCAACGTCTGCCCTCCGTGCCGACCGACAGGTGGCATGGCCGCCAAACGGTGGCTGGTGGCCCCAGCTAGGACTTGGGGAGCTCGAGGAGACGGCCACCGAGAATGGTGGCCTCCGGCCGGCCGCGAAGCTTCCAACCCTCGAACGGGGTGTTGAGGGCTTTACTCCGGAAGCGGGCGGCCCTGACCGTCACCGGCCGGTTGGGGTGAAAAAGGGTGATATCGGCCGGGCTATCCGGTCTCAGGGTGCCACCGGGCAGCTTGAGGATTCTGGCCGGGCCGGTCGAGAACAGCTCCACCAGCCGCGGCAGACCGATGACTCCGGTCCTCACCAGACGATCCAGACAGACGCTGAGATTGGTCTCGACGCCGATGACGCCAAACGGCGCCTGATCGAATTCCACGTCCTTCTCGTCGGCATGGTGGGGGGCGTGATCACTGGCGATGGCATCAACCGTCCCGTCCGCCAGACCGTTGAGCAGAGCCTCCCGGTCGGCGGCCGAGCGCAGCGGGGGATTCATCTTGGTGTGGGTCGAAAAGCCCGACTCCGCCACGGCTTCATCGGTCAAGATCAGGTGATGGGGCGTCACCTCGCAGGTCACCGCAAGCCCTTCGGCCTTCGCCCGCCGCACCATATCGAGGCTGCGGGCCGTCGACAGGTGGGCGACGTGATACCTGCCACCGGTGTCCTCGGTCAGGATCACATCGCGCGCCACCATCACGTCCTCGGCGCTACCGGGAGCTCCGTTCAGCCCCAGGCGGGTCGACCATTCCCCCTCGTGCATGACCCCGCCGGCACTCAGATCCAGGTCCTGGGCGTGCTGGATGACCGGGATGTCGAAATGCTGGGCGTAGAAGAGGGCGCGGCGCATCAACTCGGCATTGCTCACCGGTAAACCGTCATCGGAGACACCGACCACACCGGCCGCCACCATGTCGCCGATCTCGGCCATCTCTTCGCCCTTCTGGCCCTTGCTCACCGCTCCTATGGGGTAGACGCGAGCAAAACCGTGGCGCCCGGCTTCGGCCACGATGTGCTCGGTGACCGAGCGATTGTCGTTCGGCGGCGCGGTGTTAGGCATACAGGCGACGGCGGTGAAGCCACCGGCGGCGGCGGCCAGAGTGCCCGTGCGCACGGTCTCCTTGTACTCCTGCCCCGGCTCCCGCAAGTGGACATGCATGTCGATCAGCCCGGGAGCCACCACCAATCCCGAGGCATCGACGATCTCGGTGTCCTTGGTGCGTTTGATCTTCTCGTCCACCTGGGCGATCCGCCCGTCCTCGACCAGCACCTCGAGCAGACCATCGAGATCCTGGCTGGGATCGACTACCCTGCCGCCGACGATGAGGAGTCTCACTCTTCCTCCCGGTGAGCACCACTCAGCAGATAGAGAACCGCCATCCGCACCGCCACCCCGTTGGTGACCTGCTCGAGGATGACCGAGTAGGAGCCATCGGCAACCTCGCTGGCGATCTCAACACCACGATTGACCGGTCCGGGATGCATGATGATCACATCCCGCTTGGCGTGTTTGAGCCGGGCCTTGGTCAGCCCAAAGAGGTTGAAGTACTCCTTGACCGAGGGAAAGAGCAGTCGGGACTGCCGCTCCAACTGGATGCGCAGCATCATGACGACGTCGGCGCCGGCCACCGCCTCTTCCAGCGTATAGACGACGTCGACGCCCAGCTTCTCCACCGCCACGGGCATCATGGTGCGCGGGCCCGCCAGCGTCACCGAGGCTCCCATCTTGGTCAGTAAATGAATGTTCGAGCGCACCACGCGGCTGTGCTCGATGTCGCCGACGATGACGACCTTCAAACCCTCGAGCGTTCCCTTGTGCTGCCGGATGGTGAAGGCATCGAGCAGCGCCTGGGTCGGATGCTCGTGCGCTCCGTCACCGCCGTTGATCACACCGGCGTCGATCCGCCGGGCCAGCATGTGGGGAACCCCCGCGTGGGCGTGGCGGATGACGATCAGATCCGGCGCCATGGCCTGGAGGTTGAGCGCCGTGTCCACCAGACTCTCGCCCTTGACCAGCGAGGAGCCCGCGGTCGACATGTTGATGCTGTCGGCAGAGAGCCGTTTCTCTGCGATCTCGAAGCTGGAGCGGGTGCGGGTCGACGGCTCGAAGAACAGATTGACCACCGTCTTGCCGCGGAGTGTCGGCACTTTCTTGATCGGCCGCTCCGACACCTCGCGAAACGACTCTGCCGTATCCAGGATGAGGGTGATCTCTTCGGCCGACAGCTCGGCGGTACCCAGAAGGTCCTTGCGGGTCCAGACTTCGGGGCTGATCGTCTCCGGGGTCACTCTTCGACCGGCTCCATGAGCATGACCTTCTCCACCTCGTCGGTGGTCTCGAATCTCACCTCGACCGACTCCTCGGGACCGACCACAAAACGCTTCCCCACCACATCGGCCTGAATCGGCAGCTCGCGATGCCCCCGGTCCACCAGCACCGCCAGTTGAACCGAGAGGGGCCGACCGTAGTCCACCAGGGCATCCAGAGCGGCGCGGATGGTGCGACCGGTGTAGAGAACGTCATCGCAGAGCACCACCGTCTTGCCGTCGATGTCCCCAGGCAGTCTCGTCTCCTTGACCACGGGCTGGGGCGCGATGGCGGACAGGTCATCCCGATAGAGCGTGATGTCGAGAATACCGATGGGGATCTCGCGTCCCTCTTCGCGCTCGATATGCGCTGCCAGCGCCTCCGCCAGCGGCACACCCCGGGTGCGGATACCCACCAGCATGAGATCTTCCACGCCGCGGTTGCGCTCGACGATCTCACTCGCCATGCGACGCAAAATTCGCCGCATCTGCTGACTGTCGAGGATCGTTTTCTTGGGTTTCAGCTCGGTAGGCAAGGGACTTGCTCCGGCTCGGCGGGATGCTATGCGGAGGGGCGATGCATGTCAATCATTTCGGGGTCCTGGGGTCTTGAGGTCTTGCTCCCCTATGCCCTTTCTCCCCCCCCCACATCTCGCGCTGTGGCCCAACTAACACCC
>JBAUDS010000224.1:0-1719 GCA_049678185.1 Thermoanaerobaculia bacterium
GGGTAAGACTGCGTAGTGGTGTCAGATCGTCGAGGATGTAGATGCCCCGACCGTGGGTGCCGACGATGAGGTCGTGCTCCCGTGGATGGATATCCAGGTCGCGCACTGGCACCGGTGGTATATCGCCCGCGAACCGGGCCCACTGCATGCCACCATCCAAAGTGATGAAGAGACCAAACTCGGTTCCCACAAAAACCAGATCCGGGTTGACCAGATCCTGAACCACGACGTGGGCAAATCCCTCGAGACCGTCACCGACAATCGACGCCCAGGTCGCACCGAAATCGGTGGTCCGGTAGACATAGGGCGTCATATTCCCTGACCTGTGACCGTCGACCGTCACGTGGGCCGTCGCCTCGTCATGGGGACTGGCCTCGACATGCGATACCCAGAGTCCTGCGGGAAGATCGGGGAGGTTGGCACTCACGTTGGTCCAGCTCTCACCGCCATCCCGGGTCAGCTGAACATAGCCGTCGTCGGTCCCCACCCAGATCACCTCCCCATTCACGGGAGACTCGCTGATGGTGTAGATGGTGGTGTTGTTCTCGGCCGTGGTGTTGTCGATGGACAGACCGCCCGAGTCCTTCTGCCGCTGTCGTTGCGGATCGTTGGAAGTGAGGTCTGGAGAGATCTTCTCCCACGATTCACCCTGGTCAGGTGAGCGAAAGAGATATTGCGCCCCGTAGTAGATGGTCCCGGCGGTGTTGGGTGAGAGGTGGAGGGCAGAATTCCAGTTGAACCGGTAGTCCTCCTCACCCTCTTCGGGTAGCGGCGAGATCCATTTGAGCTCCTCGGTCGACTCGTGGTACCGCAGCAGATTCCCACCCTGGAACTCGGCATAGATGATCTCGGTGTCGTTGGGGTCCCGGTAGGTATGAAAACCGTCGCCAAAACCCACCACCTGCCAATCGCTGTTGGTGACGCCGCCGGCGGAACGCGAGGGACCTATCCACGAGCCGTTGTCTTGAAGACCGCCGAACACGTTGTAGGGATAGTCGAAGTCGTAACTCACTTCGTAGAACTGGGAGACCGGCAGGGCCTTCACCAGCCGGAAGTGGCTGCCCCGGTCGTAGGACATATAGACCCCGCCATCGGTACCCAGGACCAGCTCGTACGGGTTTGTCGGGTTGACCCACAAGGCGTGATGGTCCAAGTGGACACCCATGCTGAAGCCACCGCTGAAAATCGAGGTAAAGGCCTTGCCGCCGTCGGTGGAGACCGCGAGGTAGAAGCCCGGCTTGTAGACGCGGTCGGCATCGACCGGGTCGACGACGATATAGGCAAAGTAGAAGGGTCGCACCGAGACGTTGAACGAGTTGTTGACCTCGACCCAGCTGCCACCCAGATCGTCGGAGCGATAGAGGGCCGTGTTATCGGCCTCCACAACTGCGTAGACACGACGGGGTCGTGACGGGGCCACTGCCACGGCGATACGCCCCTTCTCCCCCGCCGGCAGCCCGTTGGTCAGCTCCGCCCAGGTGGCGCCGCCGTCGGTGGACTTGTGAAGCCCGCTCCCCGGCCCTCCCGATTCGAAGAAGTCGGGATAGCGGCGGAATTGCCACATCCCGGCGTAAAGGGTGTTCGGATCCTGTGGATCGATGGCGACATCGGAACAGCCGGTGTCCTCATCCACGTAGAGCACCTTCTCCCAACTCTCGCCCCCATCGGTGGTCTTGTAGAGCCCGCGCTCCTCGTTGGCGTCCCACAAATGACCCGTGG
>JBAUDS010000225.1:0-4752 GCA_049678185.1 Thermoanaerobaculia bacterium
ACCGAGCTCCAGCCAGCTCGCCATGTAGACCGAGGTGGTGTTCGGAGTCAGCCAGAACGCCTTGGAGTCCATCAACTCTTCGAAAAGACCGGCCGTGGTGTTGGCGGGACCGAGCTCCAGAAGCCCCTTCTTCATCGCATACATCGAAGCGATCGGCAGACCGTTCAGGAAGGCTTCCGTAGCCCGATTTAGATCGAGGTTATCGTAAACCTTCTGAGTCGTTTCCGCTTCAGGCACACCATCGACGGAGGTCAGGGTTCCGAGGGAGGTCTCCAGTTTGTCCGGGGTCGCAATCCCGGGCGGAATCTCCGTCGTCATCTTCATCCTGGTCGGCTCTTTCGCACTCATCTCGGGCGACTCTTTCAAACCCATCTCGGGCGGCTCTTCCGCGCAACCCAGAACGGCGGCCAACACCACGGCCACCATCAGTCCTGTCATCATCCTTTTCATCTCACATCTCCTTTTTTCTTCTGTGTTCCGATGCCTGGTCCTACTTCACCAACTCGATCTCACCCGGCCGCCAGGTCTTGTCGAACCAAGGCTCCGTCGGGCTGTAGAGGCGCAACAGGCAGAACCAACCCTTGCCGGGAACCGTCTGGAGCCAGTTCGCTTCCTTGCCGGGCGGCGCCTTGGGGCCGAAATAGAGATCGAACGAGCCGTCGTCGTTGTAGATCAACGTGTCCTTGTCGCGCACGCTGTTCTTGCTGGGGAACGGCTGGCTGGTCTGGAGTTGGGAGCGGGTCTGGGGATCGTAGAGTACGATCGATATGAACTTCTTGGCGGGCGGGTCCTTCGGGAGGTTCATTTTATAGGTCTTGCTTCCGTCCAGATAGTCGCCATGGGCGTCCAGATAGCCCCAGGCGTATTGCGATCCCTTGCCAATCAACTTCCAAACTATCGCCGGCGTGTTGACGGTGGCGAAGTAGAAGTACTGGGCTCGCGCATCCAGGTTCCGTCCGCCCATTCCTCCATCCTTGAGGAACTCGTAGGATCCGCCTACGAAACCCCTCTTCCAGTGGCTGCCCTCGTACTTGAAAGCGGATTTGTCGCGCTCGTACCAGAGCATGGTACGTGCGGTCGCGTTGCCTACCTCTGCAGCTCTGGTCAGGATCTTCTTCATCCGGTCGTCGGGGGCAAAGGGCTCGCCCTTCTGGATGCCAATGGATGCAAAGATTCCGCGCAGCTCGGGCTCGAGCATCTCGACCGGTTCACGATCGATGACGGCATGGAGCTCTTCATAGAAGTCGTAACCAGAGGAGTGAACAGTGTTGAATGCCTTCCCGGAACCGTTGAAGAACTCCATCGCGGGCGGGTTCGCTGCCATGGCGAGGGGATAGATCTTCAGGCCTTCCCGGAACAGCTTGCTCGAGTAGTCCGGCTTGCCGTCCTTGAGAAAGCCTCGCGCCATGAACCAGTTCACCCAGCTGGTCGATTTGACGACGAAGTAGCCCTCGGGGACGTCACCCTGCAGATGAATCTTATCGGGCGGAAGGATCAGGTACTTGCCGCCCTTTCCCTGGTCGGGGCCGGGAGGGCCCGTGTCGATCACGAAGCGGAAGAAAGCGTCGTCGACCGTCCCGGGGCCGGTCCCAGGCGGGACCTCGATCACCATCGGGCCGTCCTTCTCGAGGTCGAGAAAAACGCTGACGTAGACCGTATCCGTGTTGCCGGTGAGAAACAGGGAATTGCTGTCCATTAGCTGATCGAAGATCAGCACCTGGTTGTAGTTCTTGACCCCGAGAGAAGCCTGTCCACGCCGGAACGCCTCCAGATTCGCCGCGGGCATCCCGCTCAAGAAGGTCTCCACGCCCCGGATGTAGTCGAGGTTGTCGTAGACGAGCGCGGCGGTCTCCTCGGTGGGGATCCCATCGAAGAACTCCAGGTCGCCGACTCTCGTCTCCACCTTGTCCGGAGTCATGATCGACTCGGGGATCTTGGTGTTGTAGCCAGGCGTCGGTTCTTGAGCAAGAACGGCCGGCACGATGAGCACGGCAGCAAGCACAGCTGATACCGCGATCGTGGACATTCTGTGAATGGCTCTACTCGAAATCATTGAATCCCTCCTTTTTCATGGGTCTTCTCCAGTCGGTCCTGATGACTACTAAAATCGCTAGGGCTTGATCAAGCCAGTCGCGATGGGTACTAGAGCGGAGCGCTTAGGCTACTCCACTGGGGCTCGAGTCTGCAACACCCAAAGGGGTGGGGTGAGGCACTCGTGACGACGGTGCCGCGGGCCATCAGGCCTCGCAAGGTCTCTGCCGCTCGATCGTCGATCCTAAGAAATTTCAAGCTCGACAACACACCAGGAGGCCGTTCCACCGTTGGCGGTGAGCTGCGCGTTGACAAGTGTCTCTCGTTTCTGTTTAGATTGATGGTCAATCTAACAAGAGGAGGGATACGTGATGAACACCATCCTGCGGTTGATGCTTGTTGCCATGTTGATAATTGTAGCCACTCCGGCCTTTTCGGCCGAGGCCACGCAGATGTGGACATGCGAACTGGACGATGACGCAACCGAGGCCCAGGTGATCAAGGGTGCTCAGGACTGGCTCGCGGCTGCAAAGACGATGAAGGGTGGTGAGAACCTCGAGGCCTATGTGTTTTTCCCGGTTGCCGTCAACGCCACGGGTGAAACTGACGCCATGTTCATTGTCGTCGCACCTACTTTCAAGGAGTGGGGTGAGTTCTGGGATGGCTACTCGGGTTCTCCGGCCGCGAAAGTCGACAAGGCGAACGAAGAGTTCGCTGTTTGTCCGGACAGCGTCGTGTGGGAATCAATCAAGGTGAAATAGACAGTCTTTGGACTGGACCGAAGGCCCGTCAAGTCTGACGGGCCTTCAATTATCCACTCGGTTCCTCTTTCGCCCGCAAGCCCGATCCGGGCGACCGGATCGGCCGGGGGAGACCGTGCTTTCTCCAGGCCGTGCGTCGTCCTTCACGGACGTTGCGGTCGTTCGACACCGGGGCGCCCTCGCCGCGCCCTTCTTGACCTCGCCGTCGGTGGGCGAGACTTTCCGGGTTCACTTCCTCAGAGATGTCTATTTCGGCAGCCACATTAACTCGACGTTCGTGACCTTGGTCGATCGAGACCACACGGCCCTGATCAAGCTCCTGGAGAAACAGGGTCTAGACTTCACGACTGTTTGAGGTCAATGCATGACAAGCCCCACTCTGGCAGCCGTCTTCGTGGTCTTCTTTGGTCTGACGTTTGTGGCGTGGAGGCGGTACCTCTGGGTGGCCGGGAAAGCGCGGCACGGGCAGGAGGACACCTGCCCATACAGCTTGACCGATGTCTTTGGCGACCGACACCTCTTGAACGTTCCGCATCAGGAGGGAGTGCAGTGGCTGACAGAGATCTTCAGCCGCTCCGCCAAGAGGTTCCCTGATCACACGGCCTTGCAGATTCCCCACACCGGAGAGTCCCTGACGTTCGCTGAGCTCGACGCGCGAGCGGCAGCCGTGGCTGCGGCGCTGTCTCCCCTGCTCACAGGCCCGGACCAGGTCGTGGCCGTGGCCATGGCGCAGGACAACTGGCAGATCGTGGCCTCTCACCTCGGCATTCTCAAGGCTGGCGGCACCGTGATGTTTCTCGACACCACGTTGCCGAATGCCCTGGTCACTCACATGATCGAGGACGCCCAGCCGGTGGCCGTTCTCACGCGCGGGCAAGACAGCTTCCGCGGCCTGCCGACGCTCAATGTCCTGGCTCTGCCCGAGACGATACCCCGAAGCGTGCCACCACCATGGCTGGACGACCCCACGCAGCGCCTGGCGACCATCTTCTACACGAGCGGAACCACCGGGATGCCCAAGGGAGTGGAGTGCCCGCACGCCGGCTACGTGAACCTCGCCCTGAGCTACGCGGACTACTTCGATCTCATTCCGGGAATGGACGCGACCTCGCTCACGTCGTCACTGGGGTACGACGGCAGCATCTCCGAGCTGTACAGCGCCTGGGTGTCGGGTTGCGCCGTGGTCCTGCTGACCAAGGAGCAGATCCGGTCCGGCCCGGATCTTGTTCCCGTCCTCCATGAGGCCGAGGTCACCGTGCTCTTCTGTCCGCCCGTGCTGCTGACCACCCTCACACCGACCCCCGAACTGGATCTCCCCTACCCACTGTGCCGCTACATTGTTCCGGCGGGTGAAGCCTTTCCCGCCGCGCTCGTAGAGCCGTGGACGCGTGGCAGACGGCAGATCATCAACACCTACGGCCCGACCGAGGCGAGCACCGACACGAGCCGCCAGAGCTTGCGACCGGGGGAGCCCGTCACCATCGGCCCTCCCTTCGCCAACGTCACCTACGTCATCCTCGAAGTCGGTGAGCTCCGGCCACTGCCCCACGGGGAGGTCGGAGAGCTCTGCATTGGTGGGGTGCACGTGGCGCGCGGCTACCGCAACTTGCCCGAGCAAACCGCCCAGAAGTTCATCAAGCACCCTCGCTTCGGCCTCCTGTACCGCACCGGGGACAAATGCAGGATCGACATCCGGACGCTGCGTGTGCACTTCCTCGGCCGAGTCGACGCCCAGCTCAAGGTCCGCGGGCACCGCGTCGAGATACAGCCGGTCGAGGACATCCTCCAGACGCAATTCGGGGAGATCGAGGCGGCTGTTCTGGACTACCAGAACGAGGAGCTGGTCGCCTTCGTCGCTGCGCCGTCGCTCTCCGAAGATGAGATCTCGGTCGTCGCTCCAGCCCCGGCGGAGTGGGCCGCCCGGGTCACGGAGAGCCTGGCTAGACAGCTCCCCGCGCCG
>JBAUDS010000226.1:0-11712 GCA_049678185.1 Thermoanaerobaculia bacterium
CGACACGACAACAACGGGTACCGCGATCAAGAACGGGGCGACAATCCACACCGATGGCAACCGCGACGTGGTGATTGCCGCGTCCTGGGACACTAACGGTGGTAACGGTGGCGATAACTACAACTCGGGAACCAAGACCTGCTCGGGAATCCAGTGTCACGCTGCCGGCTCACCACAATGGGGCGGCACCGTCTACTGCATCGACTGCCACGGCGGCGGTAGTGACTCGGACAACTGGGTTATCGACGACGATGTCGCGTCGGTGATCAGCACCACAGAGTGGACGAGCCTAGGCCATGGGCAGAGCGGTGGTGGGGCGGAGGACCAGTTTCCACTTCCGGGCGCCAATCCCTGTCTCTACTGCCACAACGACGGGGTCAACCACGGCGTCACGACCAATCCCTTCAGGCTGGCCAACTTCGACCAGACCAGCGTCGACCCCAGCGGTGACGGTTGGAACTCGGTCTGTCTCGTCTGCCACATGACCGGCAGCTCGGGCTACGACCCAGGGTCGGGCAACAAGAACGCCGCCACCAAGATTGACGCCTATCACGCCGGCACCGACCACGGCTCGGGCAACGACGGCGGCACCCGCTGCTGGGACTGCCACGATCCCCACGGCGACGATGCCAACATCAAGATGGTGGGTGACTTCCTGCTGCGGGATGGAATCGACGAGTATGGCCTCGGCGGTACCCGCACCTCCATTGCCACCCTGTTCACCAACAACGCCAACGGCACCGACTTTGCCACCTCTTCGAGCCCCTACAACCGGGTGTGCAACGTCTGCCATCAGGACACTGGCCCGGTGGGCTGTGAGACCGGCAACCACTACACTTCGAGCTGTGGTGACGGCCACAACAGCGGAAAGTTGTGCACGGGCTGCCACACTCACAATCAGCCGCCGAACGAGGCCTTCAAGCCGGCCGGTGGCGGTGACTGCCTGGGCTGTCACGGCGACGCCTCCGGCGCGCCGGGGCGGCGGGCGGTCGAGGCCGACTTCGGCAAGAACTCGCACCACGTCGGCGCCAGCGTCGACTCCGCCGGTAGCGCGCTGTACACCCAGCCCAACATGGGTGGCGCCCTCACCAATTACGACTGTGTCGTCTGCCACGCCGAGGGCAAGGTCATCGCCGGTCCCCCTATCGACACCGACACCACCGGGCAGCCCCATCAGGACGGCGTTATCAATTTGCGCAATACCGACAGCACGACGGAGTACTTCAACTACGACAAGGACGGGATCACCGGGGCAGCCAATACCTGGATGAGTGGGAACAGCGAGTGGGAGACGCAGACCTCCACCGCCCTCGACCCCTTTTGCCTCAGTTGCCACGACACCGACGGTGCCTCGGCGACCTACAACGACGGCACCAACGAAGGGCTCAGCTTCAACGGGTCGACCACGAATCCATTCGCCGACACCGCCATCACCAACGAAGACGACCAAGAGTCACGTGGCGCCGTCGTCAATATCCGCAACCGGGTCGATGCTTATGTCGACGATGCCAACAACTCGATAACACCGATCGACCGCGAGGTCGGCACCGAGCCGCGCACGACGGATGGCCGGCCGGATCCGACGCAGGGCACCTACTCGCGGCACGCCATCCGCGGCGATGGGACCTTTGGGTCCGGCTCGGTCTACGGCTCCAATCAGATCCCCTCGAGTCGATGGGTGGCCCGTCCGACGGGTGCCTGGAACGATCAGTCTGTGATGGGTTGCGCCGACTGTCACACCACCGACGGCGCCAACACCACCGACGGCAACGCCCACGGCTCGAACACCGAGTACCTGCTCAAAGACGCCGACGGGTTGGCTGCAACGGAGCCGACCTTCGACCTCGCCACTGCCACGAGTAGCAAGATCAACTGCTACAAGTGCCACACTCCGGGTTGGTACTCCCGACAGAGCGGCCAGGAACATACCGACAACAACAGCGACTGGGTGTTTGCTGCCGACCAGACGGGGATCACGAGCCGCCTCTCCGGCAACGGTAACCTCTACGGTCTGCCCTGCACCAGCTGTCATGGCGGAGCTGCCACCTTTGGCACCATCCACGGCACCAGCGACATGTTCGACATTAACGAGGGGTGGAAATGCTCCGATAGCGGAGATTGGTGTGATCCGACCAACAACCGAACCTGCAATCGGAACCCACAGTTCTGCACGGTGCAGGTCCAGCGGCAGGCCTACCGCTTTATGAACGGCGCCAACCTGCGCTACTACGATCCCAACGGCTGGACGGGTACCTCGGTGACCTGCTACACGCTGGGGAGCTCGGACAGCTGGGGTGGTTGCACCCAGCACTCGCCTGGATCCGGCAAGCCGTGGACGCGGCCGGTGCAGCGACCAATCAAGTACTGATCGACGCGGGGGAGGAGAGTCTCATGGGGCGGGGGCCGGGCCCCCGCCCTTCATTGACTGCCGCAGAGGCCCAGGCTGCGGGATAATCGAGGGCGACTGATGGTCGAGCGCGCAAGACGTCGGTGGATTTCGAGAATCCCGTGGTTGCTCCTGCTGCTGGCAGGTGCCGACCTCGTGGCGCTCAAGGCCGAACTTCTGAACCATCGCTCCGAGGTGTTGGCGGTGCTATTCGGGCTCACTGCCGTCATTTTCGTGATCCGCTGGATACAGCTCCTCCAGTTGGTAGCAAGTGGCCCACGGCAAGGTCGGCAACTGGGGGAGCTCCTCACGGTCAGCGGTCTTCTCCTGGCGCTGGCCGGCGGGAGCACCAATTGGCTGTTGAGTCTCCAGGGCTACGTCATTCTGGTCGAAGGTGACTCGGTTGTGCTCAACAGCGGCGGCCAGTTGCAGGATTTCACCGCCGGTCCCTTGGCGCGTCTCGAGGAGTTGGGGATAACGATTGCCCTGGGCGAATTAGAGCTGGTGGCGACCGGGCAGGGCCGATTTTATCCGGCCAGTCGGATTAGGGTCGAGACGGAAGGAGAGCCGCCGGACGAGCTGGAGGTGACCCCGCACACCGAGGCCGAGTATGGACCGCTCCGTTTCCACCAGGGCGCCTTTGGTTTTGCCCCCCGCATTGTCATCCTGCAGGGTGAGGAGCCGACACGAGAGGTCTTCGACCGGGTCGTCCCGTTCCTCACCCAGCGACAGGGAGAGGCGGGCGTGGCCTTCGACGGCTCCTTCGACCTGGAGAGCGAAAGTCTGCGGGTTGTAGGGATGGTGGACCTAGAGAGTCTCGACGAAGGCATGCGGGGTCACTCAACCCTCCAGCTGGCCGTCGAAAAGGCCGGTCAGCCGCTCGGCGAGGGACAGCTCCTCCCCGGTCACTTCGCGACGATCGACGAGGGCTACAGCGTGGGCTTTGCCGGTCTCGAGAAATGGTCGGAGATTGTCGTCTCGAGGAGGAATTACGGATTCTTGGTCCTCGCCGGCACCGGACTGGCTCTCCTGGGTGGAGTGCTGTGGGCCCTGGCGGGGTGGAGAGAACGATGAAGCCTCTCTTGAAGATCCTGTTGGGAGGCTTTCTCGTTTTCATGGCGCTGGCCATTGCGCAGGAGTGGAGTTTCTTTTCGCAAACCTGGTTTGGCGCCGATGAAGCAGCAGCCGAGCTGACACCCGAGGATCGAGAGGGCTCTGTCCAGGCGGTGGAGCTGACCCTCGACCTCATGCGCCATCTCTATGCCTCGGGTGGCGACAGCCGCTTCGCCGACAGGCTGCCGACCTCGGCGGGTGTCTTGGAGGAGATGTTGGCCGACATCGACTACCTGACTCGAAACCAAAGACGGCAGGATCCAAAGCTCGAGCGGTTGGATGTCGAGGCGGTCGAGCTCCTCGAAACCGGGAGTGTCGAGGTGCGAACCCGTGAGCTGTGGAGCATCCGGTTTCTCTGGTTGGACGGTGCGGGCGAGTCGGACCCCCATCGGGTCGAAGTCGTACGCTCCCGCTACCTGGTCACCCCCGGGTCGACCGGTTGGATCGTCGAGGGGTGGGAGGCGCTCGAGTCCACCCCGGCATCGAGTGAGACCGGGACATGAGCACGCCGAGCTGGCTCCGGCGGCTGACCTCGGTGCGGACGACGCTGAGCCTGCTCTGTCTGCTTGCCCTGCTTCTGCTGCTCAACGTGGCTCTGCCCCAGAGGGCGGTGCTGGGCGAGGAGCAATACGCGCGAGTGACGAGCTCGAGCGGTCCCATCGCCCATTTCTTTCTGGAGACCCTTGGCTTTGGCCACATGGCGACCAGCCCGGTCTTTGTCGCGGTGCTCGCCCTATTCTTCCTCAATCTGGGCGCCGTGCTCGCCGTGCGCCTGGGACCGACCTGGAGACGGGTTGCATTGCGACCGCGGTCGGAGGAGGGGCTCAAGGCCTGGGCCCGGATGGAGGAGAGCTTCAGTGAGCCGCTGCCGGAGGATTGGGAGGTGGGCAAAGCGGTTCAGATTCTCCGTGGCTTTGGCTTTCAGGTGCGAAAGGCTGGTGAGAGGACAATGTGGGGGGTCAAGCACCGCACCGCGCCGCTGGGGTTTCTGCTCTTCCACTTGAGCTTCTTTCTACTCTGCGCCGGCGGCGTCTTGATCTACTACACCCGATTTGTCGGCGTCGCGGTTCTCTCCGAGGGCCAGCAGTTCACCGGCAGCTACAGTGAGATCCTGAGACAACCGCCTACCGGTAGACAGCCCGATATGCGATTTGCCGTCGAGGAGGTCGATACCCGGTTGGTAGACGGTCGACCGGTCCATTTGCAGGTCAAGCTTCTGATTCAGTATGCGGGGGGAAGCACCAGCCGCACCTCCCGGGTGAATCACCCGGCCAGGTGGGGTGATGTAAGCCTGCTGGTAGGGCAGGCCGGACTGGCCCCGGTGCTCTGGCTCCAGGACCCGCTGGGCTTCACCCTGGATCGGCTGGTGACACCGGCCAGAACCCGCGGTGGACCACCTACCGAAGTCCCGCTGGCTGGGGGCAGGGTGCAGGTGCTGATCCACCCGCTCTCTTCACCCGACCTCTTTCCGAGCCGCGACGAAAGGTCTTCGGCAGCCATGCGCTTCCAGGTACTGGAGAGCGGCGAGCTGGCGTTCGATGGCGAGCTGCAGCCGGGAGAGGCGGTGGAGCTCGAGCAGGGTCGGCTGGTGTTGGAGGACTTCCGCTATTGGATAGATATCAAGGTCATCTCCGAGCGTGGTGGTGGGCTGCTGATCACCGGCTTCGTGATCGGCATCCTGGGACTCGTCTGGCGCCTGTTATGGTACCGACGGGAAGTGGCCATCACCTGGGACGAAGAGAGGCTGCGCCTTGTGGGGCGCAGTGAATACTTCTCGAAGCGATTTCGAGACGAGTTGGAGGCGGTGTTCTCGATCCTGAAGGAACCGAGCCAGACTGCTCGGTGAGCCAAGGAGGCTGGCGATGAGTCCGCTTTTCGGAGTCCTGTTTTGGTGCTGTCTGGTGATCTACGCCCTGATGGTGGCGGCACAGATATTCGGCCAGGCCTTTGGCAAGGAGAGATGGGTCGAGTTGGCGCCCCGAGGTGTGCTGCTGGGTTTCGCCCTCCACACGGTGCTCGTGGCCTGGCGCTGGATCGAGTCCGGGCACGTGCCGACCATCGGCAATTTCGAGAATGCCCTGGCCGGCGCCTGGTTCATCGTGCTCATGACCCTGTGGGCCGGTTGGAAGCAGCGCTACCCGCTGCTCGCCGCCGGCGCGCTGCCGTTTGCGCTGCTCATCATGGGTGGCGGGGCGCTCTCGGACACCTCATTGCAGCCGATGGTGGCCGCGCTGCAGTCGTTCTGGCTCTACATCCACATCTTCTTCGCCTGGCTCGCTTACGGGGCCTACACCGTGGCCTGTGGGGCCGGGATCGTCTATCTGGTGAAGTCGGGCAAGGGCAAGAACACCCCGGAAGCGGAGCTGTCTCGACTCGACGAGCTGATGTTCCGGTCCACCGTCTTTGGTTTCATCACCGACGCCATCATGATCGCCTCGGGCTCGATCTGGGCCAAGAGTCTCTGGGGTTCCTACTGGTCCTGGGATCCGGTGGAGACCTGGTCGCTGCTCTCCTGGCTGGTCTACGGCGTAGCCCTCCATCTGCGCATCACCCTCGGCTGGCGGGGTCGCAATTTCGCCTGGCTCGTGTTCCTTGCCATCATCGGCGTCCTGGTCTCCTTCTGGGGCGTCAACCTGGTGATGGAAGGCAGCAGCCACGTCTTCAATGTCGGCTAACTCGGTAGCCAACGAACCGTCCGGTTCAATGTTGGCTTGCTCAGTAACGGACGAAGCGGCCGGCCTCCGTGCCGGCCGGGTTGGGGGCTCACGTGTGGCGTAGATTGGTATTCGCCACTCGCTCCTTTCTCGCCGAACCCGGCCCCCGCCTAGGCTCCTGGCGACTTTCGATCGTCCTCATGGTCCTGGCGGCCCTCTACTACGGCTTCCTCGCCATCTGGGCCACCTCCTCACCACCCCACGTGGTGCAAAACATCGCCGGTCTCATCCCCTTCTGGCTGCTCTACACCCTGCTGCTGGTCAACACCGCGGTCTGCCTCTGGCGCCGGATCCCGACCCTCAAAAAGCAGCTGTCACCCAAACCGACGCTGACCGACAAACAGCCCGACTGGGAGATCCCGGCGCCTCCGGGGCTGGATGCCGACCAGGCCTCAGCGCTGCTGCGCCGGCTCGGCTGCAGACCGGCAGACATCGAGGGCAACGCCGTGGCTGGGGTCCGCTGTCGCTGGGCGGGTCTCGGCACCTATCTCTTCCACGGCGCCTTCTTTCTGGTGGCGGCCGGCTTCCTCCTCACCCTGGCCGCCCGCCAGGAGGCGAAGGTGTGGGTAGCCGTCGGCGAGGAGCTCACCGGCGACCCGGGGCAGCTCCTGTCGCAATCCCCGCCCAAGCTCCTGGCGGCAGGTGTGCCGGTGACCGGGTTCCGGGTCGAGGACATCCGACCCGAGTTCTGGCGCGACCAGCTGCTGTTTACAACCTTGGAGGCCGATCTCGAGTTGGCCTCGGGCAGCTCTGCCACCACCAGGATCAACCGACCGTTATGGCTCGGCTGGGCGACCTTTCTGCGGCTGTCGGGTTTTGGCTACGCACCGCGCTACGAGCTCAGAGATGCCAACGGGCATGTCCTCAGCTCGAGCTTTGTCAAGCTCAATCTCTTCCCACCTGGACAGAGAGACTACTTCTCGCCACCCGACTACCCGCACCGAATCTATCTGGAGGTCTTTCCCGATCACGGCGAGGAGGATGGCCGGCCGGTGAGCCGCTCGCTCAACCTGGTCAACCCGGCGGTGGCGGTCGATGTCTATCGCGGGCGTCTGGCCCTGGGTGGCGCCCTGCTGCCCCTCGGCGACGGCTACACCTTCGAAGGGCTGACTCTCAGCATCCCCGAGATCCGCTATTGGGGGGAGTTCTCGGTAGTCTGGGATCCGGGGGCGGGGATTCTCTTTCTTGGATTTGTGGTTGGGCTACTCGGACTGCTGCTGAAGATACGAGGCGGCCGCGCCGAAGCCGAATGGGTGGCAGATCCCGCGGGCGAAGGGGGAGTTCTCCGTGGCTGGGGAGGCGCGCAGCCCTCCGGCCTTCCGGTCGCAGGTGAGAATCGGTGATGGACTTGGCGACGACTTTCGGTCTGTGGCTCATCGGTCTGGGCGCGGTGGGATGCGTGGTAGGTCTGGCCGCTTGGCTCAAACCGAGCTCGGGCGGCCTCCGGCGAGCGGCGCTCGCGTGTGGCCAGGCCTGTCTTCTGCTGGCGGTAGCCGCCTGGGTGGCGCGCTGGCGGGCGGCGGGCCACCTTCCCCTCTTTGGCACCTACGAGAGCAGCCTCTCCCTGGCCGCCGCCGTCATGCTGGCGGCCCTGGTGGCGCAGCGGCGAGTGAGCGGTACCGGTCTCTGGCCGGTGGCCTGCGGAGTCTCCGCAGCGGTGGTGGCCCACGGCTCTCTCTACGACCCCACCATCTACGCCCTCACCATCTCCGAGCGCTCCTGGGTAGTCGACATCCACGCCGTCGTCGCCTGGGCCGCATTCGGGGCCCTCACTGTCAATGCCGGCCTCGCCCTCTGGATACTGCTGGCTTCGAAGCAGGACGAAGCGGCCGGCCTCCGTGCCGGCCGAGGTCCCACCCCGGACTCCCGCCCCCGTCTGCTCGCCTTCACCCTCAGCCTAGGCTTCCTACTCCACACCGCCATGCTGGTCTCGGGCTCCTTCTACAAATTCCTCCTCTTCGGCCAGGCCTGGTCCTTCGACCCCATAGAAACCCTCGGTTTCGTCGCCTGGGTGGCCTACGGCGCACTGCTCCACATGCACCTGTTCGCCGGCTGGGAAGGCCGCCGGCTGGCCATGTGGTGCCTTTCACTGTTTCTACTGCTGCTGGTGTCATACCGTGGGATTGTGTACTTCCCGGCCTGGAGCACCTACCACATCTTCGATATGGATCTGCGTCTCCACGTCACCGGCGAAGAGCTCACGGGAAGCGCACCATGACCGAAGCCATCCTGGTCATGCTCAACAACTACTTCCACGATCTGGCGGTGGCCTTCCTGTGGGCCTCGAGCCTGCTGGCCCACGTGGTGGTGGATAACTGGCCGGGGAAACCCTCGGCGAAAGTGGCGCGGATACTCAGCCGGGTGGCCTGGGGCAGCCTGGTCTGGGTGCTGGTGGGTGGCGCCATCCGGGCCTACTTCTACCAGGAGTACGAGTGGCTGCCGAAAGCCGGCACCGCCCAGATTCCCGCCCTGGCGGTCAAGCACGTCCTGCTCGTCGGATTGACGGTCTGGGGTCTAATCGGCGTCGTCAGGCTGCAGCGAAAGCTGGAGACCTAGGTGAGTGACTTGAGCCAGCCTGAGCTACTTCTTATTACCCCTCCCTACCACTGCGGCGTGGTGGAAGTGGCCGGCCGTTGGCTGCCCCTCAACCTCCTCTACATCGCTTCCGCCGCTCGCAGGGCCGGGGTCGAACCAACCCTCTACGACGCCATGAGCCTCTTCACCGGGTGGGAGGAGATCCGCCATGAGCTGCGGCAGCGCCAGCCCGCTTTTGTCGGCACCTATGCCATCACCGCCACCATCGACACCTGTCTCGAGCTGGGACGGATCGTCAAGGAGGAGCTCCCCGACGCGACCTTTCTCCTGGGGGGCGTCCACCCCACCTTTATGTGGCGCGAGATTCTCGAGGACCCCAACTCGCCGGTCGACTACATCATCCGCGGCGAGGGGGAGAAGACGGTCGAGGAGCTGCTCGCCGCCCTGACCAACGGTGGCGATCCGGCCGCGGTGCCGGGGATCGCCTGGCGGAGCAACGGCAAGCCCGACTCCACGCCCCCGCGGGCGTTTCTCCCCGACCTCGAGGAGTACACGGCGGCGTTCGACATCGCCGACTGGTCGATCTACAAGTACTTCGTCGTCCCCGGTAGCCGTCTAGGGTCGGTCTCCACCTCGCGCGGCTGCAACTACACCTGCACCTTCTGTAGCCAGCAGAAGTTCTGGGCTCGATCATGGAGGGCGCGCCAGCCCGAGGCGGTGGTCGACGAGATCCGGCATCTCAACGACGAGTACGGGGTCAACGTCGTCCTCTTTACCGACGAATACCCGACCCAGGACCAGGCGCGCTGGGAAGAGATCCTCGACCGGATCATCGCCCTCGACCGCGACCTCTATCTGCTGATGGAGACCCGCGCCGCCGACATCGTCCGCGACGAGGCCTTCCTGCCCAAATACCGGCAGGCGGGAATCGTTCACGTCTATGTCGGGCTCGAGGCCACCGAGCAGGAGACCCTCGACAAGATCCACAAGGGCTCCTCGGTGGAGGAGGGCAGAGACTCGCTGCGGCTCATCCGCGAGCACGGCATGCTCTCCGAGACCTCTTTTGTGCTGGGCTTCCCCGACGAGACCGAGGAGAACGTCCGGCAGACGCTCAAGACGGCTCGCCACTTCGACCCCGACATGGCCCACTTCCTGGCCATCACTCCCTGGCCCTACTCGGATCTCTACAACGACACCAAGGACTACATCGAGGTCACCGACTACTCCAAGTACAACCTCATCGAGCCCATCATCGCGCCCGAGAAGATGACCCTACGAGAGATCGACGAAGCCATCATCCGCTGCTACCGCGACTTCTACATGCCCAAGATGGCCGACTTCCGCAAATTCCCCGACACCTTCCGCCGCGACTACATGCTCTCCTCGATGAAACTCATCATGAAGAGCTCCTTCATCGTCGAAAAACTCGGCCGGCTGGGTATGCCTGAAGCGATGCGCAAGATCATCGCGGCAGCAGGCGATAGCTAGAAGGCAGTTCTTTGGACTACCTGGGAGGCGGCTTGGTAGGCCGCTGACGTGGCTTCTTTTTTGGCTGTGGCGGCCCGGCGGCGGAGGATTCGACGTCGATACCAAATGGCCCCGGTTGTGGGCCGGCGAGGGTGTCGATGACTGGCATCTCGCCGCCGTAGGTCTTCGGGTTGTGATCCACAGCATGACAGGTCAGGTAGCAGGCACCCGAGCCCTCCCCGGTCGATTCGAAGCGCAGAAGCCCGGTGCTGATCGAGCGGCTGACCCCACCGATGATCACCTCTTCGCCGTAGCGGATTAGCGAGCGGTTATCGACCGAGCCATGGGCGCTGTGGCAGGTGGCGCAGGAGGCTCGATATTCCACAATGTGTTGACCGTGCTGAGGAAAGGGAGAGACCTCGAGCACCGCTTCGCGATCGTGACACTCGTAGCAGAGCGCGTAGGCCTGTGGCGATTCCCGATCTCCATCGATGGTCACGTAGTTTCGGCTCAGCAGGAATCGGATCGAAGATCCGTGCGGTCCTCTCGGTCCCGAGCGGTTGCTGTTGCCATGGCAGTCGGTGCAGTTGACGACCTGTCCGGATAGCTCCGAAACGATCGACGGCGACGTGCCCGGAGCTGGGGCCTCGATCGGGTGGTAGGAAGGATTGTTGGGATTGGTGAACCGGCTGATGTCGAGCAGATTCTGTGTGCTGACACCGGCCGAGCCGTGACAACTCTGACACAGCTCCCATTCGAGCTGGGTGGGGTCGCGGGTGGAGAGCTTCGCGCCGCCTCTTGAGACCTCACGCCTTGCCCCGTCCGCAGCTCCCCGATGCGGTGTGTGGCAGGAGGTACAGGTGACGGCACCCGGCTCCTCACGGGAGAAGGCCTCGGGGGAAAGCGGGTGGGTGTAGGGCTCGGTGAGTGTATTGGTGAGAAGGGTGAGCTCGACATTTGGGGCCATCACACCGCGTGAGATCTGGGCATCGGCTCTGTTTCTGGATCCGTGGCAGGAGAGACAGAGCTCGAGCTGTGGGGCGGGGAGCATCGGCGAGCGTGAGGCCCCATGACCCTCGTGGCAGGAGGAGCAGCCGGCCTGCAAGAGGCTACGATCCATGTGGGAATTGACGGCAAAGCCGGAAGCCGGGACCACGAACCCCAACATGACAAACGCGAGAGCTCTCATCGCAAGGCGTGACAAGTCAGGCATACGTCGTCGACACTCGGTTTGACCCAGAAACGGGGAACCTTTCCTTCGACGTAGAACCGGTCGGAATGTGGGTCGTGACAGGTGGTGCACTGCATCTTGCCCTCTGCGTCGAGGTGTACCTCGGGGTCGGCTTGGATTGCACTTAGTGCCCGCAGGCCCATATCGTTCTCCTCCGGCGTGCTCTGCTCAACCTCGGCAAACCGGAATGAAATGGGGTGACTGCCACTCAGATCGGTGCCGATGAATCCTCGACGACCCGAGGTCAGACGAACGGCGCCTGCCAT
>JBAUDS010000227.1:0-5850 GCA_049678185.1 Thermoanaerobaculia bacterium
TCCACGACCTGGGTGAGCACAAGGGCAAGCCCTTCCTGGTCATGGAGCTGCTCGAGGGGGCGACGCTCAAGCAGCGGCTGGTCGGCAAGCGCTTCGATGCCGAGGAGATCCTGGAATTGGCGTCGCAGCTGACCGATGCGTTGGACGTCGCCCACGAGGCGGGAATCGTCCACCGCGACATCAAGCCGGCCAACATCTTTGTCACCGAGCGGGGTGTCGCCAAGATCCTCGATTTCGGTCTCGCCAAGCGGGTGATAGAGCGAGCGTCTGCGGATTCCGAGATGCCGACGGAGCTCGACGAAGATCCCTCGCTCACCAGCCCCGGCTCCGCCGTGGGCACGGTCGCCTACATGTCTCCCGAGCAGGTGAAGGGGGAGGAGATTGACGCGCGCACCGATCTCTTCTCGCTCGGGGTGGTGCTCTATCAGATGGCGTCGGGCAGGCGTCCCTTCGACGGTGCCACTTCGGGAGTCGTCTTTAGCGAAATCCTGGGGAAAGAGCCGCCAGCCCCGAGTCGATCGAACCCCGAGCTGCCACCCACTCTCGACCAGATCATCGGCAAGCTGCTGGAGAAGGACCGCGAGCTGCGCTATCAGAGTGCCCGCGAGCTGATGGCCGATCTCAAGCGGCTCCGACGCGACTCCGATTCGGGGCGGAGCGTGACGGTGCAGACAGAGCCTCCCAGACCGGCGGCGAACAAGCTGGTAGTTGGTGCAATCCTGGCTGTGGTTCTGGCGGCGGCCGGTGCCATCTGGTGGCAGATGCGCCTCGCGGACAAAGCGGACGACGCTACACCGTCTGCAACCCCGCCTGCCGCGGAGCGGCCTGCGACAAGCCACCCGACGGTGGCGGTGCTGCCCTTTCAGAATCTCGGCGGTGACGAGAGCACCGGCTACCTGAGTGTGGCCGTGCCCGACGAGATCATCACCGCGCTCAGCCGGGTAGCGACCCTGGCGGTCCGACCGTTCGCCTCGACCGCTGGTTACACCACGGCGCCGGTCGACCTGGCCGAGGCGGGTGCCAGGGCCAGGGCGGTCAATCTGGTCACCGGGCAGTACTACCGCGAGGGCGAGCAGCTCAGTCTCACCATGGAGGCCATCGACGTCGACAGCAATCGTCTGCTCTGGCGTGAGAGCGTCACCGTCGCCGCCGACGATCTGCTGAGCCTGAGGCAGCAGGTGGCCGACAAGGTGAATAGCGGTCTGGTACCGACCCTCGCCCCGCAGGCGGTGGTGACGGTCGAGGGCACCGCACCGACAAACCTAAAGGCTTACGAGCTCTTCCTGAAGTCACTGGCGGTGCAGAGAGAACCGCTCCCCAACAAACAGGCCGTCGAGATGCTCGAGCGGGCGGTCGAGCTGGATCCGGGCTATGCGCGGGTGTGGGCCGAGCTGGCCCTTCGCCTTCATTTTGACGCCCACTATGGCGATGGCGGCGCCGAGGCCTACCGGCGGGAGGCCGAGGCGCTCGACAGGGCCCTCGAGCTCGACCCCTATCAGATCGATGCGGCCGAGCAATACGTGATCTTCCTCGCCGACCAGGGACAGCTTGGCGAGGCGCTCCCCATCGCCGACACGATGGTCGAGCGTCATCCGGAGAGCGGCGAGGCCTACTTTGCCCGCGGCTATGTCCGCCGCTACGCGAGCCTCATCGACGAAGCGATCGCCGATTGCGAGAAGGCGCTCGAGCTCGATCCGACGCACTTCCGCTGGCGGTCCTGCGGCACCAACTTCATTGTCAACGGCACCTACGATCGGGCCTGGGAGTTCTACGGCCTCGACAAGGCCTCCGACTTCTACAAGGACGTCAGCGGTCATCTCAACCTGTCGGCGGGCAACATCGAGGCGGCCGTCGAGAGCTGGGCCAAGCTACCCGAGGGTTATCTCTATCAGGTCGAGTACCGCCTCACCGCAGCATGCAGCACCGGTGAGGCGAGCGCAGAAGACCTGAGGGAGATGACAGACCTGATGGCGGTGGAGCGTGACGGCGAGACGCTCTATCTTGGTGGACAGCTCTTTGTCTTCTGCGGCGAGGTCGAGGAGGGGTTCGAGCTCGTTCGCCGCGCCATCGAGCGCAACTACTGCTCTGCCACGGGCCTGGCGAGCGAGCGCATCTGGGAGCCCCACCGCCAGGACCCCCGCTTTCTCGAGCTCCAGCGCGCCGCCAACGCCTGCCGGGATCGCTTTGTCGGCGAGGCCCGCTAGGGCCGTCGGCTTCTCGACCTGGAAAACTCCCACCTGCCAAGCCGTAACGACCTCCAGGTATCCACCTACCCCTTTGGGTGGTGCAATAGCGTACCGGTGGGGGTATTCTGCTTATTGCCACGACAAGGGCACAGAAGGCGTGAGCCAGCGCCGCGAAGCCACGGGTCTTTGCTTTCTTTCTCCGGACTCTTCGTCTAGAGCCCGCGGTCCCAGCCTGACGTGTTGCCAGACTCGAAGCCGTCCCTGAAGAGCAGGACGGTGGTATTGGCGTTGCCGCTCCAGGGACCGAGGCCAGCAGGGTTTCGACCCTGGACCTGCCAGTTGTAGTCACCGGGTTGAAGAGCAACGGGCAAGTTGTAGGTGCAATTCGAGGCGCCGCAAACCCAGCTCGCTGGGAGCCAGGTGTTGAGAACCGGGACCGTACCCCGTCTGATGACCAGGTGATACCAGGTGGCTCGAACAGGGGACTCCCGTGCCCACTTGATCTGTGTCACTCCCGGGTACACCTTGCCTTTGGGCCAGGTCGGGCTCGGCACATCGGGCGGCGGCACCGTGGTGATGATCTGGTAAAACTTCTTGGCCAGCATATCGAAGCCCGAGGAGTTCGGGTGTCCGACCGGATCGGGGTCTACGGGAAGATAGACCCGCTCGGTGTAGTGCCGCGCAAAACACTCAGCGTGGTCGTGACCGTGGATGTCGTTCCCCGGTGGGCAGAGACGCCACCAGGCATTTACGAACGTGCGTTGCTTCTCGTCGGCAAGATCGAGAATCTTGTTCTTCAATCCCTCTACGCGGGCATCGCGAGTGGTGCCCCATTTTGCATCGGGATGGAACCAGATGATCGAAGCGTGCACGGTCTCAACACCTCTCCACCCCGCCTTGTCGGCCATCACCCCCAGGTTGAACACGATGCTGTCGTTGGAGATGGGTGAGTTGGCGAGGACGTCGTTGGTGCCCTCCATCAGCAGCAAGATGTCGTAGGAGCCGCTATTCAGAACGTTGTCGATGCGGGTCACACCCCCGGGCGTCCTTTCCCCGCCCTTGCCCTCGTTGACCACATCGCAAGTCGTGGGGGTGCAGTCGAGCAGATTCGAGTAGTTCTCGAGTCTCCCCGGATAGCCGCCCTTGTTCGCTTCGTCGTGAGTCGAATTGCCCAGGGTAATGCTGTCGCCAAAGGCCAGATAGATGATCGGGGCCGCGGACACCGAGTCGAAGCAGACGAGCCCGGCAACGACTGCGAGAACCGCCCATCGGCAGCGTCTCAGGGCTCGGCCTCCCACGGCACAGGCCACTTGCGACCCGCATCCAAATCGTCAGATCCCTGCGGCCACTGGAGACCCGCATCGACCTCGTCGCCGCCCAGAACCAGCGGCCGCTCGGTGATGTCGCCGCTCCACACAGCCCGTCGTGTCTTGGCACCCGTGCGGTCGATCTCCTCCAAGGTCCAGGAGGGCGGCGCGATCGTTTTGTAGAGCAGCCTCACACTCTCGCCATGGACCGTAAAGCCCGGCTCGAGCGAGCCTTTCTCACCGAACACCTCCGGGAGGCTCCAGCCCTCACCGTCGAAACGGGCCATGCGCAGCCGGTAGTCGTTGCCGTCGAACCAGCTCCAGGCGGCCAGCGCTCCCCCATCGATCGCCACCAGCGCCGGCGTGACGTCGGGCACATGATTATCGGAGTGGAGCCTGGAGGGGGTGCTCCAGCTTTCCTCCCGCCGCACGCTCCACATAATCTCGTCGTCCTCGCCATCGACCGCGGCCCAGACCAGCAGCCAGGAGCCGTCGTCCAGCACCGCACCCTCGAGGGCCAGTTGAGCACCAGGACCGACCGGAGAGACGACCTCCGGTTCTCCGAAGTTGGCGCCATCCCAGACGGCGGCCCACACCTCGAATACCTCCTGCTGGTCCCCCTCGATCCAGGCCACCCCCGCCAGGTGACCCTCATCTACGAGGGCAACCGCCTGTACGCGATATCGACCCTGGCGACCGGCCGGCGGCGCCAGAGTATGACGCCCCCCTTCTCGATCCTGCATCACCAGCAGATCGAAACCGTTCTCGCTTGGCAGGCTCCCTGTCGCCACCCAGCCGTCGATCGTGGCCACGAGCTCATAGATCCTCGCCCCGGCCGGCAGCTCCAACACCTGCTCGTCCGATCCAGCAACTCCCAGCCGGGCAGTCTCACCCCGTCCCAGCAGGTAGAGGCTGCCATCGTTGGTGGCCTGGACCAGGTCCCCGGCCGCACCGGGCGACGAGACCATCAACAGGACCAGGGCCAGGTACAAGGCGAGCCCGTATCTCACCCGAAATAGCAGTTTTGTCATCACGAAATTGGAGTGGCGCTTCCCCTTCCCCCTCCAAGTTTAGCAGGTCGAAGCGGCCGGCCTCCGTGCCGGCCGGGGAGGAAGGGAACCATCTAAGGCTGGCAGATGCCGGAGACGAATTCCGCCTTGAACCTGCCACCAGATTCCACCGAGAAGCCGTCCTTCAGAATGATCGTCGACCCAGCCTGGAAGGTGACGTCGCCACAGCTGGCCACAACGAAGTTGGGACCGGCGGTAATCGTGTCCGCAGCCTGGAAGAGCTCAACGCCTTTGACCGTATCGTTGGTCAGCACAACAGGGTCGCCAAAGCAGCGCCCACCCGGCGTGATGGTGAAATTAGAATTGGAAATATCGAAGAAGATTCCCGTCGAGCACTTGACCATTAGCCGGGCCGTGCTGGTTGACACTTCCGGCACCGTGATCGATTGCGATCCATCGTTGGAGACATCGCAGAGCACCGTCGTCGGATAGGTCCACCCTCCATCTGTCGACAGTAAGATCTCCGCAGTGTCACAACTCACCGGCACGGCGTCAGTGTTGGCCACATCCCAACTCACGGTTTCAGTGTCGCCGCCAGTCCAACTAACCGCGGTGTTGGGGGACGTGACCAGAAACGGTCCGGCCGTATCGGCGACCGGCACCGTCGTCGTGTCGGAGTCGACACCGCCACCCACCGATCGGTTGTCGCGGGCGGTAAGACGAAAAGTGAGAGTGCGGGTGTAGGTCGGGAGGATCTCACCGATCGTCTCTGTGTTGTTGACGATGTCGGACCACTTGGGAAAGGTCCGACAGGCGCTGGTCACCGGGTCGAACGAACGGAAGATAGGAGCGTCGCCCGAGGGGCTGTCTGGCTCCCCAGCCGGCCCCTTGTCGAACTCCTCCCAACCGTAAGTCAGCGGATCGCCGTTAGGGTCGGTGGCCGCGCCACACAGGATAAAGGGTGTGCCTTTCGGGATCTTGTAGGAGGCACCCGCTTCGACCGATGGTGGGTTGTTTTCGGTGGCGGTGGTCGAGGCACATGTGTTGCCAAAACCGGTGGTGCTGTAGGCGACGATCTGGTCGAAGCTGACCCCATGGAAGTAGTCGTCGCTATTGGACTGCAGATTCTGATTACCGCAAATGCCCGCGTAACCCATGATGGTGGAGCCGCTTCCCGGCTCGTAGGCGAAGGATGCGGTCCGGTTCCCGTTGCACGCCCCCGCATTGCCGTTGAAGGAGTGATAGGCCCCCCACTGGTGCCCCATCTCGTGGGAGACATAGTCGACCCAGAAGACATCTCCGATGGGCGAGGCCAGCCCAGTAACGCCCTGCGCTTTCGAAGCGGTT
>JBAUDS010000228.1:0-7096 GCA_049678185.1 Thermoanaerobaculia bacterium
GGCAAAGGCCGCCTGGCCTTCACATTTCATCATCTGTGCCTCTGGCTCTGCCGGGTGCAGATGCTCCCGATCCTCTTCGGCCAGCTCGTCCAGGGCCTCCTGGATCCGCTGGCGAAGAGCCTCCCGGTCCCGAAGCTCCTCGGGCAGTCGGTACTCCCCTCGCTCACGCTCCTCGGCCTGCTCGATCGCCGCTTCCGTCTCCTCCAGAAACTCGGCCACCTCCCGGCTCAAACGCTCCAGATCCTTCCGATGCCAAGCCGATCGTGCCGAGCCCCGAGACCGCACCTTCGTGCCGTCCACTGCATGCAGGACGGTTTCCACCACCCCTGCCTTCACCGACACCTTCACCACCTCCCCAAATACCCGCCGCAGTGCCTCCTGATTGTCCCGCCAAAACCGCCACAGCGTGTTGTGGTCCGGCTCATGGCAACCCGTCAACCAAAGCAACGACACATGCTCCCGACACGCGCGCTCCAAGGCCCGTGTGCTACGAATCTTGTGCACGTAGCCGTATAGCCACACCTTCAGCAGCAGATCCGGGGCATAACTCGGCCGACCCTCTACAGATTCCCGCTCCCGAAATCCCAAAACCGACAAATCCAACGAATCCACAAACTCCCGCAAAAACCGCGCTGGATGATCCTCCGGCACCCATTCCTCCAACGAGCGCGGAAACAAGTGCTGCTGATCGTAGTCCGCTCGGATCTCCCGGCTCATCTCATCTCCCCCTGATTCTCACTAAGACAAATCAATTCTACGAAGAAATGAGTTTTGAGACAGCCTCTCCGTGCCGGCCGGGGCGGGTGGGGGCCCGTATCGTGGCAGAATCCAAGCCATGGAAAAGATCTACCGCTATGAACGCGAGCCCTACCGCCGCGAGCTCGAGGTGGAGGTCCTGGAGGTGGGCGAGCTCGAGGGGAGAGCATTCGCCGTTCTCGACAACACCATCCTCTATCCCGAGGGTGGGGGCCAACCCTCGGATCGAGGACGGCTGGGTGAGGTCGAGGTAGTCGAGGTCCAGGCGACCGAAGGCCACCTACGGCACTACCTGGCATCGCCGGTCGCCACCGGGCCGGCCACCCTCGAGCTCGATTGGGAGCGCCGCTACGACCACATGCAGCAGCACACCGCGCAGCATCTGCTGTCGTCGATCTCCCTCGGTCGCTTTGGCTGGAACACCCGGTCGTTTCACATCGGTCCCGAGACCAGCGATATCGAGCTCGATATCGAGCCGCCTGCCGCCCGCGAGCTTGAAGCCCTCGAAGAGGAGGTGGCTGGCGCCGTGGTCGCGGCTCATCCCATCACCTGCCGCCGCGTCACCCGCGAGGAGTACGAAAAGCTCGATGTCCGCAGCCGCGGTCTGCCCGCTGGGCACACCGGTGACATCCGACTGGTCGAGATCGAAGGGGTCGATCTCAACACCTGTGGTGGCACCCACCTGGCTTCGACCGCCGAGGTCGAGGCGGTCAAGATCCTGCGGACCGAGCCACTACGCGGTGGCTGCCGGCTCTACTGGGTGGCGGGAAAGCGGGTCCGGCAACGTCTGGGCCGGCACGAGGCCCGCAACGCCGAGCTGCGGAGCCTCTTGGATACCGGCGACGAGGAGCTGGTGCCGGCGGCGGCTCTCAAGCTGGAGCAGCTCGGGCTGGCCCGTCGCCGGATGCGCGAGCTAGAGGCCGAGCTGGCCACGGCGGCCGTCGATAGCCTGCTGGCAAAAGGCGAGAGGGTTGTGGAGGCTCATTTCGAGTCCGCCGACGGCGGTTTTCTCCACCGCCTGGCCAGCGAGATCACCGACCACCAAGGGCGCTGTGTGGCCCTCCTCACGGCTTCCGGAGAGAAGGGAGCCTTCTTCGCCCTGGCTACTGCTAAAGACTCTCCGTTCGATCTCCAGAACGTCGGCCCGCGGCTGGCGGAGATCTTCGATGGCCGGGGTGGTGGGTCGGGTGAGATCTACCAGGGTAGGGCCGGCTCGCTCGAGCGTCGCGGCGAGGCCGTCGATCTTCTCCATGGTGAGGTGGAGAAGGATGTGGGTGAGGGCTAATCGTTCCGGTTCAGCTCGGTCTTCAGGATGGCTGTATGCGGTCCACCGGGAACCCGCTCCAGACCGAAGGGCTCACCGGTGGGGCCGAGGGCGAGACTCAGCGGGCCCTCGAGGCGACTCTGGTCTTCCTCATCGAGAGAAAAGTCGAACACCCGCAGATTCTCGTCCAGGTGTGCCGCGGTTCGGCCGCCGACAATAACGGCTGCCACCTGGGGTCGCTCCAGCACCCAACGGACGGCCACGTTGCCGAGGCTCGCACCGTGTCGCTGTGCGACCTCGGTGAGGATCTTCAACAGCTTCTGAAGGATCTCCCAGCCGCCAAACTCGTCGATGATCAACTTGTACTTGGTGAGGGAGCGGTTGGCCAGCGGCGCCGGGGGCACGCCACAACCGAGGTATCGCTCGGAGAGAAAACCGCCGGCGATCGCCCCATAGCAGAGCAGACCGATGCCGTGCTCACGGCAGAGATTGACCAGGCCGCCTTCCGGGCGGTGGTCGACCAGCGAGTACTGGGCCTGGTGGGCGACGAGCTCTAGACCGGCGTCGATGAGCTCCCGCATCCTGGGAACATCGAAATTGGTGGTGCCGAGCAGCCGGATCTTGCCGGCCCGCTGGAGATCGGCCAGCCAGCCGGCTACCTCGATGTAGCGGGGAACCTCGTAGCTCCACCAATGGAACTGGACGAGGTCGAGCCGCTCGACCCCGAGCCGGCTGAGCGAGCGGTCGATACTCCTCTCCACGTCCTGTCTGGTGATCGCGGCCAGCTGGGATCGATCGGGAACAAACTTGGTGTGGATCTGGATGTCCGCGAGCCGCCCGCCGGCGACCCGATAGGCCTGCAGGAGCTCGCCCAGCAGCTCCTCGACCCCGAGATAGATGTCGGCACAGTCGAAGGTGGTGAGACCGGCCTCGACCAGCCGCGAGAGGTCACGCACCGCCGCCTTGCGATCGACAGCCTGTCGCTGATGATCGGTGGCCAACTGCCAGAGGCCGTTGATCAACCGCGCGATGGAGTAGCCCGGGGCGAGCTCGTAGCGCTCGATCAATCGGTCTCCTCGGTTAGCGGCACCCGGGTGACCTCGCTGTGACGAAAGGTACGTTTGCCGGTCCGCGTGATGCGAAAGCGGGCCCCGCAATTGGGGTCCGGACAGGCGATGTCGGTATCGGTGGTCATCCAATCCCTGCTGTTGGTCTGCCTTTGCTTGGCGGGAAGCAGTGGCAAGAGCGCCGCCAGTGGATAGATGGGGAAGGTCTGGCCAGGCGGCAACGACAGGTTCTCGCCCGACAGCTCGAAGTAGTCGCCCTCTTTGTGGTTGCAGACCATCTCGCCTTCGCCGGCCACCACCTCCACCCGCAGATCGTAAAGCTCGAACGTGTCATTGGCTTGTGTCATGCCGCCCATTCTATGGTTCCGGCACACTCTGCTATCTTGGAGTCCCCCGCGTAGAAGAGAGTTGGACGGAATGGAGACCGCGACCCAGTCACCTAGACACCTCGATTTCCGTGGAGGTGCGGCCGGGGCACTGGCTCCGTTTGTGTTCTTTCTCCTCGGAGTCGTCTGGCTGGGTCTTTCCGGCGCCCCGGACGAGCGGGGCTTTTGGCCGATCCTGGTGGCCGCTCTAACCCTGGCGATGCTGCTGGCGCGCGACCGGCGGCAGTGGGCCGACACGGTGATCGCCGGTATGAGCCAGCCGATCGTGCTGCTCATGATCATGGCTTGGGTGCTGGCCGGGGTGCTGGCGGCGCTGATGAACGGCTCCGGCTTTGTCGAGGCGCTCGTCTGGCTGGCTGGGAGTCTGGGGTTGACAGGGGGCGGTTTTGTCGCCGCCGCCTTTCTCATCTGTTGTCTGGTCTCCACCGCCACCGGCACCAGTCTGGGGACCATAATCCTCTGTGCGCCGCTGCTCTACCCGGCGGCCGGAGTCCTGGCGGCCGACCCGGTCATCCTCATGGGTGCGATCCTGGGGGGCGCCACTTTTGGCGACAATATCTCCCCGGTCTCCGACACCACCATCGCCTCGGCGACGACCCAGGGGGCCGACATGGGTGGGGTGGTGCGGAGCCGTATGCGCTACGCCCTGCCGGCGGCGGCGGTGGCTCTGGTTCTCTACATGATTCTCGGTGGGAGCTCGCAAACGGCCGCTTCCGGCCCCGGTGTGGCGTCGAGCTCAGTGGCCGGCGGCCCCCAGGCGCTACCGATGCTGTTGGCACCCCTTCTGGTCGTGGTCCTGCTGATCAAGAAACGTCATCTGTTAGAGGGTCTGCTCACCGGGATCCTGGCGGCGGTGGTTCTCGGTCTTGTTCTCGGTCTCCTCCAGCCCACACAGATCCTGCGGCTCGATCTGGACAACTTCACCGCCCGTGGGTTGGTCATCGACGGCATGGAGCGGGGGATCGGGGTGTCGATCTTCACCATCCTGCTGGTGGGCCTGGTGGTGGGTCTAGAGGCCAGCGGCGTGTTGGCTCGCCTCATCGACGCCACCGGTGGCCGGGCGCGAACCGTCCGGGGCGCCGAGCTGTGGATCTTTGCCACCGTGTCGCTGGCCGTGCTACTCACCACCCACTCGGTGGTGGCGATACTGGCTGTAGGTCGCTTTACCCGCGAGGCCGGCGAGCGCTTCGGACTGAGTGCCTACCGCCGCGCCAACCTGCTGGATACGACCGTCTGCACCTATCCTTTTATCGTTCCCTACTGCATACCGACGGTGCTGGCGGCGAGCACCACGGCGGCCGGCGAGGCGGTGGGGCTACCTCGTCTTTCGCCGCTGACCATCGGCCTGGTCAACTTTCATTCCTGGGCGCTCCTGGCGGTGGTTCTGATCGCTGTCTTCACCGGCTATGGTCGAAAGGGTGACGCCTCGACAAGCGGGCCTGCCGGCAACTGACAGGCGCGTTCGTGCCGTGACCAACCAGGATCTCCATCCGGATCTGACCGACCGCCAGAAGGCCGACCTTTTCGAGGAGGGAATTGCCTTTTTCGATGCCGGTCGTTTCTTCGAGGCCCACGAGCCCTGGGAGGAGATCTGGCGCTCGACCAATCCCGAGCCCCGCGCTTTCTACCAGGGCCTGGTCCAGGTGGCCGCGGGTCTCCACATCTGGCTTGCCAGGCGCAAGCCGGCACCCGCCGCCCGTGTCCTCGGTCGTGGCGTGAGGCGCTTGCGGACGCTTCAGGCGGAGAATCTCGGGATCGATATCGCTGCCCTGGTTGTAGCCCTCGAGCCCTGGCAGAGGTGGCTGGAAGAGCGCACGAGCCCGGCGCCCTCACGGCTGCCGACGATCAGGCGTCGCTGAAAGCAACCAGCACCAAGAAGGCTGCCGTTGTCTTTTGCCGCCCTACTCCGGCGGCGTCTCGGGCATGGGCTGACTCCAGGGCGGCTTGACGCCGTTGCTGCGTGCGTAGGCGATGAGCTGGCCCAGATGCTCGTGCGAATGACTGAGCAGGATCAACAGCGCATCCCGCTTCCGCATCTCCATGCCGAACATATCGACCTTCTCGTCCAGCGCCTCTTCGGGGAAGTCGACGAGGGCGCCTTTGGCGTAGCTGATCGACCCTTGGAGCTTGGCCATGACATCCGCCTTGGCGGTGACGTTGGCCTCCAGCTCACGGGCCAGGGCGAACGGGTTCTCGGGCATGACAAACCCTTCGGCGGGAGCGACACCGACCATGACAGGCATCAACATGTTGGTACCCACGAGGTGCATGACCACCTCCGAAGTGGTGCGGACATCCTCGTTGGGACGCCAACCGTAGGTCGCCTCCGGCATCGCCTCGGCCAGCTGCATCAGCTGTCCTGAAACGAAGTCGAAGTTCATGGCCAGGGTGCCGCCGTAGACCGATGCCGCCTCCTTTTCGTGGTGCTCGGCAATAAGCGGCGAACAGAGTACAAGTAGCAGACAAAGGAACATCCCCATCCGAGACATTTGAAACTCCTTTCGAGAATTATGCCCGCATTTTACCGAACCACAGGTGGCGGTGTCGCGCCCTGCTCGGAGCCATCACAAGGATGGCTCGGCCCGGGCTCGCGGTTAACCAGGTCCCGGCTCTCGCGGGAGGGATTCTTGCTGTGGGCTAGTTCGGAATCGCCAGCTGCTGGCCGGGGTAGATGGTGCTGCGGCTGCTCAGTCCGTTGGCTTGTAGCAGTCTGTTGAGGGAGACGCCCCGGGCCTGGGCGATCTTGCCCAGAGTGTCGCCACGGCGGACGACGTAGGTGTCGCCGGAGGAAGTCGCTCCACCGCTGCTGCTGCGGATGGTCAGCTTTTGTCCCGGCTGCAACGTGTCACCCCGCAGCCCGTTGTCCCGCTTGATGCGCTCGACGGTGGTGCCGTAGCGCTGGGCGAGCCGCCAGAGACTGTCCCCCCCCTGCACCCGATACTCCATCTCGCCGCCCGGGATCGCCACCCGCGCCACCGATTGAGAGCTCCCAGGTCCGCGGTCGGGCACCCGGATCTGCTGCCCGGGCCAGATGCGATTGGCACTCCGCAGCCGGTTGAGATCCGTCAGGCTGCGCACACTGGTGCCGTAGCTGGAGGCGATACCCGACAACGTGTCGCCCCGACGCACCCGGTGGACGGTGTAGGTGTCCTTTGGCGGCACCCACTTGGGCATCGACTCGAGGCTGGCCAACAACACCTGCCCTTTGCCGGCCGGTACCTTGAGCTCATACGGTTCGTCGGGGGTGGCGGCGCGCCGGAGCTCGGGGTTGAGCGCCGCCAGGGTCCCGGCCTCGAATCCCATGGCCTTGTCCAGCGCCTTGAGCTCCGCCGGTCGCTCGATAGCTATCTTGTCGTAGGCGACCGCCGAGGGTAGTGCCGGCAGCTCGAACCCGAAGGCGGCTGGATCCTCCAGGATCGCCAGTGTCGCCAGGAACCTGGGCACATAGCGCCGGGTCTCCCGCGGCAGCCGTTGGTAGATGTCCCAGAACTGGTCGAAGTAGCTCACCTTCGAGTTGTTGAGCTGCCGGAGAACCGCGCGCTCGCCGCAGTTGTAGCCGGCGAGAGCGTTCAACCAGTCGCCAAAGAGATTATGGAGATCGGTGAGATAACCGATGGCCCCGT
>JBAUDS010000229.1:0-16579 GCA_049678185.1 Thermoanaerobaculia bacterium
TATCGGAGCACTGAACCCGCCGGCCACCGTGCGGGCCGGGGCGGGTGGCGGACCCAGGGCTTACGGCAGCGGCCGCCCCGCCAGCCCGGATTCGGGACCGGAGGGGGCTCACCGGAACGGAGCCATAAAGTTTCCCGCGTAGTGGAGGGGAGCCCCCGGAGGTCCCGAAACCGGGCCACTAAGAGCGCTCAGGTCACTGCGCCTATCAGCCGGCATTGCAGCCGGGTCGCGATATCGGCCGGCACGGAGGCCGGCCGCTTCGACTCTCAGGGTTCCTTCGAGACCTATTCTGCGACTGGCGCCACCGGGGCACCAAGGAGCTCGTCACCCAGCTCGGTGAGCTGACGACGGAACTCCTGCTGTAGAGACTGCCGTTCCCAGTCGGTGAGAAAGGCGTGCTCCAGGGCTGTCCAGGCGAACCCTGCCAGCTCGCGCTCCCCGTAGCCAAAGGTGTCGGCCACCCGCAGGTACTCGTCGGTCAGTGTGGTGTCGAAGAAGGGTGGATCGTCGGTGTTGAGGGTGACCGGCACACCGGCTCGCAGCAGCCGGTCGAAGGGGTGGCTCGGCAGATCGGCGACAGCCCCGAGACGGATGTTGGAGGTGGGACACACCTCCAGGGGAATATTCTCCTGCCGCAACTTTTCCATCAGCTCCGGGTCCTCAGCCGCCGCGATACCGTGCCCCACCCGCTCGACGCCGCATACCTCCAGCACCGAGCGGATCGACTCCGGTCCAGCGTGCTCACCGGCATGAGCCACCCTTCCCAGACCCTCTTTGGCCGCCACCCGGAAATGCTCGGCAAAGGGCTCGTTGGGCTCGGACTCGAAGCCCGATAGTCCCAGCGCGACGACACCACGCCGGCGGTGGTCGAGAGCCCACTCCAGGGTCTGGTCGGCCCGCGAGGGCCCCAGATTGCGGACGATGTCGGGGATGAGAGACATCTTGATCCCGTACTTCTCCTCACCCTCGCGGATCACCTCGCCCAGGGCATCCGCCACTTCCCCACCATTGGCACCGTTGGCCAGGTGGGTGCCGATGGTGAGGTGAGCCTCGAAACAGAGCACGTTCTGCCGACTCTGCTCGGCCAGGAGCTCTCTGGCGACGAGTTGGAAGTCTTCCGGATCCCGCAGACACTGGCAGCAGGTCAGGTAGATCTGAACAAAGTGCTCGAAATCACGAAAGTCGAACCACTCCCTCAGCCCCTGCTCGTCGGTGGCCGGAAGGTCTACGCGACGGCGCTCGGCCAGACGCAGAAGGGTCCCGGGTTGGATCGAGCCCTCGAGGTGGACATGCAACTCGACCTTGGGCAGCCGCCGAACAAAGGCGTCCAGCTCACTCACTCGTCCTCCTCGACCAGGCGCTCGGCCTTTACTTCAGCCAGCAGCTCGAGCACACGACCGGGGACCAGACCTTCGAGATTGCCACCGAGAAAATAGACCTCCTTGACCAGGCGGCTGGACAGATAGCTGTACTCCTCACGCGGCGCAAAGAAGACCGTCTCGATATCGGGATTGAGACGTCGGTTCATCAAGGCCATCTGGAACTCGTATTCGAAATCCGAGATGGCCCTCAGGCCGCGGATGATGGTCCTGGCGCCGATCTCCTCCATAAAGTCGACCAACAGACCCGAGAAGCTCTCGACCTTGCAGCCGCGGAGACCGGCCACTTCCTCTTTTATCATCTCGACCCGTTCGGCAACCGAGAACACCGGGCGCTTGGCTTCGTTACCGAGCACTCCGACGACCAACTCGTCGAATATGGCGAGACTTCTCTCCACGATGTCCAGGTGACCATTGTGAATGGGGTCGAACGAGCCCGGATAGACGGCGATTCGTTTGTTGCTCATTCGGCCTCCTGCAGGATGTCGAAGGTTACGACGTTGAACGCGGCATCGGTGACCCGCAGCAACACGAGCCGGCCCGCTGGCGATGGCGACAGGATCAGGGTCTCCCGCTGGCCATCCAGCAGACCATCGACCACGGAGGCCGGTTGCCATTCACCGGCATCGACGCTGAACACCGCTTCGCGCAAGGGGTTGAGGGCATCCTCGACCTCCACCTGCCAGCGCTCCCCCTGTTTCGTGACGCGGGTGAGAACGGGCGGCGAGTGGTCGACGAGGACCGGCTCGCTGATCTCCTCTTCTTGCAGAGCCTTGTCGGCTTGCAGTGGAGATCGATCGGACACCCGCAGCTGAAAGCGGTACACCCCGTCGGGCAGAACCGTGGCGTCGAAACTGTAGTGTTCTTCCTCGAGATCGCCGACCATGGTCAGCCACTCCTCCGGGTGCCGCTCCAAGCGGAAGGAGAGCTCGTAGGTGAGCTCGTCCTCGTTCGGATCCTCCGCTTCCCAGCGCAGCGTCCGGAAGCCGCGCTTCCACAAGGTCTTCAAACGCGCTTCTTCCCCCGCCTTCGCCGGGGTCAGAGTGGTGAAGATACCCTCCCGATTGGGGTGCGCGGGCTCGAAGACCTGACTCGATGGGTTGAAGTTGGCGGGAACCAGAATCTCACCGGGATCGAGCACCGTCAGGCTCTTGATCTTGGGCGGCAGGTTGACCTGCTTGTACGAGAGCATCACTTCACTCAAAGACGGTGATCTGCCGTCTGCCGCCACCAACTCGGCACGCCATTGGACGTACTGCCCCGAAGGCACCTTCGACATGGAGACCTCGGTCCCCTCACCGCTGGCCGTCCACTCGGACCAGGTCTGATCGGGTTCCGAGCTCAGACCACTGCGAAAGGAGAACTCGAGGCGCGTACCCCGAGGTAGCTCCCCGCGCCACCTCAAGCCGCCAAAGCGGGCGATCTGACCGGCGTCTAGAGCCGGACTCGTATAGAGCCCCCGGCGCTCCGTCTCGCTGGAGATGCGATAGAGCGCGGCGGCGTTGGTGGTGGCGAAGGCCGGACCCGGCTGGTCGAGCAGCAGCACCACCACCTGTCTTTCATCCACGTCCTTTTCGAGCACCGGCTTGCCATCGCGAAGACTGAAGACCTTACCGTCGAGCCCGGTGCCGATCCAGAGCCGGTTCCTGTGCCACAGGAGCGAATAGACGGTCTCCTCTTCGAACCGCGCCGCCGACTCCACCGCCCCGGCCGGAGAGATATAGAGGATCTCCGAGCGTGGGCCCTCGAAGCCCTTTGGCCGCGTGCCGATAGGGGCTGTGCCCGCGCTCGGGCCTTCGCTTACCTGGACAGTCACCGCGGTCTCGTCCTGCTGCGCATCCCCGCTCCCCTCCTGAGTGGCCTGTGGAGCCGCCGGAACGGCGACCTTGCTGAGATCCACGAGACTGGCCTCCGAGGCCAGGACAGCCGCGTAGCAGCCGCCCTCCCCGTCGGTGGTCAACGACACGACCTCCGGGTGAGCCGCATCGTAGATGGTCCGCGCGATCCCCCGGGGATCGATCTCGAGGATGAGACCTTCTCCTGCAGTGCCGACAAGAGTGTCCCCATCGGGCAGAACCTTGAGTACGCGAAGATGGGTGTCTTCGCTGTCGTAGAACAGCTCGCCGTTGCCCTCGCTGTCCACCTTGTAGAGCTTGCCCTCGGTGCCGGTGGCGACCAGAAGCTCACCGTCCGCAGCCCGCGCCAGCCCCCAGATGTAGGTCTCCCCGGGCTCGAAGAAGACAGTGACCTCGCTCCCCGCAATGCGATAGACCTTGCCACCGGGTGAGCTACCGGCGAACACTGTGCCGTCGTCATCGGCCCAGACGGCAAAGATCTCGGGCTCGGGTGCCGAGTGGAGGACCACCAGCTCACCGCTGCGCTTTGCCAGCAGCACCCTGCCGGCGTTGCCGGTGCCGAGGACCCAGCCCTCCGGATGGGCGGCCGCCGACAGCAGAAAGGGCTCACCTATCTCGGCGAGTCGCTCCACGCGATCGGCCAACTGCAATATCCCCAGGGAGTCTACGCTGATGCCGTCGAGGGTACCGGCGAGAAACGAGTCCCGCGTCTGCATGCGAAACGATCGCACCTCGGCCGCCCCCACCGGCCCCCCCAGCGTCGACAAAACGACCCCGGATATTGCCAGCAGAGGCCAGATCCGACCGACCGGGCCTACCCGGCATCGATTCCCAGAAGCCATTTTTCTCACTTTCCTCTCTTTCTGGAGGACTTGCCATCGGCCTCGACGTTCGTCGCCGTGCCGGGCTCGTTGGTGGGGCTTGCCACCGGAGGCTCCTCGTTGCTCTCGGCCCCGCCGCCCTCTCCCTGAGTCTCCGAAGCCAGAGGCTCCTGTCGTCGAACCTCGAGATCGATGCGCAGGATTCCCTCGAGCGGCACATCCAGCTCGGCAACATCCTCGTGAGCCACGGTCAACCGGAGCGGCACCGCGCTCCCCGAGGCCGCGGCTCCCCAGAGGGATCTCACCGACCCTGGAAGCTGGGGCAGCACCTCGCCGGCAACCGCCAGACCGGCGCCGGCAAAGACACCGAGAACTACCAGTTGCCGACGCGAGTGGAGAGAGCGCAAAAAGTCCAACGCCTGGGCGAAGGTCACCGGCTCGGAGCGCTCGATCATCAATCTCGCCACATCGACGCTGACCCCGTCTCCCACCAGCAGCGAGTAGCGACCGTCGGCAAGGCCGGTGGGCAGCTCCAGCTCTATCGACTTGCGAAAATGGTCGCCACGGAAGGCCACCAGATCCAGATTCACCGGTACCCGATCACCGGGGCGCACTATCGTCTTGGCCGCATGCGCCTCGACCAGGCGGGCGGTTCGCGGCTGTTCGAACTGGGTCAACTCGATGTCGATACCTGCCAGCTCCACCTTCTCCAGACGGTTGTTGAGCATGAACGAGGTGTAGGCGAGGAGATATGTCGCTGCTTCCATCGCCGCGCCCAGACCGTCGAAACTCTGTCGGACCATCAGCTCGCCCTGGTCACCGAGGTCGAAGCGGCTGACCAGATCGAGCCCCTGATCGCCCTGCGCGTGCGTCGCCGCATCCAGGGACCCGAGCGCCGCCACGGCAACCAGGGTTGGCGTCAGCAGGGGTAGATCGGCGATCCGAAAACGAAACTCCTCTTCGCGAGCCCCACGCACGTGGATGGTGACTGGTGTGGTCGGAGCCTGCGAGCCCAGCCGACCCCGGATGCCGACCATCCGATCCAGATCGAAGGCCCCCACCACTTCCCCGATGTTGGTGACCTTGAAGGATTGGAATTGGCTCGACAGGACGGTCACCACCTCGGCACTGGCCATGGGTACCCGCAGCGGCCCCACCCCCAGAAACGGATGCCCAAGCGCCAGCAGCTCCTCCCCCGATCGATCTGTAACGGTACCGCTGGCGGCCAGCCGGAGATCGCCATCGATGAGAACCGCCGCTACCGAGCTACCCGGAACCAGCTCGCCGGACGAGTCCGCGCTCGCACCTCCGGCCACCGCGACGTTGCCGAGGTGCCGGGCCAGCAGATCTCGGCTCCGCTCGCCAAAACCCACGGTTGTCCAGAGCAGCCCCGGAACACCCTGACCGGCTCCTACCGGCTCGAGGAGCGCGAGCTCATTGCCCAGGAGATCGGACGGCAGGTCGACGGCGGCCAGCTGTTTCAGGGTGGGAGCAAAGCTCCCGACCACCGACGCGGCCGAACCCTGCTCCGCCCACAACTCTCTCATCGTTTCGATAGGTGTTATCCCCGCCACCGCTCGGTGTGAAAAGGGCCAACCAAAGGCCACAGCACCCGCCAGGCGACCGTCGAGATAGACCGGGCTGCCGCTCATCCCGGCGATCACTCCACTCTCTTCGAGACCGTGACCGGAGAGCTCGGCCAGGATGTAGCTGGTGCCGGGACGCAGGTTGCTCCAAATGCCGATGATCTCGACCTCGAAGCGCTCGGGCTCGAGACCGGCGAACACCGACAGGCCATAACCCTGGAGACCCGGCTTCACCTCGGCCAGGGGAAAGATAGCCTCAGCGCGACCGGGAGCGGCTCCGACACCGATCAGCAGCGCCAACACCAGAAGGCATGTCGATGTGCACAGTTTGCTATGCATTTCGTGCAGGTCTACGCTCGATGCGGTCTAGCTCGATTCATCCACAAGGATTTCCGCATTGGTTGCGGAAATCTCCAGCTCGCTCACCGCCTGCCAAGGATAGCTCCCCTGCCGCAAGAGAGCGAGACCGGTCGCCGTCAGCGCCACGACGGTGGAGGGCTCGCCGCCGGGGAGCACCCCGTCATCGATGACCAGAGCATCCCGCCCCGTGAGCTGACGCACGAGCTCAGCGGGCTCCAAAACAGGTGGCCGGCCGCTGACATTGGCGCTCGTCGCGGTCAGACCGTGATCGAGCTCGAGCAAGAGCCGGCGCAACCGATCGTGGCCGGGAATTCTCACTCCCAACGACCGGGTGCCGGCAGCGGCAGGCAGATCTTTGGCAATCGGGATCACCACGGTCAGGGGAGCCGGCCAGAGCGCGGCCAGGGCGAGCAGTCGCTCATCCCCCGGCTCGACTCCGAGCTGCTCCAGATGGTGCGTCCCACCGACGACCACGGGCAGGGGTTTCCGGGATTCCCTCTGCTTGAAGCGGAAGATAGCCTCGACTCCTGGTCTACTGCGCGGATCCACCGCCAGACCATAACTGGACTCGGTGGGTATGGCCAACACACCCCCCCGCGCCAGCAGCCGGCGGATGGGCTCGAGCGGCTCTCCCCAGTGCCACTTGCCAGGAGTTTTCGACCTCACGCGGGTTTTCCTGCGCCGGCAATCAGTTCCTGGGCATGGGATAGCGAGGTCGTGGTGACCTTCTTGCCGGCCAGCATGCGTGCGATCTCCTCGACCCGCTGATCGTGGTCGAGTGTTGCGACACCGGTTCGAGTGCGGCCCTTGGCGACCCGCTTGTGCACCCTGAAGTGTCTGTCGGCGTAGCTGGCCACCTGGGGCAGGTGGGTCACGGCCAGAATCTGGCCGCCACGGGCCAGCCGCTCGAGCTTGCGACCCAGAGCGGCGGCCTCGGCACCGCCGATACCGGCATCCACCTCGTCGAACACCAGGGTCGTCGCCGCGGCTTCCCCCTCGCCGCGCACCGCCAACTGGAGGGCGAGATAGATCCGCGACAGCTCCCCGCCGGAAGCGCTGCGGGACACCGGCAGCATCTCCTCACCCGGATTCGCCGCCAGCTCGAAGGCCACCTGATCGTAGCCCTTGTCCGAGAACGCCACCGGCTCGCCGGCCACCAGCAGCGGGCTCGAATCGCTTCGCCGTGTGTCCAGCCGGACGGCAAACCGGGCTCTTTTCAAGGCCAGATCCTGGAGCTCGGTGTGCACCCGCTCGACCAGCCGATCGCCCCATACCCGCCTTTGGCGAGAGATCTGGGACGCTGCCTGGCGGTAGGCGCCGAGCGCTTGCTCCACTCTGGCGGCGAGCTCGTCCTGTTGCTCGACATCCCCCTGGAGCTCTTCCAGCTCGGCGGCGCTCCGCTCCCGATGGGCGAGGACCTCGGTACTGCTGCCACCGTACTTGCGGGTGAGCCGCTCGACGAGGGCCAGCCTCTCCTCGAGCGTGTCGAGCCGCGCCGGATCGCTCTCCCCTATGTCGAGGCTCTGCCGCAGGCCCGAAGTGATCTCCTCGAGCCCGATCTGGAGATCCTGGAGCCCACGGCCCCACTCTGCTGCTCGAGCCTCCCACTCCGCGATCTGCTCGAGCTCGCGGGCGGCGGCCGAGATCCGATCGACGGCAGCTCCCTCGTCCTCGAAGAGCAAAGCAAATGAGGCACCGAGCGCGTGCCTGATGGCTTCGGCGTGCCGGAGCAGCTCGCGCTCCCGCCGTAGCTCGTCCTCTTCGCCGGCTCGCAGCTGAGCGGCGTCGATCTCGGCGGTCTGGAACCGCAGCAGATCGATCCGCTCCTGGCGGAGGCGATCGTTGCCCAGGGCGCGCTCCAGCCTGGCGGTAAATCCGGCATACGCCTCGTAGAGCTCGGCGGTGCGCTCGGCCAACTCCGCGGCCTCTTGGCCGCCGCTGCGATCCAGCCAGCTGCGCTGGAGATCGGGCGACACCAGACCCAACTCCTCCCTCTGGGTGTGGATGCGCAGCAGGGATGGGGCGATCTGAGCCAGGAGTCCCAGGGTCACCAGCTGGTCGTTGATGAACACCCGGTTGCGCCCCTCCCGGCTGATCTCACGGCGAACCACGAGCTCGTCGGACTCGACCCCCACGCCGGCCGCGTCGAGCTCATGTCGCCATAGATCGCCCTCGGGGGCGAAGACCCCGGTCACCGCCACCACCTCGGCGCCGGCGCGGATCAGATCGCTGCTGGCCCGGGCCCCCGCCAACAGCGCGAGCGAGTCGACGACTATCGATTTACCGGCGCCGGTCTCGCCGGTGAACACATTGAGACCCGGTCCGAACTCGACCGAGACTTCGGCCAGAACAGCTAGATCGCGAACATGGAGATCCCGCAGCACGACTACACCCCTAGCGCCAGTTGGCGGCGCAAAAGTCTAACAGAGCCTTGGGATACGGCAGGCGAAGATCTACTGGCAGCGTCCCACCAGCGCCTCCAGATCGTGGACCGTGAAGCGATGGGTAGGATCGACTGAAATGTAGCCGCTGTCCTTGAAGTCGACGATCACCTGGTTGACCCGCTCACGGGAAGCACCGACCAGGGCCGCCACATCGGTCTGGGTCAGGCGCAACGGGATATGGACGTTGTTGGAGGGGTCGGTGCGGCCGTATTGTTGGGCAAAGGCGATGAGCTGGCGTGCCACTCGGCCGCGGACATCGAGCGTCGAAAGTGCCTGGATCTGCTCGTTGGCCAGACGCAGACGTCGGCTCAACAGCGTCACCAGGTTGTAGCTCAGCTCCTTCATGTTTCGGAGGCAGTGATGGAAGGACTGCCGATCCATGACCAGGCAGACGGATTTCTCCAGCGTGACGACATTGGCGGAGCGGCCGGCACTGTCCACCATGCTCATCTCGCCAAAGGTGTCACCTGGGCCCAGGAAGGCCAGGATGACTTCGGAGCCGTCGATCTGATCGACGTAGATCTTTACGGTGCCGTCCAACAGTATGTAGACGAGCTCTCCGGGCTGTGCCACGGTGATGATGTTGGTGCCGGATGTAAAGTTCTTCCGATGCAGAAGATTGTTGAGTGCCGTCAGGTCTTCCTTGCCCAAGCCAGCGAACAGCGGGATCTCAGCCAAGATCTTCAGATCTTCTACCGCGGGCATCGCTTTCCTCCCCCTTTGCAGTTACCGGAGTCGCCCTCCGGACAGTCCAACTAGCCTTTGACGGGCATCATATCGCAAATCGGTCATTATCGTCTCGAGGCGGCTTTGATAAGCGGTAGGTAACGGGCTTCTGCGGGGCCCCGGTTGCTGATGGGCTCCCAATCCAGCTCGACCTACATGGAGATGCTTCGTATAGAGTCTATCCCACACCTACTTGGTAAAATCCTCTATCCCCTATGAGCCTCTTTGAACTTCGACTTCTCGGTGACTTCGACGTCAGGGTCGCCAACCAGGCGATCTACGAGTTCGAATCCCAGAAAGTCCGAGGTCTTCTCGCCTTTTTGATGACGAACCGCGGCCACTCCGTGAGCCGTGATCGGTTGGCCACCCTGCTGTGGGCAAGCAAGTCGGAGACCGCGGCCAGACGCAACCTCCGCCAAGCTCTCCATAATCTCCGCTCCGCTCTCTCCGCCGCCGTCGATCCCGACGAGGTTCTGATCGTGAGCCACCACGATATACAGGTGAATCCCGATCTCGACTGCTGGCTGGACGTGGAGCGCTTCGAGGAGGCCACCCGTCGGGGCCTCAGTGATCCGGGGCCCGACCCCTATCATCTGAGCATCGCCGCATCGCTCTACACCGGCGACTTTCTCAGCGGTTTCTTTATCAAGGACAGCCCTCCCTTCGAGGACTGGATGTTGTCCGAGCAGGAACGGCTGCGGGAAGCGGCAGTCGACTCCTTCCGCACACTCATCGAGTCCTATCTGCGGCGCGGCGAATACCGATTCGGCATCCAGTTCGCTCGTCGGCTACTGGCTATCGATCCTCTGTCCGAAGAGGCCCACCGCTCCCTGATGCGGCTCTACGCCCTCTCGGGGCGACGCTCCAGGGCTCTGCGGCAGTACGAGATTCTGCGTAATCTGTTGAGCTCGGAGCTCAAGGTCGAGCCGTTGCCGGACACACGAGAGCTTCACCAATCTATCCTCGACCAGACCCTCACCCCGGCGACCGGAATGGATCGCGAGGGACCGGTTGGGCCCATGATCCCCCTCGTCGGTAGAGAGGAGGCCCACGCAGGCCTCGAGGAGATCTGGCAGGACATCCTCGCCGGCCGTGGACGGTTGACGATGATCGAGGGCGAGACCGGTGTCGGGCGGACGAGACTTGCCAGATCGGTCGTCGATGCCATCACCGGCAAGCAGGAAGCCGTCGTACTCCAGGCGCGAGCCTTTTCAGCGACACCGCTGATCAGCTACGGTCTCTTTCGTCAGCTGCTGGGCAGTGCCCTCGACGACTTCCTGCCGGAGGAGAGCGTCAAGCTTCTTTGCCAGCTATCGGCGGAGACTCTCGCCGACCTGGCGGCGATGGCCCCGGAACGTCTGGAGCTGGCAGCCGATGGTCTCAAGGCACCAGCGGAGGTACCGGCATCCCTGGCGGCGCGACTTGCTGACTCCTGGATCGAGCTGCTGGAGGCGCTGTCGAGCTGGTCTTCCGATTTTCGCCGGGTCGCCCCGGTCATTCTGTTGATCGACGATGCTCACTCGGCCGACCCGGAGAGCCAACGCCTGCTGACCGATCTCGTGTCTCGGATCTCTGACCGCCCGGTCTGGGCTTTGGTGACCATCAATCCCAAGGTCGTGGCCGCCGGATCCCCGCTGTCCGAGCTGCTGTCGAGCGGTGCCGAGGCCAAAGACTCGGTGGACAGGTTCCCTCTCGACCGGCTGGACGCGGGACACCTCCAGCAGATCGCCTCTTCACTCGTGGGCCGGGCCGGTTTCGAGGAGCTCGCCGATTTCCTCAGCCGTCAGAGCGCCGGACTTCCTTTGACCGCCACCGAGATGGTCAACCTCCTCTGGGACGATGGAACGCTGATGCCGCGGGGAGCAGGACGCTGGGTGCTGCGCGGCAAGCTCGATCCCCGTCGACATTCCCTCAATCTGCACCAGCTGATCCAACTGCGGATTCGTCGTCTGCCGACCTCGGCCCGCCGCTTGCTGGCGGTGGCGGCCACGATCGGCCAGAGGTTCGATGTCGAGTTGCTGCAGAAAGCCGCCGGTGAGCACATGGCGGTCGTGGACACCTGTCTGCAGCTCATGCTCGAGCGCTGGTTGGTCCGGCAGTCGCCATCCACCTGGTCGCCCTCGCGGCGCGAGCGCGACATCCTCCTCTGGGCGCAGGGGATTCGCCGGGGTTGGTTCGAATTCTCCCACGCGGGTATTCGGTCGGCGATACTGTCGGACATCCGCCCCCGCCGACGCGGGAGTCTGCACCGCGAGGTAGCCGATGCCTTGCGAGAGACCCGGGGGCAGGATGTCGATGGATTCCATGAGGCTCTCGCCTACCACGAGCTGGCCGCAGGTCGGCCCGAGTCCGCACTGGATGCGCTGGAGACTGCTCTGCGCCACGCGGAAACGATCGGAGCTGACGAGACCGCTTCGTGGTATCGACAGCGGCTGGAGGAGATTCGCCAGCAGCTCTCCGCGCAGGGAGGAAGCTCCTCCGGGAGCCCCGTCGAGTCGAGATCCGACTCAGACGTAGAGGTCTAGAAACCGAGCGAGTAGGCGTTCGGCGTGCGGCGAGGGCCTCACCGACGCCGACAGCTCGTCCTCAACCGTTCGCTCCTCGAGGTAGGTATCCCGGTACATCATCAGTCGGGCCTGGAGGTGGCTCTCGTTCATCTCGCTGTGAAACTGGGTGCCGTAGACCGGTCTATCGCTGAGCCGCAACACCTGGTTCCGGCAACGGTCCGAGCAGGCCAACTCCTCGCACCCCGTGGGGAGTTTCTCGACTCGATCGTGATGGCCGAGCTGAGCCGCAAAGAGTCTGGGACAGTCGGCAAAGAGGGGGTCTTTTGCACCCGCCTCGGTGAGCTCGATGTCGAAGGTCCCGACTTCGCCCGTGGCGTGATCGGTGACCACCTCTCCTCCCAGCATCTGGACGAGAAAGTGATGTCCCCAGCAGGAGCCGAAGAGGGGACGCCCTTCCTCGATCCATCTCGAGACGAGATCGCCAAGCGGTTTTGTAAAGTCGAAATCCCGGGTTGCCGAATGGGCCCCCGCCCCACCGAGAAAAAGCACCTCGGCCGATTCGACCCGAGACCAGGAGATATCTGGCTCTCGAACGACGTTGATGCAGTCCATCTCCTCGGCCTCGAGACCGGCCGTCTCGAGAAAGCAGAGCTGCTCTTGCGCCTCGGCCGCCTCGTCGCCACGAACCTGCACCAGCATCACCCGCCGCCGTGAGCGGCTGCCAGGGCTCTCCTTTACTGCTGTGGGATCTCGGCGCAAGACGGAGGTTTAGCGCATGCCGAAGAACTGACGTATCACGTGCCGGGCGACTTCTGGATTCTCGCGCAGACGACGCATGGAGTACGGATACCAGTCCTTGCCGTAGGGGACATAGACCCGCAGCCGGTGGCCTCCGTTCAATAGAATCTCGCGCAGTTCTTGGTCGACACCAAGGAGCATCTGGAACTCGTAGCGGTCCCGTGGCAGCTGGTGCTTGTCGATGAGAGCAACGGCCGCGCCAACCAGAAACTCGTCGTGGGTTGCGATGGCGGCGTAGACCCCCCGGGTGATCATCTTCTCCAAGGCGGCGACGAAGTTGTGACGAACGGTCTCATAGCCCTTCCAGGCGATCGGTCGCGGCTCGACATAGATCCCCTTGCACAGTCGGACGTTGCCGCTGCCCTCTGGCAGGCCCTCGATATCGCTCAGAGTCCGCCGCATGTAGGACTGGAAGACCACCCCCAGATTGCCGAATCGAGGCTGGAGTTGGTGATAGATCTCCAGGGTTGCATCGGTACAGGTGTGATCCTCCATGTCGAGGCGTACGAAGTTGCCAAAGCGCTGTGCGGTCTCTGCGATCCGCTCGACATTTTGACAGCAGAACTCCTGGTCGATCTTGAGGCCCAGGAGAGTCAACTTGATGGAGACGTTCGAGTCCACCTGGTCCCGGTCGATCTGCTCGAAAAGGCGCACATACTCCTCTACCGCGGCCTCTGCCTTCTCCCGGACGTTGACCTCCTCTCCCAGGACATCGAGGGTCGCCATGGCGCCCTGAGCGTTGAGCTCACGAACGGTGCGAAAGGCCTCGTCACGGGTCTCGCCCGCGACATACCTCGCCGCCACCCGGCCGACGAGAAACTTGGGCACGAATGGCAGCGTAATGACCACAAGCCGGCTGAATAGGCTCACGGACCCCTCCCTAGAAAAACAGCCAAGGTCGATTCAGGTGACGCTGTCCGCCCCATGGTTATTATCGGAGCCGTTCCCTTTGAGCAGTGGCTCCTCGGCCACCCAGCGAACGGCTCGCGAACAGGGGCAGACACCGCCCACCCGTCGGAGCGAGGGCAACGCCCGCACCGCTTTGGCGAGCTCCAACTCGCCGCTGTGGACACCCGTGAGGAGCTCGACAAAGTGCTTGAAATCGCTACCGGATCGATAGGCATCCGGCAGATGTTTGGCAAGATGGTTCAAATAGGACTCGACATCCTCCAACTGCTCCCCGTCCCAGCCGACGAGCTTGAAGGCGGGCACTCCCCGACGGCGAAAGAACTCGATATGAGGTAGATGGACCAGGTCCTCCCAGGCGATACCCTGCTGCCTGTTCCGTTCCTCCAGAATCTTGTCCAGCAGGGCCTCGGCCTGGGTACCGTTCAGCTCAGGAAGCCGCGCCCGGAGGTACCTGATATTGAGATCACGCACCACCTTTCCGACCTCGTCGTAGTACTGCTGTTGCGCCTCCGCGTTCTTCATCGGTTTTAGGCCGTAGCGGACGTTGGTGCCTCCGCCGCGCTCGTCACCAAACATCTCCAGACCGCGTGGCAGCCATTTGTTGAGCGCTTTCTGAATGTCGGTCGTGGTGATGTAGACCGAGTCCTGAGCGGCTTTCTCCATCCAGCGACGCAACGGGACGACACCCGCGGCCAGGTGAAAGGCCTCCTCGCGCAGCATCTGGGGCATGCTCTCGGCCATCGGCTTGTAGGCGCTTACGCGCTGCATGGAGAGTTGGTACTTGCCTACTCGATCGATCAGGGCGCAGAAGGTGACATTGTCGACAAAGGAGTCGAAATCGATGTTGAAGGCGCCGAGGATGTGGGAGCCGGTCTTCATGGAGAGGATCTCCTCGACCATGTCGCCCCCTGTCTGATCGGAGACCGCCGACCAGTCGTCCTCCATGAGCAGATGGAGCATCTGATAACCGTGCCGGAGCTCCTCGGCCATCATACGAAGAATCCAGAACTGCTCTTCTTCCTCCTGTGCCCGGGCCAGGGTCAGCTGGTGCTGCTGGATGGAGCCGAACTCGGTACTGGCCTGTGCCTTTATCGCGCCCAGCACATGTGACGACTGAGTGGCCTCCATGTCACCCGAGCGGATGAATTTCGGCTTGCCCTTCAGGTCGCCGCATTCGATCTCGCTGCACATACCCATCTCGCGGAAGGCGCAGAGCTCGAATCTCGCATCCTTTGGAAAGTACTTGTCCCAGTTTTCGAGCAGGAACTCGTAGTCGGGTAGGAACGTGTCTTTCCACTTGAGTACGGCCTGGTGGAAGCTCTTTGGCAGATGGGTCTTGGTCATGTTCATGGACAGGTTCCTACTTGTGCCGATGGGTCGGCCCGGGTGTCACCGGCCGGGCCTAGAGTCTTTTGGCAAACGAGCGCATGGGTACCGGCTCGAAGCCCAGCCTTTCGAAGAACTCGGCGATGCCCGCCATCTCCTCGTCCACCAGGGTCCGCACGGTGGTCGCTCCGCGGCCGCGTAGGTGCTCCAGCATCTCCTCCGCCAGCCGACGACCCACGGATCGGCCTCGGTAGTCGGGATCCACGCCCAGCACCTCGATCCAACCGGTCGGCTCTTCGAGACCGAACTCCCCCGATCTCACCTCACCCAGCATGAACCCAACGACTTTGCCATCGGCCTCGGCCACTACCGAAGCCTCCGGATCGCGCCGCAGGTAGTAGCTGATCCGCCGCTCCCAGACCTCCGGGCGGTACTCGCCGCCGATCTTCTCGTCCAGGGTCGTTATGCCTCCGAGATCGGTGTCTTCGAGGCACCGAATCCGCAGCTCTGAGCTCTTTTCGGACATTCTGATGAGATGACTCCTGATGCGCCTCGGAGTGGTTTTGACAGTCACCGCGGCGGGCTGATTGTACCGACTCCCCCGGGGGGGCGCAAACCTATGAGGCGAGCCCCGAGCCGGAGCTAGCGGGCGATCGACATCGGGCGCCTGGCAGTGCTCAGAGGTGGGAATGGGCGTGGTAGCTGCTGCGCACCAGGGGACCGGCCTCGCAATGATCGAACCCGGCCGCCAGCGCCAGGTTGCGGTAGCCAGCAAACTCTTCGGGATGGACCCAGCGGTCGACCGGCAGGTGCCGAGTGGTGGGTTGCAGATATTGGCCGATGGTGAGAATCTCCACCCCGGCGTCCCGGATGTCGACAATGGTCTCTTCCACCTCTTTGGAAGTCTCTCCCAGACCCACCATGATCCCCGTTTTGAGCCGACCGTCGTAGTGTCCCTCTCTCTTTTCCCGCACGGCGGCGGCAAGCAGCTCGAGTGACCGTTGGTACGAGCTTCCCGGACGCGCCTGGCGGTAGAGGCGGGGGACGGTCTCCATGTTGTGCGAGAAGACCTCCGGTCTTGCCGCCAGCACTACCTCGAGAGCCTCGGGGATCCCGCGGAAGTCGGGGGTGAGGACCTCCACCGCCGTCTGCGGAACCCGCTCGTGGATGGCCTGGATAACCTCGGCAAAATGGCCCGCGCCACCGTCGGTCAGGTCGTCACGATCGACCGAAGTGATAACCGCGTGTCGGAGCCCCATGCCGGCCACCGCCCGAGCGACATTCTGGGGCTCCCGGGCATCGACTCCGGGTGCCGGCCGTCCCGAGGTCACGGCACAGAAACCGCAACGGCGGGTACAGATCTCGCCCAGGATCATGAAGGTGGCGGTCCCGTGCTCACCCCAGCACTCGTAGATGTTGGGGCAACGGGCTTCCTGACAGACGGTGTTGAGATCGAGCTTTTCGACCAGCCCCTTGACTTCGTGGTACCGCTTGGGTGTCGACAGGCGGACGCGCAGCCACTCCGGCCGCGGTCCCCGCGGTTGCTCATCCGGGCCTCCGGAGCCACCGATCTGAACCAGCGATTCACCCATCGAGGAGGAGTGTAGCAGCCCGTGGTAGAAGTCCCGCGGGTCGCGTTACGAGCGCCTTGGGCCCAGATGCAAGGCGCGCGACTGAGGCATAGCGGTGTCTATGTCGCAGGGAGCGCAACGCTGCAGGACCCACCTCCGGTGGGTGCCCGCCCAAGCCGCCGTAACCGGGCACCGACGGCCGAAGGCCGTTGGTCCGGCGCCAGGGGTTTGCGCCCGCATGCGGCGTTGGGCCTCGTCACCGATGTCCCCGCATCGCTGTCCTCGGCCCGCCTTGC
>JBAUDS010000230.1:0-2821 GCA_049678185.1 Thermoanaerobaculia bacterium
GATTCCATTCGCCCACCACCAGCACCCGGCAGAACGGGAGCGAGATCAGATCGAAGACTGCCAAGAGCCGTCTCCCTGAGACTTGGGTGAAATCCGGTGATACCGCTCGAGGATGCCGAGGGTGCGATCCAGGGGCAGCGCGCTCACCCGGTGGCCGTCGCGGCCAACCATGTCGGTGGCCATGAACAGAGCGTTGATGATCGCCTCCTCCGTGGCCTCGGCCGCGGCGACGAATAGGGGGTTGATCTGAAACTGTTCGATCGAGCGCAGATCGTAGGTATTGCCTCTCCAAAAGTCCTGCCGCCGCAGGCGGTTGGAGGTGGAAAAAGCAAGGGCGAAATCCCCGCTGGAGTTGCTCGAGATGCTTCCGGTCTTGGCCAGACCGTGGACCGCTCGACGGGCCAAACGGTCGAGCTGATGGCTGAGCAGCGGCGCGTCGGTGGCGATGATCATGAGAATGGAGTTTGGCGACCCTGTCTCCTCGGGCCTCGGCCGCAGATCGAGAATCTCCTCCCCCACCGGAACACCGTCGATCCGCAAATGCTCACGAATGCCATGATTGGCCTGCACCAGGACCCCAACGGTGTAGCCGTCGAGCGGCGCGGGGAGCTCTCGTGACGCGGTGCCGATCCCACCCTTGAACCCGTAGCAGATCATTCCGGTCCCGCCACCCACGCTCCCCTCCTCCACCCGGGCGCCGCTGGCCACATCGAGCGCCTCGCGGACGTGCTCAGCATCGACATGCCGGCCCTCGATGTCATTCAGAAAAGCGTCCCAGGTCTCGCCCACCACCGGTGCCACCGCGGGCAGGTCGTCGGGCGGCAGCAGATCGTAGAGCGTGTCGTAGACCATGCCGACACTCGAGGTGTTGGTGAGACAGATCGGTGACGTCAGGATCCCGAGCGCAGCCATCTGATGCAGACCGGTGACCTCGCCGTTGCCGTTGGGCACGTCGAAGCCACAGGGGACGTACTCCTCGAGAATCCGTCGATGCGGCCAGATGGCGGTCAATCCGGTGCGCACCGGCCCCTCCCCGACCACCATCCGCCCAGAGCCACGGATGATCGTCGAGTGTCCAACCTCGACCCCCGGCACATCGGTGATGGCGTTCCAACGGCCTGGTGACATCCGGCCGATGTGGACGCCGAGCTCGCGAGCCCGCCGACGGCCGACCACGGCCGGTCCCGATTCCGCTCTCGAGAGTCCGGTGAGGGCAAGCGTGAAGAGCTGCAACAGACGGCGGCGGTTGAGCACCATCAAGTCCTCGGAGGCTACCCATCCTAACGCGGTTCTCGTGCCCCGGCTCGACTTGGAGAGCGAATCCAGCTTCCCCTAGACGCCACCGCAATAGCGTCAAATCCTCGCGCATCGGAGGGCGTTTGGCTTGGCGATGGTAGGCTCGCGCAGCGCCATGCCACCCACCGACAATTCCAGTCCATCCCCCGACCTGGAACGTAGGCTCGGCACCTGGGACGCCACCAGTCTCACCATCGGCTCGGTCATCGGCACCGGCATCTTCATCACCACCGCCGACATCGCCCGGGTGCTGCCCAGCCAGGGGATGATTCTTCTGGTCTGGATCATCGGCGGCGTGTTGACCCTGGCCGGTGCTCTCACCTACGCCGAGCTGGGAGCGCTCTATCCCAGTGCCGGCGGCATGTACCACTACCTCAAAGAGGCCTATGGACCTCTATGGGGTTTCCTCTACGGCTGGGCCGGTTTTCTGATCATCATGTCGGGTGGCATCGCCGCCCTGGCGGTGGCCTTTGGCGAGTACCTGGGGAGCTTTCTTCCGCTCTTCTCCTCCGCCAACGAGTGGTGGTCGGTGCCGCTCGGCTCGTGGACCTGGTCGGTCTCGGGCGGTCAGGTAGCCGCCGCCCTTGCCATTCTGACGCTCACCACGGTCAACCACATCGGTCTGCGTGAAGGCAACGGAGTGCACAACCTCCTGACCGTGCTCAGGATCGGCTCGATCGTCGGCTTTGTGGCCCTGGGCTTCGCCGTCGAGGCGCCGGTCACCTTTACCCTCGAGAGAGCGGCACCGACCGGCGGTCTGCTCGCCGCCATCGGTGTGGGAATGATCGCCGCCTTGTGGACCTATGACGGCTGGTACGGTGCCACTTTTGCCGCCGGCGAGATGCGCAACCCCAGAAAGAGCCTGCCGCGGGGTCTGATCTGGGGCACGCTGGTGGTCATGGGGCTCTACGCCCTCACCAACCTGGTCTACTTCCGGGCCCTGACCGTGCCCGAGATGGCCGCCACACCCCGGATCGCCGAAACCGCCGCAGCGGCGCTCTTTGGCGCCGGGGGCGCCCGGTTGATGTCGACGGCGGTGCTGATCTCTACCTTTGGCTGCCTCGCCGCCACCATCCTCTACAGCCCCCGGATCTATCTGACCATGGCCCGCGACGGTGTCTTCTTCCGCCAGCTGGCCGAGGTCCACCCCCGCTTCCACACTCCGGTCAAGAGCCTCTGGGCGCAGAGCCTGTGGGCGATGGCGCTGACTCTCTCGGGGACATACGAACAGCTCTACACCTACGTCATCTTCGCCGCGGTACTCTTCCACGTGGCCACCGGCAGCGCCGTCTTCGTGCTCCGGCGCAAGCATCCGGACACGCCCCGAACCTATCGGGTGTGGGGCTATCCCTGGGTTCCAGCCCTCTTTGTACTCTCCTCGATTCTGCTGGTGGGGAACACACTGCTGGAGAAGCCGGTGGAGTCGCTGCTGGGACTTGGCTTTGTGTTCCTGGGCCTTCCCGCCTACTTCTGGTGGCGAAGGAGCTCGCCCACATCTTGATCATCTGGCTCGGCTTCGGTCACC
>JBAUDS010000231.1:0-2445 GCA_049678185.1 Thermoanaerobaculia bacterium
GGGTGTGGGAACGCGAGGAGGAGACGGAGCGACGCCCCGGGGTGCAGTATCCGTTTCAGTACAACGGCGAGCCCTTCTTCCCGGCGGCCGTGCCGGTGGTCCGTGGAGGCCAGGAGATACCGGTGAGCTTGATGGCCTACAACCTGGGTGCCGGCGAGCTTGGCGTCCGTTGCCGGGTATTGGACAGCGGCGAGAACGAGGTGCCTGATGGCGGCCGCCTGACCCTGACGGGAGTGACACCGGGGGCTGCGGGTCTGTCGCGATTGGCGGCGACCTTCAAGGCCGGCCAGCTCGAGCCGGGTGACTACGTCCTCCAGGTCGAGGTCAAGAACCTCGACACCGAGCTGGAGCGGAGCAGCACCATTCCCCTACGCGTCGTCCAGGGATCCTAATCTAGGTGTCCGCCCGAATCTCGATTCCTTGGCGCAAGAAGGCATAATCGCCACCCAGCTCGTCGCGCACCCCGACGGCCAGGTCGTGGTAGCCGCTCTCCATCGTCATTTCGATGGCGTAAGTGTAGTTCTGTCCCTCGGTCTCGCCGATGCGGTCCGCCGGGATGCGGATGTCGACCGGGATCTGCTGGGCCTCGGTGGAGTGATCCTTTTCGTCCTTGGCAGCGAACCAGACACGCAGCTCTCCGAGAAAATTACCATCCCGCTCGATCAGCGTGAGTTTGTCGAAGGGCACCTCGACGAAGACAGGAGTGTCGAAGTTCCCGTCGCTGCGTCGCTTGGGTTGTCCGACGACAACTCGTGCTCCGAGCGAGTTCGCCTGTAGGTTCAGGTTGAGCGCCGACAGGGTCCCATCGATCATCCGCTGTTCTATCGTCTTGTCTCGATAGCCCGAGCGATGGCGCACGTTCATGCCCTTCAGCCCTTTCCTCAGCTTGACTTCGATACGGTGGTAGCGGCCGCCTCCTGGCGCAATGGGCGCATAACCGAGCGAGTAATAGTTCTCGAAGTCGGTCCCCATCCGGAGCAGGTCCGGCCCAATGCGATTGGCGTTGATAATGGCTCGGCCGCCGGTCTCATCGGCCAACAACTGCAAAGGGGCCTGCATATTGGTGGTCCACACGGAGTCGATAAAGGCCTGCTGACCCGGCTCTCCCGCGGTGGCCTGGTCGACGGTCCCTTGTGTGGTGACGGTCAGGCCGCGGGCATCGATGGTGTAGAAGGTCACCCGATTGGCGTTGGCCTTGGCGGCCAGTTCTTGTAAGCGTCGGGAAAAATCGAACTCCGTCATCTCCACCAGCGAGATCGAGCTCTCGTATCTCTGGCTGATCAGGTAGAAGAGATCCTCGCCGGCGATCATCGGGATACCGTCGCTGACATAGACGACGGCTTTGCGCCCCGGGGAGCCCGCTAGATTCTCTACCACCCTGGCCAGGGAGTCGAGGGTGAAGTGAATGTCGTTGCGCTCCGATTCCGCATAGGTTCGGAGCTGGTTCAAGGCGACGCCCTCGTAGTAACCGGCTTCACTATCCTGCTTGTGCTCGAAATCCCTATCGTTGATCATGGCGATCAGATCTTGACGCTCGCGGTTGCGGTGGATCCGTTGGGCCGAGACCTCCTCGAGCTCGAGCAGCGCCTCATTGATCTCCCGAGGATCGCTGGTGAAGGGGTAGCGCAGGTGGAGGGAGCGGTCGAAGCTGGCCAGCATGACCTGATCATCGGGACCGAGCTCCTCGTACAGGAACTGCCGGAGCTCCCGCATCACCCGATTGCGATTGAACGGCGTCAGGTTGAAGTTGTCGATGTAGACGACAATGTGCAATTGTTGGTCGGGTGGTGTCGGCGGAGAGGCTGGGGGTACCCAGTCGGGCACTCCCACCGGCTGGTCTTCCTCCACCTGCAGGTCGCGGCCGGACTCGGGCTCCGGAGCTCCGGCCTCTTCCTCCGAGGTGACAGCATAGAAATTACTGACCGGGACCCCCCGGCTGTCCACAGAGAGGACAAAATCGTCCTTGGTCAGACCACGGACCGGCTCGCCATTCTTGTCGGTTACATAGACATCGATGTTGATGACTTCGACCTCGACGGTCTCGATATGGATCTCGCCGTCGGGCTCCGCGGAGGGCTGTTGGGAGCCAGCTGGAAAGGCGCCCAGTGCGACCCCGAGGGCCAGTACGGCAAATAGAAGCGCCAGTTTCTTCATAACAGCACAACCTCCTGGAGAGTGAGCGGGCAAATCGTGACCAGATCGCGACGAAGCGACACAGACCCGGCTGGCCATGGGCGACGGGCGTATACGACCGCCCGCGAAGGGAGGAAGTCTAGCACAGAGGGGACGCGGGCTCTCTCCGGAGATAAACTACTTTTCCACCGACGAAGTCTTCCAGGGCACGAAGACGGGCACTGAGACAAGGGAAGTAGATGAGAGCCACAATGGTCATTTGCGCCCTCCTGGGGTCGATGCCCCTCGGCGCGGGCGAGATCCGTGTCGCGG
>JBAUDS010000232.1:0-11718 GCA_049678185.1 Thermoanaerobaculia bacterium
TCGGCTTTATGGCTTTCGCCGGCGTGCAACTGTAGAGAAGAGGGAAAGAGTTCATGACCACAGTCGCACTCGGCGTCTTCATGTTCACCTTTGTCATCGTGTCGCTGGTGGCCTTCCTCATGGTGGCCCGAAGCAAGCTGGTGGCTACCGGCGAGGTCTCCATCGTTGTCAACGACGACGCTGCCAACGCTTTCATCACCGTGGCCGGCGGCACGCTGCTGGGGACCCTGGCCGCCGAGAAGATCTTTATTCCTTCGGCCTGTGGCGGCAAAGGCAGCTGTGGCGTCTGCAAGGTCAATGTCACCGAGGGGGGCGGCGCCATGCTGCCCACCGAGATCAGCCACATCAACCGCGGTGAGGCCCGGGAAGGTTGCCGCCTCGCCTGTCAGGTCAAGATCAAGGGGGACATGCAGATCGAAGTGCCGGCCGAGATCTTCGATGTCCGCAAGTGGGTCTGCAAGGTGCGCTCGAACCGCAATGTGGCGACGTTTATCAAGGAGCTGGTGCTCGAGTTGCCGCCGGGCGATGAGGTGCCGTTCCGCGCCGGCGGCTACATCCAAATCGAAAGTCCCCCCCACATCGTCCAGTACAAGAACTTCGATATCGACTCCGACTATCGCGAGGACTGGGACAAGTTCGACATGTGGAGGTATGTGTCGAAGGTCGACGAGGAGGTGACACGGGCGTACTCGATGGCGAACTACCCCGAGGAGAGGGGGATGATCATGCTAAACGTTCGGGTCGCCTCGCCGCCGCCGCGGTTACCCGAGGGAACCCCACCAGGCAAGATGTCTTCTTTCATATTCAATCTCAAACCCGAAGACGAGGTCACCATCTCCGGACCCTTTGGCGAGTTCTACGCCAGAGAGACCGATGCCGAGATGATGTTCATCGGTGGCGGCGCCGGCATGGCGCCGATGCGCTCGCACATCTTCGACCAACTCCGCCGCCTCGCCTCCAAACGCAAGATCACCTACTGGTACGGCGCCCGCAGCCTACGCGAGGCCTTCTATCAGGAGGACTTCGACGAGCTCGCCAGGGATTGCGACAACTTCGAGTGGCACCTGGCCCTCTCCGAGCCTCAACCCGAAGACAACTGGACCGGCTACACCGGCTTTATCCACCAGGTGGTCCACGACAACTATCTCAAAGACCATCCGGCACCCGAGGACATCGAGTACTACCTCTGCGGCCCGCCGCTAATGCTCCAGGCCTGTCGCCAGATGTTCGACGATCTGGGGGTGGAGCCGGAGAATGTGTTGTTCGACGATTTCGGGTAGAAGAGGGCACAGGGGGGCCCGACCCGGCCGGCACGGAGGCCGGCCGATCTGCTGTGGACGCCACTCCTCCACCGGTAATGATCGACCAAGCGAAACAGTTCATTCGATTTTTGTTGGCTCTTGCCGTTTTGTTGGCGGTGGGCTGCCAGGCACCGGAGCCCGAGGCTCGTCTCCATGTCGTCACCGGCGAGACGATGGGCACCACCTACACGGTCAAGGTGGTGGATGAAGGCTTGCGCGAGGACCTGCTTGCCGAGTTGCCTTCAATCGTCCAAGGCGAATTGGACAACGTCAACGCCAAGATGTCCCACTATCTCCCCGACTCCGAGCTGTCACGCCTCAACCGGTGGCAAGGAGAGGATCCCTTCCCGATCTCACGCGAGACCATGACCGTACTCGGCCATGCCCGAGATATAAGCCGTCTCAGCGGCGGCGCCTTCGACATCACCGTCGCACCGCTGGTCGACGCCTGGGGGTTTGGACCGCCGGGTCAGCCGCCCGAGCCACCGTCGGTAGAGGAGATCGATCGTCTTCTCGACCTGGTCGGCTGGGAGAAAGTCGAGCTCGACCAAGCGGCTGGAACTGTAAACAAGTCGTTCCCAGAGCTCACTCTCGATCTGTCGGCCATCGCCAAGGGCTATGGCGTCGACCAGGTCGCGGAAGCGCTCGATCGGGCCGGTGTCGAGAGCTACATGGTAGAGGTGGGTGGCGAGGTCCGCACTCGCGGTCTCAACGACGAAGGTGAGGCCTGGCGTATTGCCATCGAGCGCCCCGACACCGCCGGCCGAGCTCTCCACCTGGTAATACCCCTGAGCGACCTGGCGCTAGCCACCTCGGGTGACTACCGCAACTACTACGAAATCGACGGACGACGCATCTCGCACACCATCGATCCCCGCACCGGCCACCCCATCACCCACCGCTTCACATCGGCCAGCGTTGTGACCAGCGAGTGCGTGCAAGCCGACGCCTGGGCCACGGCTCTGCTGGTGCTGGGTCCCGACGGCATCGATCTGGCTGAGGACCTCGGTCTCGCAGCGTTCTTTCTGGAACGCAACCCCGACGGCGGCTTCGTAGAGCACAGAACCACTGCTTTCGACAGCTTCTTGGACAGACAGTCCGAATAACTCGAGTACCGGCTAGCCACCAAGACGGCCGGCACGGAGGCCGGCCGCTTCGTCACCTGGGTCAGGTCTGCTGCTACTATTCCTGTATGGAGTTGGTTCTGCTCGCTTCGCTTTTCATCGGTGCCGCCATGCTGGCCATGGCGGTCGGGGTGGTGTTCGGCAACCGGTGTCTGCGTGGATCCTGTGGTGGACCCGAGGCCCTGGGTCCGGATGGTGAGCCGCTGACCTGCGATGCGTGCCCCCATCGACCATCTGCCGGAGACGACGCCAAACCGACTCTTGCGCCCGGCTCCTGACCACCCCCGCCTACCAACCCCCGCCAATAGCAGTTGATTCGGCAGCCGCGACCTCGGTCTCGTCGGGCTCCTGGCACTCGACGGGCACCTGCTCTTGCCAATCCTCAGGGAACCTGACCCTTACCTTCTGCTCCTCGGAGACCGGCAGACCATTCGAGTTGAGCACTCTCATAAGCATGGTGTACGCCGTGTCCGTGAGTATCTCGGCGGGAAAGGTAAGGGGAATATCGTAGTAGTAGCGAGCTGGTTGAACCATTGGTGTCACCGCCCCGATCGGATCTCCGGACGTAGTCATCGTTATGTCTTCCCTGACGGTGTACTCCTGGGTCAGCGGCCGCTCTCCCCTGACCCAGAAAAAGGTGCGGCCCTCCGTGGTCGCCATATTCTCGGGGTCGTAGACCTCGGCCTTACCCATTTTTGCCGTCAACACGTCCCGGCGGCGGTCGGCCAGCTTTCTCTCCCGACGCCAGTCGATGCGCAGAATCATCTCCGGGGCGAAGACAACATCGCTCAGCAGGCGAAGCTTCCAGCACGGATCTTCAGCCGGCTCGTCCACGGCATCCCACCCACTGACATTCAACATCACATGACCGCCCCGCAGTCGGGGCTGCGAGTTGCGGATGGTCTCGGCATTCCTGACCAGATCCCTCGCTCGTGGCAGATGATAGCCATGGACGATCCCATTCGAGGCCCCCACCGGCCGCACCATATCGCCCATCTGGACCTGAAAGTCGTAGCCCACATCACTACCCTCTATCCCACCGGCAAACCGCACCATCAGGGCCTGCGACAGCATCACATCGGTGGCGGCCGAGTAGCTCCTCACCAGGCACCCGAGACAGTCCCGCTCCTCGGCCAGAACCCTCTGCAGTCTCTGAAATCTCTTGGCCGACTTATTCGCCAAGCGGTAGAGTGCGGCGCTCGACAGCTGCTGCGGATCGAACCCCCGGCTCTTTTTGGCCGGTCTCTTGTACCCGCGAAGCTCGTCGTAGTAGCGGCTCATGTGGCGGCCTCCGGGCGCGCCGCTGCCCGACGAGGGCGCGCCTGGTTGCCACCAATACCGCTTCGACTCCGTGCTCCAGGACTCGACATACTCGGGCCCCAGAAGCAACGCGGCCAGCTCGCGCCAGATGTCGTCTGCGGTCACCGAGCCCAGCTGCTCGATCTGCCGCGGTCCAAAGCTGAGTGAGAGTCGCATCGAGAAGCCGGCAGTTCTCCCGGTATCCTCCAGTCGGAGATCGCTCACGACCGGGAGGTGCTCCTCGAGCCCGAGAACAAAGTCGAGATCCGACAGCCAGGCGCTGATCTCGGGGGCCCTCGCGTATCTCGAGGCCAGACTGGAGTCGAACCTGACCGCCAGCTTCTCGTCGTCATGGGTCGGGTCATCTGCGAGTCCTTCGCGCCACTGGATATTCGACTGACCAGTGATGACCGAGCTCATCCTGACCTCTCGCTTCCTGCCGACAACGTTCTTGTACTCTTTGGTCCGAGCTCGCACGACCTCGCGCAGTTTGGCATCGGCGGCCTGTATTCGCCGGGTGCTGCTGATGTGACTCAGACGGTAGCGATACCAGTTGAAGAATCTGATCCGCACGGATCGATTGTGGCTCTTGCCCGTGCTGGTCTCCGCGGCCAGTACCTCGACTCCCTCCTCGTCCTCCTCGACCGACAGCAGCTTGGGTCTCACCTGCAGCTTGCCACCCTGCATGATCAGTCGGCGGAAGGTGTCGACACCCGCCTCGGTCTTGAGATCGAGCCGGAAGGTCTGGTCGGCCACCCGCTCGCGAAAATCGTTCTCGAGCGTCTCGAAAAAGGTATATCCGATCTTGATAATCCAAAGCCTGACTTCGGGGCGGAGTTTCAGGGGAGTGATCTCGTTGCCATGGGCAAACCAGTCCCGGATTCTCACCAGCACGACACTGTCGGTCTCCCGCTGAACGGTGGTCTCTCGCAGGGACCGGTGAAACCTCCGATAGCTAATGCGGATCCCCCATTTCCTCGCGCCGGCCGCCACCGGCGAGAGCCCGCCGAACGATGTGAAGCTCAAGACATCTCCGACGGCGAGAGAGGAGTCCTCGTCGGTGAAAAGACGGAGCTTGAGCGGTATCCCCGTCTCGGTGATGATCATCATCGGTTCGGCGTAGTCGTCCCAGAAGATGGTCGATTGCTCGGTATCCGCGAGATTGTGGCCCACCGCCCCCGCCGCCGCGTCCACTACCGACGCCAGCGAAGCCCAGGTCAGATAGGCGAGACCCCGCTGCCCCGTGATGTCGTGGTCGTCGGCAAACGCGGAGAGCTCGCTGCCCAAGGACCTGAAGACGGACTGCTGCTCCGGCTCTACGAACTCGAGGCTCGGCCGCATGCTTCTGGCCATGGCCACGGCGAAGCCCCCCTCCAGCTGCACACCCACATTGAGTACATCTCCTACGTCCGGGAAGTAGTCGTAGCCGAGTCTTAGCCGAGTACGAGAGGCATCGATCGTCTGGAAGAGGGAGTAGTCGTTCGGCTGCACCGTCTCTCCTGGTGGAATGGCTCGGTGCGATTGCACCACCCGCCGGCGGAAGTAGTTGTCCCAATCGACGTCGAGATTGCCGAAGTTGAAGCCGACCCCGAGACCCAGGTCACCCAGATCCCGGAACAGGTCGTCGTCGCGCTGGTACTCGAAGATCGCGTTCTGGAGCCTGCTCAGGACCCCGGTTTCCGCCGCACCGCTGAAGTTGCCGATGACGAGCCATTGGCTGGCCTCACCCTCGACATCCTCAGGAGATTCCTGCGCAACCGCCAATCCGAGGTTGCAGATCACCAGAATCAGGCTCACCAGCAGAGCGCAGATGCACATCTCGGACGGCCATCTGGAGCCTGTCGACTTCATTCTTGTACCGGAACAGCGTCCCCCGGCGCGCTGGGGCCCGAACTCCTTCCGGGCCGATTCTACCGGCCTGACTCAATCGACCCCTAGGATCCACTCCACTTGACCTAGACTGTCGTTGACCGCTGACCGCTCAGATGCAGGAGGACTTCCCATGTGCCGATGGCTTGCTTATTCCGGTGGACCCCTCTATCTCGAGGACCTGATCTTCAAACCCACGCATTCACTCATCGACCAGAGCCTCCACGCCCGAGCCGGCGAGACGACCACCAACGGCGATGGTTTCGGGATCGGTTGGTACGGAAGTCGCGACCAGCCCGGGCTCTACAAAGATACCCAGCCAGCCTGGAACGACCGCAATCTCCAGGACCTGGCGGCGCAGATCGAGTCCTCCCTTTTTCTCGCCCACATCCGGGCCGCCACCGGCACCGCCATCCAGCAGACCAACTGTCACCCCTTCCGCTTCGGCCGCTGGCTCTTCATGCACAACGGGCTGATACGCGACTTTCAACGGATCAAGCGCGAGCTGGCCCTCGGTGTCGATCCCAAGCTCTACAGCCTCATCGAGGGCACCACCGACTCGGAGATAATCTTCTATCTCGCTTTGACCTTCGGGCTGGACGACGACCCCATCGGCGCCATCGAGCGCACGGTCGCGTTCATCGAGGGGGTTGCCCATGAGAATGGAATCGAGCACCCGATACAGATGAGTCTCGGTTTCAGCGACGGTGAGCGACTCTTTGCCGTCCGCTACTCGACCCGTGGGCGCTCCCGCACGCTCTTCTACAGCAAGAGCGTCGAATCTCTACACGAGATCAATCCCCAGTTCGAAGGCCTGTCGTCCGATGCTCGGGCCGTGGTCTCCGAACCGCTGAACGATCTCAGCGAGTACTGGCACTCGGTTCCCGAGTCGACCGCACTGATCATCGAGCAGGGCGAGGTCGAGAAACGGGAGTTCACTCCCCGCCCGGCCCCGCACTGAGGACTCCGGCGACTCCGGACCTCACTCGACCCAACGGACGCTGGCCGTGATGGGGCCGGCGGGGATGATCCCGGCAAAGGTGATGTCGTAGCGCTCGGTTGCCCCGGAGGCAATATAGAGGTGAGCTTGCCGGGTATCGATCGGACCCTGGGGACCCAGCAGGCTGACCTCGAGGCTACCCATCGCGGTCGTCTCTCCACTATTGTGGACCAGACCAGAGGCAATGACGAAGCCAGCCGGGTTGACCGTCACATAGGGTGGACCCAGAGGCTGCACCGGAGAGGTCGGCTGGCGATTGAGATCCGGCAACGGCCGCGGGGTGGGTGCACCCGCCATCTGGAGCTCCTCGAGCTCGGCCCGCAACCGGTTCAGCTCCCCAACCGCCGATTCCAGCCCGATCTGGAGTCGCTTCGACTCCCCCTGCGCCTTGGCCAGGCCCTCCTCAGCCTGTCGTAGCTCGCCCTCGATCTTCTCCAATTCCTGCTCGAGCTCGCCGATCCGCTCGGTCCTCGCGGTGATCTCGCCCTGCAGCTCATCGGCCGACGTGGACCTCACCTGATCGGCGGTGGCGCCAAGCTCCGCCTCACGGACGAGGGTTTCGAGACGGCCCCGGTCGACGAAGAGCCAAACCGCCACAGTCAGCAGCAGCAGTGCCAGCCACCAGCCCAAGCGGCCGGATGACAGCGGCGGTGGTTGTTCAGACATGTTTGGAAGATCGACAGTGCCCATTTTCAAGAATATCGGCCGGCACGGAGGCCGGCCGCTTCAATTCCACATACCCAAGGGCCTCAGGCCCCACTGCTCGTTGCTCACTGCTCACTGCAACATCGGCAGCTCTTTGGCGATCTGCATATCGATCAGGAGCTCCAATCGACGCTCGATCTGCATCACCTTGAAGGCCTGGGCCGGCGACAGGACCTCGACAAACTCGTTGTAGTACTTCCCTCTCAACATCTCCCGTTCCGCCAGCAGGTCGATCCATTTCTTGCCGAGCTTGGAGGCCTGCTCGTCGCTGACGCTTCCGTAGATGCTGCTGTACTCCTTGATCAGCTTGATCCGGCTGTCGGCCAGCTTATCGAGCGCCTCGTCATACTCGTTGTAGAGCGGCCAGAAAGCCGCGGCGTCTTTTGACGAGAGCTCCATCGACCTCGTGATGATGTCGGTCGTCTCCTTCTGGATATCCGACTTGAGCAGCTGCAGAAAGGCCTCGTTACCGGCAAAGGCCGACTGGGCCCCGGCGCTGCCACTCAGCACCAGCGCTGCACCGGCGAACAGGATGACTCCGAGAAGTGCTTTTCTCACGATGGCTCCTCCTTTATCGGAGCAATTCTATCCCTTCGCCTATCGTCCGCCACCTTCCCGAGGGCGGGACGCAGCTGAGAGCCTGCCGCCAACTCGCTGCTGTTCAGGTCAAAAGGACAGCTCTGTCTTGAGATGGATCCGGGCCAGAGCCGCCTTGCCGACTCGACGGATGGCCAGCACGAAGGCGGCCGTTCGCCTGTCGATGTCGAACTCGGTGGCGACCTCCCGCACCGAGCTGTAGGCCCTGCTCATCTTCTTGTCCAGCTCGGCGTTGACCCGCTCCTCGTCCCACTTGAACTGCTGGATGTTCTGCGCCCATTCGAAATAGCTGACGGTGACGCCACCGGCATTGGCCAGGATGTCGGGGATGATCAGCACACCCTTCTCATTGAGGATTTCGTCTGCCTCGGGTGTCGTGGGAGCGTTGGCACCCTCGACGATGATGCTCGCCTTGACCTCGCCCGCGTTGTCCTTGTGGATCGACGCTTCCAGGGCTGCCGGGACCAGCACGTCCGCATCCCAGGTGATGATCTCGGTGTTGTCAAAGGCCTCGCCTCCCGGGAACCCCTTGACCCCTCCATGCTCATTGGTCCAGGCGTCCAGTGCCGGTACATCGAGGCCCTCGGCCTTCGCCACCCCGCCGGTATGATCTGCAACGGCGACGATCTCGGCTCCCTGCTCGGCGATCAGCAGGGCGGCGTTGCTGCCGACGTTGCCAAAGCCCTGCACAGCAACCGTCACGTCGCTGAAGGTTTTGCCCTTCTCTTCGAGAGCTGCGCCCAGGACGTCCATGACCCCGCGACCGGTGGCGGCATCGCGCCCCTCGGAGCCAAAAAGGTCGAGCGGCTTACCGGTCACCACAGCAGGCGAGAATCCTGCGTACTTGGAGTACTCGTGCATGATCCAGCCCATGACCTTGGCGTTGGTGTTGACGTCGGGTGCCGGAATGTCGGTCGTCGGCCCGATGACCTCCTTCATCTGCTCCACAAAGAGGGTGGTCACCCGGAACAGGTCCGTCTCGGACATGGAGCGGGGATCGCAGTCGATGCCGCCCTTGGCGCCGCCAAACGGAACCTCCACCACCGCCGTCTTCCAGGTCATGAGGTTGGCCAGCGCGGCGGCGTGATCTTCATCCATCGCCGGGTGGTAGCGAAGACCTCCCTTCATGGGACCGCGGGCCATGTTGTGCTGCACCCGATAGCCGTTGTAGATCTGGAGCTCCCCGTCCTCTCCTTCGATGGCGATCTCCACCTTGACGCTGCGGCGGGGTGTCAGCAGGATCGTTCGGACTTTGTCCGGCAGACTGAGGACATCGGCCGCTTTGTGAAAATAGATGTGACTCTCGGCTAGCATCGCTCTTCTCCTTGCTGGTGATCCGCCAATGGTATGACAAAGGCTACGCGGCCGGCTTGTAGGGGGGCATGACCTATAGAATGGTCTCCACCTGGGTATTGGAGGGATGGCTGATTTGAGTGATCAACAGTTAGATGCCACGGAGCTGCCCTGGTACCGCGGACCGGCCTTCCAGCTGCTGGTTGTCCTGGTGTCGGTCTACGCGGTGGGCACGTTCATCGGCAGCCATGGTTACGGTACCTATTTGATCAATGCACTGCTGATGGCCAGCCTGTTTCTCGGCGTGCGGAAGATCACCCGCAGTCAAAAGGCTCTCAGGGTCACACTAGTCATCTTCCTGATCGGCTTTATAGGAGAAAAGGTTGGGACCAAGATCCTCGGCAGGGAAGTGATCGTCTGGGACTACTGGATCAACATGATCTTCTTCGGTGCCGTGCTGAGTTTCCTGATATTTGCCGTTGTCAAGGCGAAGCAGGTCGATGCCGACACCGTCTTCGCCGCATCCAGCGTCTTCATGCTGATGGGGATCGTCTGGGCCTACGCCTTCATGCTGGTGCATGCGGCCGATCCAGCGGCATTCAGTCTGAGTCCGCACGACATGACCCAGCCCGCCTCGGCGCTGCTTCACTTCAGCTTCACCACGCTGACCACCGTGGGTTACGGCTCCATCTCACCGATGTCGGATATGGCCAGAACGCTCTCGGATCTCGAGGCGTTGATCGCTCAACTCTATCTGGCGGTGGTCGTCGCCAGGCTGGTCTCGCTCCAGATCGAGCACTCCCGGAAGAATGGTAAGGACTAGAGGGAACCGGGGGTTCCGAAGTGGGTGCTAAGATCTGCGGCCTGGAGGGGGCTACACCCAACGAGTCGATCATGAAGCGTAAAACTCTTCTCGACACGGTCGAGGTTTCGCCAGGTCTGCGTGGGCTCGGACCGTTCCTGCTGACCCTCCTGACGCTGGTGGCGTGCACAGTCGGACCCGACTACGAGACCCCGGCGCTCGAGCAGGAAGTCCCCGACGCCTGGAAATCGGCGGCTGCGGAGGAGGTGGAAGGGGAAGGGTCACCGCTGGCTACCTGGTGGAGCACCCTCAACGATCCCAAGCTCGTCGAGCTCGTCGATGAGGCTCGGCGGTCGAACCTGTCGGTGCAGATTGCGGCGGCTCGGGTGCAGGCGGCGCGGGCCCGTTTGGGGGTCGCCACCGGGCGGTTCTACCCCGATGTGATCGTGGATGCATCCTACAGCCGTACCCGGCCCAGCGAGAACAGCGCCCCGATCGTGCCGCCCGAGGGCTTCGACGACTTCAGTCTGTACAACATCGGCGTGGGCTTCGATTGGGAGATCGATGTCTTCGGCCGGTTGCGTCGGGGTGCGGAGTCGGCGCGGGCCGGCCTCGAAGCCTCGATCGAGGACTATCGCGACGTGATGGTCATCCTGATGGCGGACGTGGCCGCCAACTATGTGGATGTGCGGACGTTCCAGGAACGGATCAAGTATCTGCAGGCGAACGTCGAGGCTCAATCGGAGAGCCTGCAGCTCACCCAGGACCGCTTCGATGCGGGGCTCAGCCCCCTGACCGATGTCACCCAGGCGGAATACAACCTCGCCAACTCCCAGGCCGGGGTCCCCACACTGGAAGCCGGCCTCGTGGCCGCCGTCAACCGCTTGGCGGTGCTGCTGGGCAAGCCACCGGGGGCCGTCGACGACCTGCTCGCGACCGACCCCGGGATTCCCGATCCCAACAAGACCGTGGCTCTGGGAATCCCTGCCGAACTTCTGCGCCGCCGGCCGGACATCCGGGCCGCCGAGCGTCGGCTGGCCTCGCAGACCGCTCGCATAGGTGTGGCCAAAGCCGATCTCTATCCGACCTTCTCGTTGGCGGGAATTCTGGCTCTCGATTCTTTCACCAGCAGTAATCTCTTCGAAAGCGAAAGCACCACCTGGTCGTTGGTTCCGGGTGTGCGCTGGAACATCTTCAGCGGCGGCAGGATCCGCAGTCAGGTTCGGGTCCAAGAGGCCCTTACCCAGGCCCTGCTATTCAGCTACGAGCAGTCGGTTCTCTTTGCCCTCGACGAGGTGGAGAGCACGATGGTGGCCTACGAGCGCGAGAAGGTGCGTCGTGAGCGACTGCTGGAGGCGGTGGACGCCAGCGAGCGGACCGTGGATCTGATCCGCACCCAATACCTGTCCGGTCTGACCGATTTCTTGAATCTCCTCGATGCGCAGCGGACACTCGCCACCCAGCAGGATGCTTACGCCGAGTCCGAGGGCCTGGTGGTACAGAACCTGATCGCTCTGAACCGGGCTCTGGGGGGTGGTTGGGAACTGCCCGAGCCCGACAGCACACCCAAAGAGAACGCGGAGGAGATCACCTCCACCATCGATAGCGCAGGGAGCGAACCATGAGAAACACCTTCCGAATAGGGAGCATTGGGAGATGTTTGATGCTCCTGACGCTCGCCGGGTCGACCATGGGCTGTGGAGGGGATGCCGAGACAGGCCCGCCCCC
>JBAUDS010000233.1:0-8723 GCA_049678185.1 Thermoanaerobaculia bacterium
GAGGAATCGGCTCCTGCGGATGGCGCTCCGGTGTCGACGGCAGCTCCAGCCGAGCCGAGCGCGCCCTCGGTCGCCGTTCTCTACTTCGACAACCTGTCGGGCGATGCCGACCTCGAGTGGCTGCGCAAGGGGTTGACCGACATGCTGGTCACCGACCTCTCCCAGTCCCCCGACCTGCGCGTGCTCTCCACCGACCGCCTTTACCAGATCCTCTCGGACATGAAGAAGCTCGACGAGAGCAGCACCTCGTTCGAGACGGTGCGCGCGGTGGCCGAGGAGGCCGGTGCCGACACCGTCATCCTCGGCAGCTACGCCAAGCTTGGCGACACCATCCGCATCAGCTACAAGATCCAGGCGGCCAGCACGGGAGAGATCCTCAAGGCGCAAAGTGCGGACGCGAGCGCCCAGGAAGAGCTCTTCGCCCGGGTCGACGAGCTGTCGCGCGAGATCCGGCAAAGCCTCGAGCTGCCCGAGCAGCCCACCGCGGTGGCCGATCGCGATCTCACCGATGTCAGCACCTCGTCGGTCGAGGCCTATCGGTACTTCGTCGAGGCCGAAGAGTTCCACTACCAGTTCAAGGAAGAAGAGGCCGAGGCCCTCTATACCAAGGCGGTCGAGGCCGACCCGACCTTTGCCATGGCCCTGGCCAAGATCTCCACGACAACCAACAACCAGGGCCGTGCGGACGAATCGCTGGTGTATGCCGAGCGCGCCATGGAGCATCTCGATCGGCTCACCGAGCCCGAGCGCGCCTATGTCGAGGGGCGGTACTACGGCCGCAAACTAGAGACCGTCGGCAAGGCGATCGAGACCTACGAATACACTCTGGCGAATTACCCTCATATCACCAGCCTCAGCAACAATCTGGGCATTCTCTACAGTGGTGTTGGGCTGCTCGACGAGGCGATCGCCACCCTCGAGCAGGGGATCCGCTACGGCGACACCTTTCCGGGCAGCCATTCCACTCTGGCGGAGGCCTATTTCGCCAGGGGAGATACCGCCCGGGCCCATCAGGTTGTAGACGAGTATCTGAGCCGGTTTCCCGAGAGCTTTCCTCTCTTTGGCACGCGCTCCGACTTCTATGCGAGAGAAGGACGGCTGGACCAAGCGGAGGAGGCCCTGGAGCAGGGTGAGGAGCTACGTCCGGGACACTTCTTTTGGATCTTCGGGCGCTATAGCCTGGAGATCCTGCGGGAGGACTGGCGAGCTGCCGAAGAGGCCGCAAATGGCCTTGGGCAGCTTCCGGTGCCGTTTGCCACCTCTGTCTCGACCGCCTTTCTGAGCCTGATTCGTACCTATCAGGGGGAGAGGGTGGACGTGGCCGCGGCTGCCGAGCGGGCGATCGCGTCGTATCCCGCACCGGGGGCGCAGCGAGCTGACAGCTACGCGAACTGGGGCTTTGCGCTGCTCGAGAGTGGTAATTATGAGAAGGCGCTCGAGTACGCCCGCAAGGCCCGCCAGGAGGGCCGTGGAAACGAACCCGATCTACTGGCCCATGGCCTCGAGGCCCTGGTTCAGCAACACCTGGGTCAGGAGCGGCGCGCCGATCTGCTGGCCGAGGAGCTGACCGGGCGGGTCGAGGCCATTCCCGGTCCCTGGTGGAAGAGCTGGGCGGGAGAGATTCGGGGTCGTCTGGCGCTGATGCGGGGAGTCACCGCAACCGCCATCGCCGAGCTCGAGCAGGCGGAACAGGATAGACCCCAAAACGACGAAGACAATATTGGTGTCTGGTTTCATCTCGGTACGGCCCTTCTGGAGGCAGGACGGCTCGCGGATGCGCAGACGCGCTTCGAGAGCATTGTCGCCAGCCACGGCAATCGCATCTACAACCCGCTCGAATACGTCCGCAGCTACTACCTACTCGGCTGGATCCATGAGCAGCAGGGGGACACCGCCAAAGCGCGCGACAGCTACGCGAAGTTCCTCTCGTATTGGGGCGACGGCGATCTCGACCGGGAACGAGTCGACCACGCCAGGCAGTTTCTTGCCACAAGCTGAACTCCAAGCCTCTCCCCGTCTTCGGCGATTCCTCGGAAACGCTGTGGCCTGATTGCCGTATCAATACAGGTGCAGGCTGAGGAAGACTGCCGACAGTTCGGGGCTGGGGAGCCCGACGAAGCGGCCGGCCTCCGTGCCGGCCGAACCCCAGCCAAGTCCAACGTGAATCTCAATGGGAGATCCCACTAATGGCAACCATCACTCTGACCGTCAACGGCGAGCAACGCACCGTAGACGCCGCACCCGACACCCCCCTCCTCTGGGTCCTGCGGGACAACCTCGGTCTCACCGGCACCAAGTACGGCTGCGGCGAAGCCCTCTGCGGCGTCTGTACCGTCCACCTCGACGGGGAGGCGGTGCGCTCGTGTGTCATCCCGATCTCATCGATCGAAGGGCAGAGCGTCACCACCATCGAGGGTCTCTCAGCGGACGGCAGTCACCCCGTGCAGCAGGCTTGGATCGAAAAGGACGTGCCCCAGTGCGGCTACTGCCAGCCGGGTCAGATCATGACCGTCGCCTCGCTGCTGGCCTTCAAGCCCAAGCCGACGGATGACGAGATCATCCAGGCGCTTACCGGCAACCTCTGCCGGTGTGGCACCTACCCGCGCATCCTCGAAGGGGTGCGCCGGGCGGTAGAGATCACCTCGACGGACGTCTGAAGGAGGCAGAGAAATGAAGACGATCAGTAGACGGACCTTTCTCGAGATCGGCACCTCTACCGCCGGCGGACTCCTGGTGAGTTTCTATCTACCGGGCTGTGGCCGGCGGGAGGAGGACATTGCGATGGTCACCGCGCCGGTCGAGCTTTTCGAGCTCAACGCCTTTGTCGAGATCGACACCGACGGCAGGGTCACGCTGACCTCTCCCGTACCCGAGGTCGGGCAAGGGGTGAAGACCTCACTGCCCATGATCCTGGCCGAGGAGCTGGATGTCGAGTGGGAGCGGGTGCGGGTTGCCCAGGCGGAGGCCGACGGGGAGAAGTATGGCTGGCAGACCGCCGGTGGCAGCCTGAGCATCAGCCTGTCCTGGATGCCACTGCGTCGTGCGGGAGCCGTGGCCCGTGATCTTCTGGTGCGGGCGGCGGCCGAGCGCTGGGGTGTGGATCGCAAAACCTGCTACACCGAGGTGGGGAGGGTCGTCCACGGGCCAAGTGGCCGCGAGCTCTCCTATGGTGAGCTGGCCGAGGCGGCCTCGCGTCTCGAGGCCCCCGACCCGGAGACCGTCGGTCTCAAGGATCCCAGTGAGTTTCGAATCATCGGGCAGCCGTTGAAGGGAGTGGAGGCCCACGCTCTGGTTACGGGCGAGGCCCTGTTTGGTCTCGACCAGCGCCTTCCCGGCATGCTGTACGCCGCCATCGAGCGGTCACCGGTGGTGGGTGGTCGGGTGGCTGCGACCGATGGCTCTCGTGCACGGACCGTTGCCGGTGTTCATGACCTCGTGGAGATGGACGACAGGGTCATCGCCGGACGCAGTAATCAATTTTCGGCCGGCGTCGCGGTGCTGGCCGACTCCACCTGGGCGGCGCTCGAGGGTCGTAAGTTGCTGGAAGTGAGTTGGGACGAGCAGTCGGTGAGGCGGGACAGCACGGACGACCTGCAGGCTCGTGCCCGCCGGCGTCTGGAGGAGCGGGGAAGTGAGACCGTGCGCGAGGACGGGGACTTGGAGCAGGCCCTCTCCACGGCCGTCGAAGTGGTCGAGGCCGACTACGAGGTGCCGATGTTGTCTCATGCGCCCATGGAGCCGATGAACTGTGTTGCGGACGTAGGCCCTGAGAGCTGCCGCATCCTGGTCCCCACCCAGGATCCAGGTGATGTTGTCGCGCTGGTGGCGGAGGCGACCGGGCTTCCTCCCGAGGCGGTCACCGTGGAGATCAGCCGGGTGGGTGGCGGCTTTGGGCGGCGGCTCTATGTCGACTATGCCACGGAGGCTGCCCATCTCTCCCAGAAAACGGGAAAGCCGGTGCAGGTCGTCTGGACCCGTGAGGACGACATGCGGCACGACTACTATCGGACCCCGGGATTTCACCGGCTACGGGCGGGTCTGGACGGCGACGGGCGGGTCGTCGGCTGGCAGCACCGGCTGGTCAATCCATCGCGCAATGTCTTTCGGGAGCGCGACGATGAGCCGGCCTACGATACCGAGCTATACCCGGACGAGTTCCCGGCGGCCTTTGTCGATCATCTCCGCCTCGAATACACCCACGTCCCCTTCAACCAGCGAGTCGGTGCCTGGCGGGGAATCGCCCACACCGCCAACGCCTTTCCGATCCAGAGCTTTGTCGACGAGCTCGCCCATGCCGCCGGCCGGGATCCGTTGGACTTCCGGCTGCAGCTCCTGGGTGAGGCGCGTGATATCGAGTTCCCCTGGTACAGCTGGGATCTGGGAAGGCTGCTGGCAGCCCTGGAGAGGGTGGCCGAAGCCTCGGGTTGGGGTAGCCGGATGCCCGAGGGTAGAGGCCGGGGAATGGCGTTCTACGTCTACTCCCAGGCCCGCAAGGTGACCGTCGTCGCCTACGTCATGGAGGTCAGCGTGGGCCCAGGGGGAGAGGTGAAGGTTCACCGGGTGGTGTCGGCCGTCGATCCCGGGATCGTGGTCAACCCCAACGGGCTGCGGGCGCAGATGGAGGGCGGCATTATCGACGGCCTGGCCACCGCCCTCTATGGCGAGATAACGGTCGATGCGGGGCGGGTGCAGCAGTCCAACTACGACGACTACCGGTTGCTCTCGATCGCCGAGTCTCCCGAGATCGAAGTCCACATCCTGCAGACCGACAACCCACCGGCGGGGATGGGGGAGCCGCCGCTGCCACCGGCGGCGCCGGCGCTGACCAACGCCATATTTGCCGCCACCGGCAAGCGGATCCGTCGTTTGCCGATCCGAACCCTGGACCTGGCGGGTTGATTCAGGAGGGGGCGTGAATTCGAGGCGCTGCGGGTTGCCCGCGAACGATTATGGCGATTTCTTCTCGGCCTTCTTTTCCGCCTTGAGCTCCTTGCGGTACCGTTTGAGTCGGTTATGGAAATCTCGCGTGAAGCCCGGAGCCAATGTGCCGAGTACCTTGGCGTCGACGGTGGGGTCTTCGAAGGAGCCGGCAATCTCGAATTCGGTGACAAAGAGGCCTTTGCGGTCTTTGCCGGCCACCACCCGACCAACTAGCGGAATCTTGCTCAGAAAACGTAGGACTCGACCTTCCCACGCCAGGCTGCCCGTTATATCGCCAGAACGTCGACGCGGGTCGATCCAACCTTCGGCGGTGATATGGATTCCCGGACCATTGGCCCAGGTGTCGGAGAGCTGCAATCTACCTTTGTCGAAACTGAAATCTCCCTCGACAACGCTGAACTCGAGACCGGTGCCCTGCAGGTTGCTAAGCGGCTCGGTCAGCGTCACAGCGGTCAGCAGTCGGAACAGTGCTGGTGATTGCAGCACCCGGAAGTCTTGGACAATGAACCTACCGGCCATCGGTTCGTCCGCTGACGGGCGAGAGCCATCGATCCGCAGAGTTCCCCCTGCAACCTCCTCTGACGCCGTCAGGTGCGAGATCACATCACCGATGTCACGGGCCTGCACGAGGAGTCGATATTCACCATCCTGCGGTCTGTAGTCGAAGCTCCCCTTTGCTTCGGCGCCTATTCGCGCCTCAGCTAGAAGGCTTTGCCAGTGGCCACCGTCGAAGAAGCCGGTGGCCGTAGCCGTGGTGAGCTGTACATCCGGGCTGAAAACGACTTCGTCGATCTCGATATCGAATCTCAGCGATCTACCGGTCTCGCTTTCGGCTGTTGGAGTCTTCTTATCGACCTGATCGGATTTGGTCTTCGGCTGTCTGACATGAGGCAGGATTCTCTGCAGATCCAGACGCGAGCCGGCGACCCGGAGGTGAATCCCCTGGTCCTCGTCGACCGCAAGACTTGCGCGAAGTCGGCTGCCGTCGAGTTTTAGCAGGTCCAGATCGACCTCCCTCAGGGACAGAGAATCATCGGCAAGTCGAATCCGGCCGGTGGCCTCGAGATCGCCGCCGGTCACCTGCAAGGGCTCTATGAGCCACCCGGTCCGGGCTCCCTTGCGCGCTTCCAGGGTCGTCGTCCCCGGCTCGCCTACCGGCTTCTGCCAGCCGATCTGTGGAATCGCGAGGATGGTCTCTTGAAGGTCAGCTTTGGCTCCGACTTCGAGCGCGTGGTCCCAGTGTGCGAGAACGCTCACCTCGAGCTCTACCGATCCCGAGACGTAGGGCTGGTCGGGAAGACCCAGCGCCCTGGCACCCCCGACGTCGACTCGAGCATGGGCCTCTATCTGCCGCTTGGGACCTCCCTGCTGGAGGTTTTCCCGATACTCGATCTCGGCGGGGACACCGTTGAAACGAGCGTCACCTTGGATTTCCAGCGCTCGGCGGTCGAGTCTCATAGATGCTTCACCGCCGCTTACCTCCAGGTCACCGGGAGCCCGGGGCCAGAAGAGGTTCGATATCTCGCCGGTCGCCGAGTAGTCGATCTGCGGCGCATTCTCGTTCGAGACCAGGGGGACCTCCAGGTCGAGAGTGGCGTTCGAGAGCTCGGCTGTGAGTCCGGCCAGGAGCTCCGGTGAAACGATGGTGAGAGGCTCGCCGGTTACTACATCGACCACCGGCTCCACCGATCCGGCCAAAGTCGCGTGGATCGCCAGCAGGGGTGTCCCGGAGGTCAACCCAGTGATCTGCACCCGGCTCTCCGAGACCTCGAGCTCCCTGACCTTTCCCCGGTCGACGTTGAAATCGAACCGCTCCTTGGTGAAAACGGCTGTGCCATCGACTGCGGTGACCGGTGGCTGGGGAGCGAGAAAGATCACCTCGAGGTCGTCATAGGCGAAGACCACTTCCAAAGCTTCGATGCTCGGCTTTTTGGGGGCCTCGAGCGCCAAACCTCCTGCAAAGGTCGCCTGGAGGTCATGGACCATTCCGCTCGGGATCGAAGACAGGACCCATTGACGGACCCCTTCGGCGGCTCCCTTGGGCCAGAGCGAATGCAGCTGTGGCACGGAAAGCTCATCGATCAGGCCCTCGAGCGAACCGACGTAGCTCTCACCCTGGCGCTCGGCAGAGCCGTGTACCTTCAGCACCACGTCGTCGATCTCGATCCGCGCCTCGTCGAGAAAGAGCTTGTCAAAGCCGTTCTCCGTATGACCCTTGACTGTTGTGCCGTGGATCGACAGCGGTTGGGAATAGAGCTCGCTGACCTCCAGACTCCCTTTGCCACCCGTCAACTCGAAGCTCAACGACACGAGCTCCTTGCCCGCCAGTTCGAGCCCGGCCTTCGCGTCCACTGGAAAGGTGATTCGATCCAGTTCCTCGAGCTCCTTGCAGACCGCCGCATAGGCGGAGGGCTCGACTCCGCTCGAGGTGAGCTGGATCGAGATGGCCGCTGTCTGGCCGGAGAGATCGACCGAGCCGGTCGCTTGGAGCTTGTCCGCGGTCAGGTCGAAGTCGGCCGCTGCAAGATCGAACCCCTTGCCAAAGCGGAGCTCGGCCCGAGCGTAGATGGTCGGGTCGAGAGACTGCAGACATTCGGGAACCTTGCCGGTCCAGGCCAGCATCGAGGGCTGGAGACCGTCCAGCTCGACCCGGCCTGAGAGGCGGCGCTCCTGACGCGGAAAGCTGGCAGCCGCAGACACCTCGACCGATCCGTCTCCCAGGCCCAACTTGCCGTCGAGGGTGGCCTCGAGACCGGTAGGCTCACGGCTGAGCTCCAGATCGATGTCGGCGGCTTTGAACGTCCTCCCGAGTGCCTTGTCGGCCAGTTCGAGGGTGCCTTGACTGACCGAGATCCGATCCAGTTCGCTGAGGACAGATGGGGTGGCAGCGGAGTCCAGCCACTGGTCCAGCCAGCCACCGAGTCCTAGTCCGGTCTGGGTGCCGCTGCTGCCGGTCCCGCCCAGATCCAGCTCGAATGTGCCGTCCTCGTCGCGGACTACCGAGATGGCCAAGCCGCGGGCGTCGATTTTGCTCGGCGCCAACTCGCCGTGGAGCAGCGGTTCGAAAGAGAGCTCGATCCCGAGCTCTTCTAGACGCACCAGCTCATCGCCGGAGGTCTGGATGATCGACACCTCTTGGGCGCTCAGGTCGAGTGGCGACCGCCAACCGGCAAAGCTCAGGGTTACGTCCTCGATCTCGACCGACAAGGGTGCGATCTCCCTGCTCAGCGCCTGTTCCAGCTTGGGTATGAATGAAGCGAGAGACACCGGACCCTTCTTCAACCGCCAGAGCCCGGCGATGACGAATGCGATCAAAAGCAGCAACAGGCCGCCGGCCACCGCCAGCAGAACACGTCGAATCCGGTGGGTCTTCTTGTGGCCTCGAGCTGTCACGATGTTCTAGCGCCGATGATTGGAACCGGCCGTCCGCTCAGAGCGAGAGCCAGGTTCCTACCCCCCGGTCGACGGCGCGTCGAAAGACAAGAGGGGCAACCGCCATATCCTCGAGGGCGAGGCCCAGGTTGCAGGTGATGGTCCGCTCGCCGGCGTTCTCTCGCCCCGGCCTCTGGCCGGCCACCAACTCGGCGAGCTCGCCATAGACCGGTGGGATGTTCTGGAAGAAGCCCTCCTCCCGATAGAAGTCGAGCTGCAAGCGATCGTCGGTGCAGAACTTGTCCACTTCGCGCAGGGCATCCGGGTGCCAGTAGGAGTCGAAATCGACCAGGGCGGCAAAGCCGCCGGGATCGAGCCAGCCGCTCTGGATCGTGGCGTGAGGGACCTTC
>JBAUDS010000234.1:0-3238 GCA_049678185.1 Thermoanaerobaculia bacterium
GGTTCCAGTCATACACTTCGCTAAAATTCATGCCTGACGAGTGACCGCTTTGGAGCCAGGAGCGGTCCGATACGCCATTCAATCACGTATAGCTGGAGACGACCCGAAGCAGAACAAGGCGACTCACAGCATCAAAAGACCGAGATCGGCCAGAAGCAGTCATTCGACAATCAGAACGAACGAGACGGGTTAACCCCTGTAATAAAGGCTATAGCTGTCTTTACTTAGAACCTTCAACCAGCATGTGCATAGGGTTCAGGCGGTTCGGTATAGAATTTTTCTGGTTAGCACGGATCACTTGATCAGTTACGCCATAGAAGCGTGTAGTGAATGTGTAGTCTTGACCTTTAGTGTCGATGTTGTTCTTAGCATCGTCACCACAGTTGAATGATACTGTAACAGTATTGTCGCTGTTAACTTCCCAAGTGTTACTGTTCACATTGTTCACGTCTTCGTCTACGAATAGTAAGCGCTGAGCATCGTAAGCAGTGATTGATGAGAAGTAAACAGATTCAGGGTTCTTGAATGTAGTTGACATACATTTGTCACCATCTTGCATTTCAGAGTTACCATACAGGTTAGACTCGTTAGCAATTGGTGGAGCACCACCCCAACCTAGAGCATTCTCTAGATTCCATTGGTGACGGTCAGTTACTTCTTTCTCATTGCGTGGGAAAGTATAGTAAAACGCTTTACCAGTAACTTCGCTACGTAGTTCAGCAGTTTTCGCATCAACAGCTTCGAAATCATAGTTAGGAACTTCAAAATCACCTGATACTAAGCCCCAAGTAGTTAGCTTGTCTTGGTTAGCTTTAGCTGCATCCATGCCTCTCTCTAAACCATTACGGAAGATAAGGAATGCGTGAGTAGTACCATCAGTTGTATCAATATCAACAGTGTGCTTACCTTTAGTAACAACATAGTGCTGACCATGACCATACTGGTCGATAACCTGAACAGAAGTATAGACTTCAACATTTTCAGGGATTTCGAAAGAAATCTGACCATCAACAACTTTAGTGATAGCTACTGAGTACAATGAATCGTGATTCATCTGTACTGTAGGAGCTTTCTCGCCACGTGGTGCTTTGATGCGTAAGTGAGAGATGCCTTCGTTAGCACCTTTAGCCATCCAGTTGCGATAGTTCTTAGCAGTTTCAGCGTGAGCATAGTTATCAGTAGTGATTTTAAGTACATCACCACCCATGAACTCAGCTTGGCCGCCGGCTTTCTCAAAAGCGATAGCGCTATCAATAACCTGAGAATCAACAACATCAGCAGCGTTTGTCACTGTAATAGAACCCATTGCAGCAATAGCAGTTACGGCCAATAGCTTTTTCATAATATTCTCCTTTCAATCTTTCAATAATTACCAGTTCATAAACCAAATGCAGTGTGGCTGACCGGAAAATTGCGTCAATTCTGGCTTGTACGTAACCTGGGGTCGGTCTAAGAGCCGATTGTCGGTATGAATCCTGAGTACCGACAGCCGCAACCTTACCTCCTATTCCACCAACTCGATCTCGCTCGGCCGCCAGGTCTGATCGATCCAAGGTTGCAGCGGGGAGTACATGCGCAGGATCATGAACCAGCTCTTGCCGGGGATCGTCTCGACCCAGTTGTCCTCGTAGCCCTTCGGCGCCTTGGGCCCGAAGTAGATGTCGAGGGATCCATCTTTGTTGTTTTTCAAGCCCTTGATATTGCTATCGACACTAGGAAACTTCTGACTGTTCTGGAGCATGGAGCGGGTCTGAGGATCGTAGACCGTAATGGCCCAAAAGTTTCCGACGGGAGGGTTGGGGGGAAGGTGCAGCTTATAGGTCTTCGCCCCGTCAAGGACCTGCTTCTCCGAGTCGACGTAAGCGATCCCGTAATCCGAGCCGGTCCCCAATCTCGGGGCTGCCATGGCGGGAGTCACGCCGGTGTAGGGGTAATGGAAACTGACTCGGGCATCCGTGTTCATGGTCTGGCCATCCTCGCCATTGAAGAACACATTCCTTCCGGGGTAACCCATCATCCAGGAGCTGTTCGTATCGGGATATACCCGGACGCCCTTCAGATTCATGTCGTAGCGCGGATACCAGACGATGGAGCGTGCCGCGGCATTGGCGATGGCCACCCCGTCAGCCAGGATCTTCTTCATCCGTTCGTCAGGATTGAACTTCTTGCCCTTCTGGATGCCGATGGACGCGAAGAGACCGCGTGTCACCGGATCGAGCATCTCGAGGGGCTCGTACTGGATGACCTCATCGAGGTGATGGTAGAACTCGATGTTGTTCGGGTGAATCGTGTTGAAGGCGGTGCCCGAAGCGCTGATGAACTTCATCTCCGGCGGGTTCTTCGCCTGTGAGAGCGGATAGACCCGAACATTGTCGGTGATCAGGGACGCCGCCTTACCGACGTCCCCATTCTTGACGGAGGACCGCAGGAAGATCCAGTTCCGGTAGGTTTTCGGGCGGTAGACAGCGTATCCGTCGGGAACCGGCCCGTCGTATTCGGGCGGCAGGTAGAGATACTTCCCTCCCATCGGCAGGTTGTTGATGAAACGGAACCAGGCGTCGTTGCACGCTCCGAGCAGGCCATCAGGCACTTCCACGACCGTCGGACCGTCGCGCTTCAGGTCGAGCTCCGGGAACGCGTAGACCGTCGAGCTGTTGGCGGTGAGATACAGGGACTTCGCGTCCATCAGTTTGTCGAAAATCACCACCTCGTGGGCCTCAACGGCGCCGAGCGAACGATGTCCGTCAAGGAGCCCCTTGAGTGAAGCGCCCGGCATCCCTTGCAAGAATGCCTCCATCGCTCGAGCCGTGTCCACGAAATCAAAAACCTCCTCCACGGTCTCCGGGGACGGAGCGCCGTCGAGGAACTTCAACGTCCCAATCGATGTCTCCACCTCGTTCGGTGTTGAAATCGAATCGAGCACCTCCTTGCTGACCTCCGCGGAAGCAATGCCTCCGCACAGAACTGCCACCATCACTGCTGTCATCGTCATTCTCATCACGCTGTTCCTCCTTTGATCGCTCATCGCAGTCTCCTCCTTCCATCAATTTTCCTGTTTTCTGCCCCCAGAGTGTAGTCCAGCTACTCGACAGCGTACAGGACGATTGTGGTGTCGAAGAGGAAGAACCGACCAGCACCCGGCCAAGCCCGCAGGACCCCGTCGACACCTTCACCCGCCAGGCCCGGCTCAGTTGGGCAAAGCTGATCAGAAGGGTCTATGAGGTCGACCCCTTGTTGT
>JBAUDS010000235.1:0-19874 GCA_049678185.1 Thermoanaerobaculia bacterium
GACGTACCCTGCACACGCCGGCGACAGCCGGCGCCACACGTCTGCATCCTGCATCGGGGGGCGAAGGTCTGACTATCGAATATTCCACAGGCGGTGCTTACCCGATTGGGGGTTTTTGACCCCCAAAACCCTGGCTTTCGAGACACATTCAGTCAACCGTCGACATTGAGCGAGACACCACGCGCCACGAGGCGAGCCGACCCGACGGCTACGCATCTGTTGAGGGGATCAGCGCCCACCCAGGGCGCACTCGTTCTTGCCTATTTCGAGCTCGTCGGCCTCGGCAGCGCTGAGCTCGAGCAGACCGACATTGACGGCCTTGATCTTGCGGTAGGCATCGGGGAAAGCGGCCTTTTTGCCCTCGACGAAATCGACGAACTTGCCGCGGTCGGTGATGGTGAAGGCCCGGTTGCGTGATGGCAGCTCGCCGAGGCGCTCACCAACCGACCGATTCGGCTGTCGCTCACTTTCGGAGCCGTAGTGGGCCGGGCAGATCCAGGCGTCGCGCGGCCAATCCCGTCGCGCCGCTTCCAGGCTCTCCCACAGCTGCCCGGTCCACTCCCCGGTCTTGCCCGCCAGATCGGGCCGCCCGATCGACTCGATAAACAGGAAATCTCCGGTGAGGGCCGCCTGATCGTCGACCAGGTAGGAGACACTCCCTTCGGTATGGCCCGGTGTGTGCCGGATCGAGATGGTGCAACGCCCGACCCGCAATTCGCCGCCGTCTGCCAGCGGCTCGAAGTCGATCTGCCCAGGCGTCCCATCATAGGGATAGACCGCATCCGCCGGATGCAGGTGGTAGGGCACCTGCAGCTCTTTCGACAGCCGGGGACCACCGCTGATGTAGTCGGCGTGGACATGGGTGTCGGCTACACCCACAATCGAGGCATCGGCCTCCCGGGTCAGATCCAGGTAGACATGGTAGTCACGAGGGGGATCGACCACCAGCGCCTCGCCGTCGCTGATCAGCAGGTAGCCGAGTGAGCCCTTGCCCACCCGGTCTAGCTGGACGAAACGATCGAGGGCCGGCGGCGTCTCCAGCTCTCGCGGAATCGACATCTGCATCCACGCCGTCATGCCGCCCGCCAGCGATTGCGCGGCCATCCCCAGCTTCTCGAGATGAAGCGCGACCTTCTTGCTGTCGGCCCCTTTCCCGCACACCACAGCCACCGGCAGCTGCGGATCGAGGGGAGTCTGTTCGAGATCCCGCACCTCGAGCATCTGCGAGCCTGTGATGTTGTAAAAATGGGAATCGGGCGCCAGCTCGATACGACCGGTCTCGAGGCGAAACGGCGCTCGCACATCGAGGATCTGGATCTCCTCACCCGATTCGAGACCCTGCGCCAGCTCCACCGGTCCGATCTCGGACGCTGAACTGAATAGCTTCATTGAAATACTGGGCACATTCTAACTCAAGAGCTTGCTACCCGTTGACATCCGGCCGGTGGTCGCACAGGATCCGAGGACATACCGATCATTCACCCGAGAAGGAGGAAGTGAGATGCAGCTAGACAAAAAGGCTCTGGGTCTGGCGATGGGAATCCTGTGGGGACTCGCTGTTTTGGTGATGACGGTCTGGGCCATGGTCGTCGGTGGTGGCGAGCACCTGATTCTGCTGGGTAAATTCTACCTGGGCTACGGCGTGAGCCCGGCGGGGGCCCTCATCGGGCTGATCTGGGGCTTCATCGACGGCTTTATCGGCGGCTGGGTTCTGGCCTGGCTCTACAACAAGCTCGCCGGCTGATCGTCAGCTACCGGTCCGGCGACCCCAGCTCGACCGCCACTTGCCGGCGACGGCCGTCCCGGAGCACGGTGACATCCACCATCTCACCGGGCTGCCGTCTCTCGAGCGCCAGCACCAGGTCGTCGGATGAGCGGACGGGATGGCCGTCCACCTCGACGATGACATCGCCGAGGCGGACCCGGCCGACGGTATCGGTCAGGGTTCCCCGCAGCCCGGCGCGGTCGGCGCCGCTGTCGGGAACGACACGTACGATCAGCGCCCCCTCGACCTCCAGGTTCGGGATGACCTGCGCGGTGAGCATCTCCACACCCAGAGTCGGTCGCTCGATCCGGCCCTTGGTAATCAGCTCGGGCGCCACCCAACTGACGGTGTCGGCAGGGATAGCGAAACCGATTCCCGCGTACGCACCCGAGGGGCTGTAGATCGCCGTGTTGACACCGATCAGCCGGCCGGCGCTGTCCAGCAGGGGTCCCCCCGAATTGCCCGGGTTGATCGCCGCGTCGGTCTGGATGACGTTGCGGATGGCAATCTGGGCGACCGACTCGATCTCTCGCCCGAGGGCACTGATGACCCCCGTGGTCAGCGATTGATCCAGCCCAAAGGGGTTACCGATCGCAAACACCTTCTGCCCCACCAGTAGATTGCGCGACGAGCCAATGGCAATCGGGAAGAGCCGGGAGGTGGGTGCTTGGATCCTCAGCACCGCCAGATCCTTCTGCGGCGCCACTCCGACAATCTCCGCATCCCAGGTCGACCGATCGTAAAGGGTCACTCGAGCCGCGCTCGCCCCTTCGATGACGTGATAGTTGGTTACCACGTGTCCGGAATCGTTCCAGACAAAACCAGAGCCTGTGCCTCTGGGGATCTGCTGGACATCGAGGGAGAACCAATCCTGACGCAGCGAGATCGAGGTGATGTAGGTCACCGATGGAGAGACCCGCCGAAAGAGCTCGATGGTGGCGGCCTCGTCCGCCGCCAGATCGCCCCGGGCGATGACGGCCCGGGGCCCGACCGCCGGCGGCGGGCTATGGGACAGCTGTCTGAAGCCTTGCCAGACCACCCCGAGAACGATGCCCAAGACCAGGATGGCCAGTCCGAGGACCAGCGCGTAGGGAAAAGACCTGGGCTTCGACATCTACACTCGACCGGCGACTAGATCTTGATCCAGCACCACTCCTCGTCGTAGGGCACACGGCTCATGCGATAACCGGACTTGACGCCGACGACCACGGTGTCACTCCAGTTGAAGCCGCAACCGTTCTCCGGATCGTAGAGGCCGGGTTCCTCGGAGAAGCACATATTGCGCTGCATCATGGTGAAGTCGCCGAGAGCCAGATAGGGCGACTGATGGCCTTCGGTACCGGCACCGTGGGCGGGCCGATGGTAGATGTACTTCTGCATCCCCTGTTCCACCTGGTACTTGTGGATGTCGTAGGCCACCCGCGAGCAGGTCACCCCTTCCACCGACAGCTCCATCTGCATGTCGCAGGTGTGTCGGCTCACCTCCCACATCTTCTTCATGTGGGCATCGAACTGACCCGCGCTGTCGGCGATGATGTAGGGGCGGTAGTTCTCGTGACCATAGCCGCCGATACGCGCACCCCCCGACACCTGTAGGGCCATGCCCTTGCCGATGCGGTTGTAGTAAGGCTGGTTGGGGTGGGGATATCCCGTCACGGCACCGGCGCGACAGCCGATGCCGACACCGCTGCGCACGCCGTGGTGGGGTTTTCCACCGGCGAGATCCAGATCCGAGTAGAGCTGGTCGTTGGCCCAGAGCTCGGTCGCCACCCCCACTTCGTAGTCGGTGACATCGCTGCCGTGGGTGAGGATGTAGTCACGTGCAAAGGCGTGTGCCCGGTCGAAGTAGACGTAGGCCCGGCGCCAGAGAGCCAACTCCTCCGGCGTCTTGACCTGTCGCATCTCGATGAGGATGTCGGATACATCGACCCACTCGATGCCGGGCAGAACCTCCTTGGCTTTGGCCATCTGCGACGGATAGAACTCACCCTCGATACCCACCCGATTGCCCTGGATACCGTGCTCCTTGATCCCCTGCAACAGAAACTCGAAAAGATCCACGGTCTTGCCCTGCTGGACCTTGCCCTCGTGCGGGAAGCCTCCGTCGGCATGGAGAAAGTCGAAGTACATCCGGCCATCGCCGAACCACCAGCTCTTGACGATGTCCCGATCCAACCCCGGATAGAGAAACCACGGATCGGCGTCCTCGCGATTCATGAAGGTGGCCTGCGGCCGCTCGGTGGTGGTGTGCCAGTAGCCCGTAAGGTAGATGATGTTGAGGGGATCGCGCACCATAAAGGCCTCGATATCGCGCGCGGCCAGCTTCTCCTTGAAACGGGAGACGGTGCGCTTGTTCCATTCGAGCGGCAGACGGTCGTAGTCCGCCGGCGCGGGCGGGCCCTCCTCGCCGGGTTGTGGGCCCAGCAAAAGATCGGCGCTCGGACCCCCTGCCTGGGTCCCCAACGTGTCGGTGAGCGAGGGATTCGCACTTTGAGCGGCGGCCACCTTGTCCAGGCGTCCCAGAAAACCACTGCCCAGGAGTGCCAGTCCTCCACCCTTGAGAATCTGTCTGCGGTGAGTGTCCATTCTCAGCCCTCCTTTCTTGAACCTCCCAAGTGTAGAATGAAAACAGTCAGTCAGAAGGAATATTCGAAAAACTCCTGCAGAGAGTGATGGGAAGAGGTCCGTGACGATCGGCGACGCCATCTCTCACTTCAAGATCCTCTACAAGCTCGGAGCCGGAGGAATGGGAGAGGTCTTCCTGGCCGAGGACACCAAGCTCGAGCGCAAGGTGGCCATCAAATTCCTTCCGGCCGAGGTGGCCACCGACCCCGAGCGTCTCGAGCGCTTCCGGCGGGAGGCCAAGGCCATCGCCGCACTCAACCACCCCAACATCGTCACCGTCTACTCGGTCGAGGAAGAGGACGGGCATCATTTCTTCGCCATGGAGCACGTGGAGGGGAAGACCCTCTCGGAGCTGATCCCCAAACACGGGATGAAGGTCGACCAGATCTTCGAGTACGCCATCCCCATTGCCGAGGCTTTGAGCGCCGCCCACGACCGTGGGATCACCCACCGGGATCTCAAGCCGGGCAACATCATGGTCACCACCGAAGGACGGGTCAAGGTGCTCGATTTCGGCCTGGCCAAGTTTCACCTGGCAGACAAGGAAGAGACGATCGAGACCGAGCTGTCGACCGAGCTGTTGACCGGCACCGGTCGGATCCTGGGAACCATGCCCTACATGTCTCCCGAGCAGCTCCAGGGCAAGCCGGTAGACTCCCGCTCCGACATCTTCTCGTTTGGGACCGTCCTCTACACCATGGCCACCGGGAGTCGCCCTTTCAGCGGCGAGAGCTCGGCCGACCTCATCTCCTCGATTCTCAAGGACACCCCGACACCGGTCACCGAGCTCAAAGGAGAGCTCCCCCGCCATCTGGCGCGTGTCATCCGTCACTGTCTGGAGAAGGATCCGTCACACCGTTTCCAGACCGCCTTGGACGTCCGCAACGAGCTCGAGGAGCTCAAAGGCGAAGTCGATGCCGGCGAAGCCCCCACCAGCGACTTCTCTCTGTTCGCTAAACCGGCCCGCAGGATCTCTCGCACCTGGTTGGCGGTGGGTGCCGTGGCTGTCATTGTCGGCCTCCTGGCCGCTGCTTACTTCATCGGTCGTACCCAACCGACGTCCTTGGCGCCCGAGCTCCATTCGTTGGCCGTGATGCCGTTGGCCAACCTCACCGGCGACTCCGATCTCGACCATGTGGCCGAAGGCATCAGCGCCGGGCTCATCACCCAGCTGACCGAAGTCGCGGGGCTCAGGGTCATGGGCCGCTCCGAGGCCTGGAGCTATCGGGATCAGAATCTCAGCCAGAGTCAGCTGGCCAAGAAGCTCGGAGTCGGCTCGATTCTCGATGGCGAGCTACAACAAGCTCCGGACAGCCTGAAGGTGGATGTGCAGCTCACAGATGTCCGCAATAATTTCGTGCTCTGGTCTGAAACCGTCGACGGTGCACGTGACGATCCCTTGGATCTTCAGCGTCAGATCGCCGGCAGGCTGATCCGGTTTCTGAAGATACCCCTCTCCGCCGGTGAGCGGCGGCGTATGGCCAAGGATCCCACCAAATCACTGCAGGCCTATGACCACTATCTTCGCGGACAGCAGTACCTGGAGCAGCTGGGGAATCCCGAGAGTAACGACTTTGCCATCGGCGCCTTCAAACACGCCATTCGCATCGACCCGGCTTTTGCTCTCGCCCACGTCGGCCTCAGCGAAGCCCTGTGCAGGAGGTTCGCGCACAACAAAACCGCCGATTCGTTGGTCGAGGCGGAGGCAGCGGCCAAACAAGCGCTCGAGCTCGACCCGGAGCTTCCGGCGGCTCAGGTCGCTCTCGCCCGCGTGTACGGCAGCCGCGGCCTGCATGAAGCCTCGGTCGAAAAACTGCGGGCGTCACTGGCCAACCATCCCAATCCCGACGACGCACTCAGGGAAATTGCCTACTCTCAGGAACGCCAAGGGAACCTGGAGGAGGCCGAGCGGTCGTTTCGGGAAGCTGTCGCTTTGGGCGAGAACTACTGGGTCAATTGGAACCGTCTTGGCAAGTTCTACGCGTCAGTGGCCAGGTACGATCAAGCCCGGGAGGCCTTTCAAAAGGCGGCTGCACTCGCACCCTCATCGATTTCCTGGCCACGCGGCAATCTAGCCGTCATAGAGATCTATGACAGCAACTTCGAAACGGCTATTCAGCTGCTGGAAGAGCTCCCGAAGCCGATTCGTGACCCGGATATCGCCAGTAACCTCGGAGTGGCCTACTACTTCAGCGATCGGCCCGACTCGTTGACCAAGGCGGAAGAATATTTCGCCATGGCGGTGCGACTAAACCCACAAGACGACATCATTCAGCGTAACCTCGCCGACGTCTACCTCAAGCTCGACAGGAGGGAGGAAGCGCGGGAGCACTATCTCGAGGCCCTCCGAGTCGTCGATGAGGGCCTCGAGGTCGAGCCCCAGAACTCTGAATTGAAATTGAGACGCTGCTTCTATCTCGCTCGCGCCAGCCAATGCACCCAGGCGGTACAACTAGCCCACCAACTCGGGGCAGAGCTACCCGAGACGGCAGACAATTGGCACGATCTGGCCGCTGTGCACGCGATCTGCGCTCAAAACGACGAAGCCGTGTCTGCACTCAAGAAAGCACTCCGACTGGGATTCCCAGCCGAGCTCGTGCGCGAGGAGGACGAGTTCCAGTCAGTGCGGGAAAGCGCTGCCTTCCAAGAGCTGACCGGGGGGCCCTAGTCCCGAGAGCTCCCGCTCTCCTCGCCACGTTTCGAATCAGTCCTAGCCGCTGACTTTTATCTTTGGGTCCAGCTTGCACTTTTTGCCGGTCGGATTCCCTTCCTCATCCACCTCTGTCAGTTTGATATCGTAATTCCAGTCGTAGTGCGGGTCAGTAGGCTTCTCCCTGCAGTCCTTGGGAGCACCGCTCTTGAAGGCGTTGGCTCCCTTTCCCTTGGGGATCTTCTTGTGGAGTGGTGGAACGCAGTCGTCGTTCTCTTTCTTGGGAATCATCTCCCACTCATGGCCGTCCTGTTTGTTGAGGACTACCCACCGGACCTTCCTAGGGTTTTCCGTCAGTGAGATTTCGGCGGGGTCGGGACAGACGGTGATGCAGTCGTCTTTGCCCCAGTCTCCCTTCTTCTCCAGGTAGACGACGAGAAAAGCACGTCTATAGTCCTCGAGCCCCTCTCTCCCATTGTCCTCGTGTTGGGGACCTACCTGCTGCGTCGGACTTTGATCGTTGGCCGGTGCGGGAACCGGCTCCGCGGCCTTGCACCACGCGACCGTAAAACACGCAAGAAGAATCGTCAGAGCTACCTGTGAACTCCTCGTCATCGAGCTTCTCCTTTCATTTTCCCGGACCGATCGATCCCACGCGGCGGCTGCAAGCCAAAATGAGTCTGCCCTGCTCGCCGCACACGCGCGAACACAGATCGGTCGTGACAGGTCTGTCAACTGAGCAATCCAACGTTTGCAGATCGACTACGGCAAGTCAAGCAACAGAGCCACGAAAATTGGCGACAGGTTTTCACTTCTTGCCACCAAAGGAGTCAGACAATGGCAGTGAAGAGATATTGGCGTCTGTCACCTAGTTCCTCCAAAGTGCGCCATAATCCAGAACTCACCGCCATGAAAAGCGCCGATCTCAGCGATCGTCTGGCCGCCGCCTTCGACTTCGCCCTCGAGCTTCACCGCGGCCAGAAACGAAAACGGACCTTTGCCGACAAGCGGCGGCCCCTGGTTCCCTACATCTCCCATCTCATGGCTGTCTGCTCGCTGGTGCTCGAGCACGGCGGTGACGAAGACGAGGCCATCGCTGCCCTGCTCCACGACGGGCCCGAGGACCAGGGTGGAAGGGCCACTCTGGAGGAGATTCGGCGTCGTTTTGGTGAGCGTGTGGCACAGATCGTCGAGGATTGCTCGGACAATCTCGACGACGCCAAGACTCCATGGCTCCGCCGCAAGGAGGGATTCGTGGCATTGCTCGAGACCGGCTCGCCTTCGGAGTCCACCTATCTGGTCTCTCTGGCCGACAAGGTCCATAACGTCCGCTCGGTGGTCAGCGACTACCGGATCCTGGGAGAGGATCTCTGGGAGGCGTTCCACGGCGGCCGCGAAGGCAAGCTCTGGTACTACCGCACGTTGCTCGAGATCTATCGCCAACAGGCACCCCAAAGCTGTCAGCCCCTGGTCGAAGAGCTCGAGAAGGCCTTCGCCGAGCTCGAGGAGTTGAGCTCGTCCTAAACCGGGATACAATCCACAGCATTCTGACATCGGTGCGCACCGGACCACCAAACGTGTGATCCGAGCGCCTCGCAATTGTCTTTATTGACTTTTGTCGCTCACCAGGGCTTTCCATTCGAGGAGGGATACAGATGAGAGCACGTGTCGCCATTCTGATCGTGGGTCTGCTGATCGCTGGTGTCGGCACCAGCCTGGCCGCCAAGAGCACAACGGCCGATCCGGAGCCGACCTACGATGGCAAGCTGTTCAAGGCCATGGAGTTCCGCAACATCGGTCCCTACCGCGGCGGCCGGGTAACGGCCGTCAGCGGTGTCGTTGGTGACTTCGAGACCTACTACATGGGCTCTACCGGGGGTGGGGTGTGGAAGACCACCGACACCGGGGTGAGCTGGAAGAACATCTCCGACGAGCATTTTGCGGCCGCTTCGGTCGGTGCCATCGCCGTGGCCCAATCGGATCCCAACGTCATCTTTGTGGGTACGGGCTCGGCCTGCCCGAGAGGGAATGTCTCTCCGGGAATCGGCGTCTACCGTTCCACCGACGCCGGCAAGAGCTGGACCCATGTGGGCCTCGACGACGCGGGTCAAATCTCCCGCATCCGTATCCACCCGCAGAATCCAGACCTGGTCTACGTGGCGGCATTGGGACACATCTTTGGTCCCAATGAGGAGCGGGGTGTCTTCCGCTCGGCCGACGGCGGCGCGACCTGGGAAAAGGTGCTCTTTGTCAGCGATCGGGCCGGTGCCGTGGATCTGGCCATGAGCCCGGGCAACCCGCGCATCCTCTTTGCCGGCATCTGGGAGGCCGAGCGCAAGCCGTGGACGATGATCAGCGGTGGCGAGAGCGGCGGCCTCTACCGTTCCACCGACGGCGGCGACACCTGGGAAGAGCTCACAGAAGGGCTGCCGGAAGGGATGACAGGGCGGATCGGCATCACCGTCTCCGCTGCTAGTCCCGACCGGGTCTGGGCGCTGATCGAGGCCGAGGAAGGTGGTCTCTTTCGTTCCGAGGACGGAGGCGACAAATTTAGCCTCATCAACTCCGATCGCAATTTCCGTCAGCGAGCCTGGTACTACACCCATGTCTTTGCCGACCCCCAGGACTCGGAGACCGTGTGGATCCTCAACGCGGGAATGTGGCGCTCGGTCGATGGAGGCAAGACTTTCTCCTACCTTCGGGCCCCTCACGGAGATCACCACGACCTCTGGCTTCAACCCGAGAACCCGCAGATTCTGATCAATGGCAACGATGGCGGTGCCAACGTCAGCTTCAACGGCGGCAAGACCTGGTCGAGTCAGGCCACCCAACCGACCGCCGAGATGTACCGGGTCACCATAGACGATCAGTTCCCCTACCGCGTCTATGGCTGCCAGCAGGACAACAGCTGTGTCTCGCTGCCCAGCCGCACCAGCTCCTCCGGCATCGCACGTCAGGACTGGTGGGTCATCGGCGGCTGTGAGAGCGGGCACGTGGCCGTCGATCCACGCAATCCCGAGATCACTTATTCGGGCTGCTACGGTGGCCAGATCGGCCGCTACGATCACGCCACCGATCAGGAGCGCGAGGTCATGGCCTATCCCCAACTGGCCGTGGGACAGGCGGCGCGGGATCTCAAGTACCGCTTCCAGTGGAATGCCCCCATCCGGATCTCCCCGCACGATCCGAGTGTCCTCTACCACACCTCGCAGTACGTACTGCGCTCCACCGACGAGGGCCAGAGCTGGGAGGCCATCAGTCCCGATCTGACCCGTAACGATCCCGACAAGCAGGACTACGCAGGGGGAGATCTCACCTGGGACAACACCGGGGTCGAGGTCTACGACACCATCTTCGCCTTCGAAGAGTCGGCCCAGACACCGGGGCTGCTGTGGGCTGGGACAGATGACGGGCTGGTACACATTTCACGCGACAACGGCGCCAACTGGGAGGCGATCACACCCGCCGGCATGCCCGACTGGGGGCAGGTCAACATGATCGAGCTCTCCGCGCACGACCCCGGCCGCGCCTTCTTGGCGGTAACCCGTTACCGAACGGACGATTTCCGGCCCTACATCTTCCGCACCAACGACTACGGCGCGACCTGGACACGGATCGCCGATGGCACCAACGGCATACCCGAGGATCACTTTGTACGGGTGGTGAGAGAAGACCCCGACCGCAAGGGCCTGCTCTACGCCGGCACCGAGTTTGGTCTCTTCATCTCCTTCGACGATGGGGCCAGCTGGCAGTCCTTTCAGCTCGAGCTGCCGGTCACACCCATCACCGACCTCGCCGTCGCTCACCAGGATCTGGTGGTGGCCACCCAGGGCCGGTCATTCTGGATCTTGGATGACCTCACACCTCTCCATCAGCTCAGCGAGGAGATGGCAGGAGCAGGGCTCCATCTTTTCGCGCCACGCGACACCTACCGCTTCGGTGGTGGTTTCTTCTTTGGTCGTGGGGGTGTAGCCGGCAAGAACCCGCCGGGAGGAGTGATGATCCACTACTACCTCGACGCCGAGCCGGAGGAGGAGGTCACGCTCGAGATCCTGGACACCGAGGGGAATGTCCTCCGTACTCTGTCGAGCGAGAAGGAAGAGCCCCAGGCGCCAAGCCCCTGGCGGCAGTACTTTCCTGGCCTCGGCGGCGAGCGTAAGCTGAAAGCCGAAGAGGGACTCAACCGCTATGTCTGGAATCTGCGTCTTCATGACGCCGAGTTGGTGAAGGATGCTGTGCTCTGGGGAATAGCGCGGGGACCAAAAGTCCCGCCGGGGACCTACCAGGCCCGCTTGAGCGTGGGTGATTCGAGCCAGACCACGAGCTTCCAGGTCCAGGCGGATCCGCGACTCGACACCAGCCAAAGCGACTTCGATGCGCAATTCGCACTGACCAAAAGCATCTGGCAGAGCATCACCAATAGCCACACGGCGCTCGACAAGATTCGGGACATTCGCGGCCAGGTCGAAGACCTCGAGAAGCGGCTCGATGCCGTCGGTAAGGGCGACGGGCTCGACGAAGCGGCCAAGGCTGTCACCGAGCGTCTGAGTGAGATCGAAAAGAAGATCTATCAGACCCGCAACGAGTCGGCTCAGGACATCCTCAACTTCCCCCCGAAGCTCGACAACCAGCTGGTCGGACTGATGAGTGTGGTCGAGAGCTCCGATGCCCGACCGACCGATGGATCGGTACAGCTCTACCAGGAGCTTGTCGCGGAGCTCGAGGGTTTTGACGCCGAGATCGACTTGGTTGTGAGCACCGAGCTCGCCGCTTTTGACGAGCTCGTGAGAACAAGGCATCCAGCGGCGGTCATCGTGCCCTGAGACTGCCCGGCCGGCCAGTGGACCCGGAGGGGGGCCGGTCTGCTAGAATTCGCCGAATTCTGTGATGCCAACACCGGAGCCGATGATCCATGTCCGCATCGGTAGCCGCTTCGAGGACATCGAGCTTGTCGACCTCGTCGCTGCCGCCGCCCTCACTCATCTCGGATTCGAGGAGGAGGTCGCGGACAGGGTCTGCCTGGCAATTCGAGAGGCCGTGGCCAACGCGGTTCAACACGGCAACCGTCTCGAGCCGGACAAGACCGCCCAGGTCGTCTTGGTTATCGGTGAGGAACATCTGGATATCGAGATAAAGGATGAAGGAGGGGGTTTCGATCCTGAAAGTGTGCCCGATCCGCTGGCAGCCGAGAATCTTCTCAAACCCACGGGTCGCGGGATCTTTCTCATGCAGCGACTGGTCGATGCGGTCGATTTCGAATTCGACGACACCGGAGCCACCGTTGTCAGATTGCGCAAGCGCATTCCCCCGCCGCCTAAGCCCCCCCCAGACAGGGAAAGCGAGGTAGACCTATGAAGAGTTCAGTTCGCAACCGGGAAGGAGTCACCATCATCGATCTTCAAGGGAAGATCACAATCGGCGAAGGTGACGTCATGTTGCGAGATGCCGTCCACGAGGCTGTCGAGGCCGGCTCGTCCAAAATCCTGCTCAACATGAAGAAGGCCTCGAAGATGGACTCCTCGGGGATGGGCGAGCTGATCGCGGCCCACGAGAAGGTCAAGGCTTCAGGAGGTATGTTGAGACTCCTCAACCTGCCGGAGAACATCCTCAACGTTCTCGGGGTCACGCAGCTGATCACGGTGTTCGACGTTTTTGACGACGAGGACGAGGCGGTCGCCTCGTTCAATTAGCGGCATACCCTGCATCTGCGCCCGCTTCTCTCACCCGCTAGCAGCCCACCAGCTGCTGGCCAGGGTGGGCGGTCTGCCGTGATGCAGCGTTGACCGTGGCTACTACCCTTCGGGCTCCATGTCCTTGCTGAGTAGCTGTGTCACCACGAAGAAGGCGAGGATGACACCGAGAAAACAGACGATCGCCGGTCCGCTGGGCATGTCCCAGCGGTAGGAGGCGATCAACCCGAGAATGCTGCCGGTCAGCCCAACCGCACAACCGATGGCGATCCGGGCCGGCCAGCTGGAGCTGAGCGCCAGCGCGATGATCGCCGGCGCGACCAGGTAGGAAAAAACCATCAGAACTCCGGCGATCTGGACCGACAGCGTTATAACCACGCCAAAGGAGGCATAGAACCAGAAATCCCACAGGCGGACATTCCAGCCCATGGCAAAGGCCTTCTCCGAATCTTCCGAGATGAGCGTGAACCGGCGCCGAAAGAGGTAGTGGAAGAGGCCGACAGCCGTGTAGAGCATGAAGATCTTCACCACCCTGGGCCAGGTCACCCACAAAATGGAGCCGGCCAAGAGCTCCTTGATCTGCTCGGCGCCCTCCGGGGCCTGATCGGCTACGAGGATCGCCGCGGCCGAGGCGATAACAAAGGTCAGGCCGATGATGGCCTCTTGCGGGATCTTGCTGCTCCGCCTCCGCGTGATGGCGAAAACGGCCGCACCCACAATCGTAGCCCCCAGCGAAAAAGTGATCGATCCGTAACTCCCCGGCGGGTGGCCGCTGACCAGGGCAATCACGGTACCGAGCGCGGCAATCTGCGCCAGGGCCAGATCGACAAAAATGACTCCGCGCAGCAGGACATGCAAACCGAGGTAGGCATGGATGCCGACGAGTACCACACAGGCCGCGAAGGGTGCTGCCATGAACTCCAGCATCTCCAGCATGGTCGGTTCTCCTTTTGTAGTACTAGCCCGCGAAAGCCCCGGCTAGGTCGTCTATCCAGTCGTCGATAAGCTCGAAATAGCTGTCGGCGGTGACCGTCATCGGACCCAGCGACACGATTATCGCCTGACAACCAGCCCTTTCTGCAATGGACTGCACTTTCTCCTGACTGAAATAGCTCGAAGCCCAGAGTACCCGAATCTCCGAATCCTTGATCAGGTCCAACAGATAGTGCACGTGAAGCGCGGAAGGGGGAATGCCCGGTTTGCGCTCTACGTAGCCCGCCACCTCCAGGCCAAACAGATCGGTGAAGTAGATCCAGTTCTTGTGATAGGCGACGAGCTGCTGGCCTCGAAAGACCAGCCCCTTCCCCATCCATCCACCTAGACGCTCGATCAGGCTTTCTCCCTCGTACTCCTGAGCACTCAGAAACTCGATCAATTTTCCCTGTCTGGCCAGAGGATCGAGAACCTCCGCGCCCAACAGCTCGACCAGGTCCTTGCCATACAGTTTCTCGTCCAACCGGCGGTTGAATTCTGCCAGGTTGACGTCGTAGGCGGCAGCACCCTCGGGGTCCACCCGTTTGAGACCCGCCGCGATGTTGGCAGCTACGATCTTGGCGTTCAACGGGCTGGTGTGGATATGCGGATTGCCGTAGATATGGACATCGCCACCCTCGCGACTGACGCTCTCCGGCACGTCGAGCATCGGCACCCCTTGACTGGCGCTGACAAAGCCGGGCTGCCCGTCGCGGATCTTCTTGTTTCCCGACTTGTCCACCACAGCCGGAGCCCACAGCTCCAGATCCAGACCGGTGGTCACAAACAGGTCGGCCTTCTTGAGCATCAGCGCGAATGAGGGCTTGGGCTTGACAAAGTGAGCGTCCTCGTCGCCGCGGGAGATAGCAACAGCTTCGACGCGCTCACCTCCCACCGCATTGGCAATCGAGGCGTAGGCGGAGAGGGTGGTGACTACCTGGACTTGGGCGCCAAGGGGGGCGGCCGCCAGCACGACTCCGATCGCTACCACCAGAAGTTTTCTCATGACTGTCCCTTCAGTTATACCCGGTCGACTCCGGCGTCAGTAGATTGCATGTTTATGGGGGCCGGCGGCCCAGGTCAGTTGAAGTGTAAAACGATTCTCACTCTCGCCGGTGGGCTCATTCACCAGATAGCCGTACTCCCCCCGCAGCCGCACATACTCGCTCTGCCACCAGGTGAGATAGGGCAAGACACCCCAGCGATAGAGATCCGGCTGTAGGGGCTGCTCGGCCCGATCGAGACGGACACCGGCCCAGAGGTTACGGGTCAGGAGACCCTCCAGGTAGGTAAAGCCTCCCCAGGCGTCGTGTTGCTCACCGAGCTCGTCGTCTCGCTGTGACAGGAAGAGCTCTGTCCGCCAGTTGATCCCCCGGTAAAGCGCTCGGCCCGGAGGGCTCCAGCTGTAGGTGAAGTTGGTGCCCCAGACGGCGCTGTCACCGTCGTCCGCCGTCTTGCCCATGATGCCGCTCAGCCCCCACTCGACGTAGGAGGTCGCGCCGATATCCCAGAAGTTATTGAAGCGACCTAGATACGAAAAATCCTCGAACGTCTCGCCACCAAAGGCCTCTTCGTTCTCACCGTCGGTGATCTCGAGGTCGATCTCGTTGGCCGTGGCCCAGAGTTTGGGCAGCAGCCACGAGAAGGAGAGTCCCGTCTGCGCCAGCCCCTCTTCTCCGAAATAGGTCTGGATGGCGAGCGGGTACTCGCTCTGGGGAAGGGCGTGGAGATGCTGCCGGTTGAGCGTGCCAAACCGCTGGCGAAATTTCCCTGCCATGATCGCCATGGCCCCGGGAAGCGATCCATACACGACATACCCTTCCTCGATCTCCACCCCTTCCCCCTCGTAGGCAAAGGTCAGGCGCATCCGGGAGAAGGGATCGAGAGCGGCCTGGATGTCGAGCTCGACTTCGTCAATCGTGAACTCTCCGCTCTCACCCCCCACTTTGTCGGCGAGGAAGATCCCGGTGGCCGAGATCTCCGGGTTCAGTAGACTGAGATTGCGTTCCTTACCGACGACCGGCCCTTCGGTGGGTGGTGGCGTCACTTGCACCCCGGTGGCGGCGGCGTCGCGGGCGGCCGCACGGATGGCATCCACATCCGCTTCCACCTTGTCCGGCTGTTGGCTTTCCAGCTCAGCAAGACGCTTTTCCAGGTCGGCGATACGCTGCTCGTAGTCGATTCTCAAGGACTCCATTTCGGCCCGCAGCGCAGCCACGGAATCGGTCGCCTCCACGCCAGCCGACACCAACACCATGGCGCTCGCCAGAGCTACTTGCGCCAAGACGTGTCGTCTGACTCCAACCGGTCTGACACACTGCTTCATAAGACATCCCCTCAGGGTTCGAGCATGGAGATTGCGGACCGCCTGCGGCGCGATCCATCCGGTGTTACTGGTGAAGCTGAGCTCGGTTCTCCGCCTTCGCCTCAAGCGATCGGCGGAGCGCGAGAGTCATGCGAGCTGGGAAGACATACAGCGAATCCCGCAATCGATTCTGCGGTGGGAGTCTGTGCTCGAGGGATGCTCGACGGAGCCACTGCAGGCCATGGCAAGTCCTCGCTGCTCTGCAGGAGCAGGCAAGCGGGGCAGCCCACATAAATCAGAACTTCGCCGGCCTCCAGATGAGCCCTGTCCTCGGCATGTTTGGCTGAGCCAAAGACCGGCAACTCGAGGATGCCGATCCCCGGCTCATGGCCCAGGGTATGGAGTCCCAGACCGGAGACACGGACCGCGAGTCCGAGGGCGAGCAGGAGCACCACTCGTCGACAGCGGTGGGAGCTAGCTGGAAGACTAAACACTGCCTATTGAGCTTAGCAGAGGTGCCGATCTTCCCCTACCGCCAGTTCTAACATCTCGTTGAAATCAGAGTCGTAGAGCTGACCCACTGGGCGCTGTTAGAATCTCCCAGCCAATCTACTAGGGCCCTCGTGGCTTTTAGGGAACAAGACATGTCGAAAATTCAGCGATTCACCACCCACGTGCCGATTCGGTTCGGGTTTCGGCTCGGGCTCGTTCTCCTGCTTGCCACAGCCGTCGGCTGCGGCCAGAAGTCGGCCACAACGGAGCACGCAATCGAGACGGCCGAGCATCACGACGGTATCGCCTGGTTCGATGGCAGCTCGGACGCAGCCTTCGCCCTGGCCAAGAGCGAAGGCAAGCCGTTGTTTCTCTATTGGGGTGCCGAATGGTGTCCACCCTGCCACTATCTGAAGAACAAGATTTTCAAGCGACCGGAGTTCGTGGAGAAGAGCGAGGAATTCGTGCCGGTCTATCTCGACGGCGACACCGAGAGTGCCCAGATACTGGGTGAGGAGCTGGGAGTCATGGGCTATCCGACCGTGATCATCTTCAGCCCCGAAGGTGAAGAGGTCATGCGCATGCCGAGCACGATTCCGGTCGAGGAGTACGCCGTTGTCCTGGATTCGGCGATGGAGAGAATGCGACCGGTCAAGACGGTGCTGGCCGAGGTCATGGAAGCCGGCGCGGCCAACGCCCACCCCACCGATCTCAATGTCCTGGCCTTCTACTCCTGGGGACAGGACAGCAAGGTCGAGCTGGAAGACGAGGAGAAGGTAACCACATTTAAGAGGCTCTACGAGGAGACACCCGACGAGCTGACGCTCGAAAGATCCCGCTTTCTCTCCCTCTATCTCGGTGCCTTGATCCAGCAGTCGAGCGACGGCGAGGAAGCGCTGCTTTCAGGCGAAGAGCGGGCGGGGCTCGACGCTGCTGTCACGGCGCTGCTCGACGACAAACAACTCGTCGGCAACAACCTGATCCTCCTGTTTTACTACAGCCGCGAAACGGTCGAGCTACTCCACCCCGAAGCCTCACCGGAGCGGCAAGCGCTCATCGGCAAATGGGTCACCACGGCCCGAGCGATCGAAAACGAGGAGACGCTCCCGGTCGACGATCGGCTCGACGCCATCTATCCCCAGATCCAGTTGGCCAAGCTGCAGGCCGAGGCCGAGCTGCCGGCAGGATCCGAGGAGGAGGCGCAGGTCTCGGCCGAGCTCCAGGATCATGTACGGGAGCGGATCGCCTGGGCTACCGGGACGGTGACCGACGAGGGTGAGCTCCAGGGGGTGGTCAACTCCATGGGAGGCCTCTTGATGTCGAGTGGCCTCGAGAGTGAGGCTGAAGCGCTGCTCACCCAGATGATGGACAAGACCGAGGCCCCCTACTACTTCATGTCCTGGATCGGCAGCATCAAAAAGGAAGCCGACCAGCCCGAGGAGGCCCTCGTCTGGTACCGCAAGGCCTACGAGAACTCACGCGGTCGGTACTCCCGTTTCCGCTGGGGCTCGACCTACCTCCGCCAGGCGATCGAGCTGGCGCCGGAGGACGAGACATCTATCGAAACCGAATCGCTCGACATCCTGGCCGAGCTCCTGGCCCTCGACGACGCCTTCGCCGGCGGCAACTACTCGCGGCTGGGTCAGCTCGAGAAGGCCTACCAGACCTGGAACGAGGAAGGCACCCACGACAAAGCGGTGACCACGATCCGCGAGTTTGTCCACCAGGCCTGCGATCGCTACCCCGCCGAGGGCGAAGACTCCGCCCAGGAACGCTGCACCGGTTTTCTGGTCGAGGAAGGGATAGAGGGAGCGTAGGGCCCTTCCAATACCCCATTTCCACTCCGCCTCCGTCCTGATAACATCCTCCGATCATCTCCTTGTGGAGGGAGTCGGATGATCGGTCAGAAACTCTCAGACCGCTACGAAATAGTCTCGGAACTCGGCCGCGGTGGCATGGGGATCGTCTACCGTGCTACCGACCCCGTACTGAGCCGTGACGTAGCGGTCAAAGTCGTCGCCCCAGAGCTTCTCACCCCCGAAACCGAGCAACGGTTCCAAACCGAGGCCAAGGTCGTGGCACAGATGGACCACCCCTCCATCGTCACCATCTACGACTTCGGCCGGCACGAAGGGGCACTCTACTTCGTCATGCCCCTGGTCGAGGGGGAGAGCCTCCGTCACTACCTGCGAAACGAGCCCTTGCGGCTTGGCACGGTCGTCGACCTCGGCATCGAGGTCGCCGACGCCATCGACTACAGCCATGATCGAGGTGTGGTGCACCGCGACATCAAGCCCGAGAACATCATGGTGACCCTGGAATCGGGTGGCGGCGTCCGCATCCGCATCATGGACTTCGGTCTGGCGCGCGGCACCAATGTTTCCAGCCTCACCAAGACCGGGATGCTGGTCGGCACCATGTCCTACATCAGTCCCGAGCAGGTGATGAGCGGCGCCATCGATGGGCGGTCGGATATCTACTCGCTGGGTTGCGTGCTCTACGAGTGTGTTCTCAACGAAGTGCCCTTTTCCGGAGAGATGCAGTCGGTTCTCTACCGGGTCGTCCACGAGCTTCCCCAGTCACCGCGGGACTTCGGCGCCGAGATCGATCAGGAGCTCGAAGACGTCATTCTCTCGTGTCTGGCCAAGGACCCGGCCGAGCGGCCGCAAAAAGCCGGCGAGCTGGCCCGCTCGTTGCGTCGCTATCGCGCCAAGCTCCACGACAGCCAGCGTCTGCAGTCGATCATGATGACGCAGACCATGCAGGCACCACGGCCGGTGCTCTCACCGCTGATCGGTCGGGAAGAGGAGTTCAAGGAGCTGCAGAAACGGCTCAACGCGGCGATCCAGGGCAAATGCCAATTCGTGGCGCTTTCGGGCGAGCCCGGTGTCGGCAAGACTCGGCTCCTCGACGAGCTCGAGACCCTGGCTGGGGCCCGCCACATTCCGGTGCTTCATGGGCGCTTTGTCGAGCAGCATGGGGAGTTTCCCTACCACGGCTTCTGCGAGGCCATCCAGGAGTTTTATCAACGCAAGGAGCGGGGAAGCTCGCCCGACGCCCTCCCCGATCTCAGCGATCTGGCCGCGGATCTGATCTCGCTCTTCCCCATGTTGAGCGAGATCGAGCCCATCCGCTCGGCCGCCAGCGGTGCCTCCCAGTTGGCCGAAGCCGGTGCGGCCCGCTCACCCGAGAATCGCACCCAAGTCTTCGAGCTGTTGGCCAAGACCCTGACCCAGCTGGCCGGCGGCAAGCCCATCGTCATGATCCTGGAGGATCTCCACGGCGCCGAAGCCTCGATCGAGGCCCTGCAGTACATCGTGCGCCGGCTCGGCCCGACATCGACTCTGCTGGTCGGGACCTATCAGACGACCGAGG
>JBAUDS010000236.1:0-2443 GCA_049678185.1 Thermoanaerobaculia bacterium
CCGGCTACCCGGGAACACCGAGCACCGAGGTGCTGGAGAATCTCGCCCGCTACGAGGAGATCGACGCCCACTGGTCTGCCAACGAAAAGGTCGCCTTCGATGAAGGCGTCGGCGCGGCGCTCGGCGGTGCCCGCACCATGGTGACGATGAAACATGTGGGACTCAACGTTGCCGCCGACTCGTTCATGGTGTTCCCCTACGCCGGTACGAATGCCGGATTCGTGGCAATGGTCGCCGACGACCCCGGCATGTACTCCTCGCAAAACGAACAGGACAGCCGCTACTTTGCCAAGATGGGCAAGGTGCCGCTGCTGGAGCCGTCGGACGCCGCCGAAGCCAGGGAGATGGTCAAGACGGCCTACGAGCTGAGTGAGCGCTTCCTGACCCCGGTCATGTTCCGCACCACCACTCGCCTGGCCCACACCCGGGGTGTGGTCGAGCTGGGTGAGCGCACCGAGGCGCCACGCAAGAAGTTCTCGCGCCAGGTGAGCCAATACGCCATTCCTGTCTACGCCCGGTTCCGGCGCCCGGAGCTGGAACAGAAGCTCGAGTCCTTGCGTCGGTTCGCCGAAGAGTTCGAGGGCAATGTCGAAGAAGAGGGCGATCCGAAACTAGCCGTGGTCACCCACGGCGTTCCCTACCAGTACGTAAAAGAGGTGGCACCCGAAGCCACGGTCTTCAGGCTCGGCATGATCTACCCGCTGCCCAAGAACCGGTTGCGAGAGTTCTGCGCCCGCTTCGATACGGTCTTCGTGGTCGAGGAGAGCGAAGGCTTCATCCAGGAAGAGATGGCCAGCTTCGGCATCCTCAACGTCATCGGCAAGGACCGTTTCACCAACATCGGTGAGCTGAGCGTCGACCTGGTCGCCGCCGGGCTCAAAGGCTCACCGCTACCGGCCGATTTCGCCCAGGAGGCGACCATCCTGCCCCGCCCGCCGGTGATGTGCCCCGGATGCGCTCATCGGGGGGTGTTCGCCACCCTCAAGAAAATGGGTGTGTTGGTGACCGGCGACATCGGCTGCTATACGCTCGGCTGTCTGCCTCCCTTCGAAGCCATGCACACGACTTTCTGCATGGGGGCCAGTATCGGCAACGCCACCGGCTTCAACCGGGCGGGTGAGGACCGAGTGGTCAGTGTCATCGGTGATTCGACGTTTCTTCACGGTGGCGTACCCAGCCTGCTGAGCGCCGTCTACAACCAGGTGCCGACAACGACGATTCTGCTGGACAACGGCACCACGGGCATGACCGGTCAGCAGGAACATCCCGGCACCGGCCACACGCTCAAGGGCGGAGACGCCCCATCGGTGGACCACGAGGCCCTGATCCGCTCCCTCGGGGTCGAGCATGTGGTGGTGGTGGATCCCTGGGATCTCGAGGCCACCGAGACCGCCATCGAATCTGGTCTCTCCCACCCGGGTCCGGCCGTGATCATCGCTCGACGGCCCTGCACCCTGCTGCCGGAGGAGAAGTCGAAGACGCGTGTCCCCTTTCGAGTGGACACCGATGAATGCATCGTCTGCGAGGAGTGTATGGAGATGGGGTGTCCGGCACTTGTATGGGAGGACGGATATCCATTCGTTCGGGAATGGGAGTGCGTCGGCTGCTCGCTCTGTGGCCAGCTCTGCACGGTGGATGCGATCCACATCGCGGAGGAGATGTAAGGATGCCGGTAACCAACGTGCTGATTGCCGGTGTCGGCGGGCAGGGAGCGGTTCTGGTCAGCGAGCTGCTCGCCCAGGCGGCCTTGGCTGCCGGCCACGATGTCAAGCAAGGCGAGTTCCACGGTGTCGCCCAGCGCGGGGGAGCGGTGTTCAGTCATGTGCGCTTCGGCGAGCGCGTCTACTCGCCGGTGACTCGGCTCGGTGAGGTGGACTACCTGCTGGCGCTGGAGAAACTGGAGGCGCTACGTTACGCCCACTTCCTCAAGCCCGAGGGAACGATCATCCTCAACGAACACAAGGTCGAGCCCACCCGCGCCGGTGATGAGCGGCCCTACCCCGAGAACACGATCGAGTTTCTGGAAAACAAGGGCTTCAACGTCGTCGCCACCAAGGCCACCGAGATGGCCATCGAGATGGGCAACCACCGCGCCGCCAACGTGGTGCTGCTCGGGGCGCTCGCCGCGCTTATCGACATACCGCTGGAGGTGTGGGAGAGCACCCTCGAGCGTCTCCCGGAGCGCATCTTGAGTCTAAATCGGCAGGCCTTTGCCGCCGGGCGGCAAATCCTCGTATCCGCCTGACCCGATCGCTGCCGAGGCAGCTCAGACCAACATCGTCCGGGCGTACTCGGAGCCAACCCGCCCCTGCCGGCAAGCCGTGGAGGTCATGAACGCGGCCGAATGTCTGGCCTGGATTTCGAGGGCCTCGGCCAGGCTCGCGTGGCACGCCGCCTGAATCGTCTCCACGATGGCCCTTCTGGCGGCTTCGGTGGCCGGGCC
>JBAUDS010000237.1:0-3965 GCA_049678185.1 Thermoanaerobaculia bacterium
TCTATGAAGCGGAGGATACCCAGCTTGGGCGCCGCGTGGCTCTGAAGTTTCTGCCGGCCGAGCTGACTCAGGATGCGCAGTCGCTCGAGCGGTTCCAGCGCGAGGCCCGCGCCGCCTCGGCGCTCAATCACCCCGGCATCTGCACGGTTTTCTCCATCGAGCAGCACGAGAAGCAGCCGTTTATCGTCATGGAGCTGCTCGAAGGGCAGACGCTGACGGAAGTGATCGCGGAGAAGCCGTTCGCCATCGAGAAGCTCCTGGCGGCCGGGATTCAGATTGCGGATGCGCTCGAGTCGGCACACGCCAAGGGAATTGTGCACCGCGACATCAAGCCGGCCAACATGTTTGTCAATGACCGTGACCAGATCAAGATCCTGGACTTCGGCCTCGCCAAGATCGAAAGTGCGCGTTTCGCGGCCGAGGCAGCCGTCTCGGCGGCGCCGACGGCGGTGGGTGGCGGCGATCTGACCAAGATCGGCACCACTCTCGGCACCGTCTCGTACATGTCGCCCGAGCAGGCGCGCGGACAGGTGACGGATGCCCGTACCGATCTGTTTTCCGTCGGCGCAGTCCTCTACCAGATGGCAACAGGAAACCTGCCCTTTCAGGGGGAGACCTCGGCGGTGGTCTTCGAGGCCATCCTCAACCGCGAGCCGCCCGACGTCAGCCAGGCCAATTCTGCAATGCCCTCGGAGCTCAACCGGATCCTGGGGAAGGCGCTGGAGAAAGACCGTAACCTGCGCTACCAGACCGCCACCGACCTCAAGACCGATCTGATCAGGCTCAAGCGCGATCTCGATTCCGGCAGCCGGCGAACGGCGGAGGTCAGCGATTCGCGCAGTGGAGCGCCCGCCAGGGAAGCCGAGAGGTCGGTCGCCGTCCTCTACTTCGAGAATCTGAGCGGTGTCAAGGAAGACGAGTATCTTCGCGACGGCGTCACCGAGGATCTCATCACGGAGCTTTCCAAGATCAAGGGGATGAAGACGTTTTCTCGGCCCACGGTGCTCGCCTATCGGGACAAGCAGGTGACAATGGGCCAGATCGCCCAGGACCTCAATGCCGCTTTCGTCCTCACCGGGAGTCTCCGCCGGGCGGGGAACCGACTGCGGATCAACGCGCAGCTGGTAGATACCCAGACCGACTTTCCCCTCTGGTCCGAACGCTACGACCGGGAGATGAAGGACGTCTTCGAGGTGCAGGACGAGATCGCGCGCAAGATCGCCGAAGCGCTGCGGGTCACGCTCTCACCGCAGGAGCACGAGGCGCTCGCCGCCAAGCCGACCGAGGATCTGCAGGCCTACGACCTCTATCTACGCGGCAAGAGCTATGCGCGCCGGCTGACACGCCAGGACGTCGAGTTCGCCCTCCAGATGTTCGAGAACGCCGTCAGCCTCGACCCAAAATTTGCCCTCGCCCACGCGGCGATCGGCAATGCTTGTGCGCAGTATCACTACCACTACGAGCGCTCCTCGGAATGGCTCCGGCGCGCCCAAGCGGCTAGCCAACGGGCGGTCGCCTTGAGCAAGGATCTACCGGAGGTACAGGTAGCGCAGGCCTGGATCTATTACGCCGAGAGCAAGTTCGACGAGGCGATCGCGTGTGTGCGACGGGCCATTGCAGAGAAGCCCGACTGTGAAGGCGCCTTCTATATTCTCGGTCGCGCCCTGTTTGCCGCCGGCCGCTACAAGGAGGTGGTGGACCTGGTCGATGCCGCCGGTGACATCCTGACCGAGGACTACAACATCTACGTGCCGATTGGAAACGCATTGGGTGCCCTGGGCAAGACCGAGGCCAGACGCAACATGGTCCTGCAAAGAACCGAGGTGATCGAGGCGCACCTGAAGAAGGTGCCCGAGGATGCCCGCGCACGCACGATCCTGGCCGGCGACTACGCTGCGGTGGGTCGGGCCGAGGATGCGAACCGCGAGGCCCAGCTGGCCATGGCGCTACGCCCCAACGAGGGGACGGTGCTCTACAACGTCGCCTGTGTCTACTGCTATCTGGAGAAAAAGGCCGAGGCCCTGGATGCGCTCACGAAGGCATGGGAGGCCGGTTTCAGGGACCCCGACTGGGCGCGCGGCGACCCGGATCTTGCTCTGCTCCACGGCGATCCCGAATTCGAAAAGCTCTACCCGGCGCGCGAAGGCAGCGAGTAGGGCCCCTCAAGCCAGCCCAGAAGCGGCTCTGGGACCAGTCATAGAGAAATCACGCAGGCGATCCGCTTAGGGAACTATTGCTGCCACCCGCAGCGGCCCACCGCTGCCGCCGGCGATCTTCATCGGCAGGGCGATGACCACAAAGCCGGTCGCGGGGAGCCGATGAAGGTTGGTGAGGTTCTCGAACGCCGGGATGTCGGCGGCGAACAGCACCTGGTGGGACTCGAAGTGGGTCGACTGGCCGAAATCGATGCTGGCGGTGTCGAGGCCGATGGCGTTGATCGAGCGGTTGGCCACCAGCCAGCGCGCGGCCTCGGGATCGAGGCCGGGAAAGTGGAGCTTGGCCACCGCCTCCTCTCCTCGCTCGTCGGTGCCCAGGTAGCTGACCCGTTCGGGCCAGAGCTTCTCGTAGCCGGTCTGTAGGAGCACGATGACGCCTTCCGGGAGGGCTCCATGCTCGGCCTCCCATTGCTCGATGTCACCGACCGTCACCAGGTAGTCGGGGTCGTCGGCACAGCGATCCGTGACATCAATCACGACCGCCTGTCCCATGAGTTGCTCGAGCGGGATCTCATCGACGGTATTGCGGCCCTCGGCAAAGTGGATGGGAGCGTCGATGTGGGTACCGCCATGCTCGGCGGTGCGGAAGGTGTTGGCGGCGTAGTAAAAGCCCTTGTCGGTCAGCCCCTTGAAGTCCACTTCGAGCTCGAAGCCGTCGGCGGTGGGCCAGTAGACCGTGCTCTCGTCGTAGGGGTGACTGAGGTCGACCACCGTCCCTGCGGGCAGGGAGAGAACCGGCACGGCCTCCTCCCGAGATACGGGACTGCAGGCCACCAGAACCACCGTGAGCATCAGTAGAGATCGCATGGGATCAAACTCCTTTGCATCTTGTTCTTCCACTCAGAGGGCCAGGCGCTTGTCCAGGGCGAGGAACTCGTCGAAGAGTCGGCTTCTTTCGTCTTTGAGGCGGCGGACGGCCTGGCTCCTCCGGGCGCGGGTGAGGCCGACGCGCACCGCCCTCAGCGTCTCGGCCGCGAGCCGCCGGTACTGAAGCGCCAGCAGGCCACCGAAGGCACTCAGCAGAAAGGCCACAATGCCGGTCAGCACCGGCGCATTCGGAATCTGCGGATAGACACCGGCCAGGGTGCTATGGCCCCAGCCCACGAGCAGGGCCACCAGCAGCCAGGTCACCGGGAAGGCGACCGCACCGACGAGAATTTTCACCGAGGCTTCGTCCTTGTACTTTTGCGACACCCCCTTGGTGAGGCCCAGGAGCAACAGGGCCGTCGGCAGGTTGACCAGAACCCCGATGATCAGAAACGGGGGCAGCACCAGGTAGACGACGAACATCTGCAATAGCAGCAGGCCCACGCGCCGCGGCGACGCCAGCCAGGAGGTGCCGTCGAGCTCGTGATCCTCGATGCCGAGGGCGCTCAGCTCTTCGTCGTAGCGGGCGACTTCGGCGACCAGTTGCGTCGTCTCGTCGGGATGACTGTGACGGCTCGCTTCGTAATGCCGCCACAGGCTGCCGAAGTGACGCACGCGCTCGGTCATATCGGGTGCTCTCACCTTGGCACCGGTGCGCGATGCGCCCTCGGCGCGGAGCAGTTTGCGCGCCCGGTGCATGAGATTGTGGAGCTCCCAGCTCTCGGTGGCCAGCACCACCTCGTTCAGCTCACGCTCGAACTCATCGGTCAGACGAGCGGCCTGCGCCCGCCTCTCCTCCCCCAGCGGGGCGGGCTTGGCCAAGTCCACCTCGAGCTCGAGCGGCGGATGGATCGCTATCAGCGCTTGAGAGCCAAAGATCGT
>JBAUDS010000238.1:0-1721 GCA_049678185.1 Thermoanaerobaculia bacterium
AGAAGCTGATCCAGGCACAACCACAGGCGGCGGCGGCGCCGGCGGGTCCAAATGTCAAGGGCAAGGTGTTCGACGTCGGCGCCAACCCCACCAAGGGCGAGCAGACCGCCAAGGTCACCCTGGTCGAATTTACGGACTACCAGTGACCATACTGCGGTCGGCACGTCCGTGAGACGTACCCGCAGATCGACAAGGAGTACATCCAGACCGGCAAAATTCGCTATGTCACTCTCGACATGCCGCTCGAGCGGATCCACAAGCTCGCCTTCAAGGCCTCCGAGGCCACTCACTGCGCCGAGGATCAGGGTAAGTACTGGGAAATGCACGACCGGCTGTTCGAGAACCAACGGGCTCTCGAGCCCTGGTCCGCTCACGCCGAAGCCCTGGGGATCGATGTCGCCCAGTTCGACCAGTGCATGTCCAGCGGCAAGTACACCGATGCGGTCCGCAAAGACATGGCCGAAGCCACCAAGGCCGGCGCCACCGGCACCCCCAGCTTTGTGGTGGCTCTGACCAATCCAGACGATCCGACGAAAGTGGAAGGGGTGACATTTATCCGTGGCGCCCAGGCCTTCCCCGCCTTCAAGGCCCAGCTCGACAGCGCGCTCGCGGCGGCCGACGCCAAGTAGGGCCCCAAAACAAGAACCAGAAAGGCCGGAGTCACTCGACTCCGGCCCTTTCCATCCCTTGACCAATGCAGGTTGATTCGCGTTTTTCGGCTGGGCGCATAGAATACGCTCCACAATCCCATCCTGGGGATGGCCGAGCAACGTATCGAAGGAAGAGTCAGCTGGAACTGACAGCGATGAGAGCTCAGAGGACCGATCGAAATATCTCAGCGTGGACGGCCACCGTCCTGCTGTTCTCTCTGCTCCAGGGGTGCGCCAGCACCAAGCCTGCCGGGAATGGTGCCGTGACCGCGTCTTCCGAGCCGATCCCGGCAGAGACACCTACCGGGCCGGAGACCACACCGACGGCTCAGCTGCCGGCCGCGGCAGCGGAGGAAGCCCTGGCCGCGGCCAGGGAGTCGGCCGACACCGGGACCCAGGTGGAGCTGGATGAGTCAGATTTCGAAACGGTCTACGCCGAGCCGGCGCTCGAGGAGCCAGTCAAAGACGCCGAAGAGATTCTTCAGGAGTCGCTCGAGGCCTACGAGTCATCACGGATCTTCTGGGAACAGGGGGGCTTCGAGGATGCCTTCGCGGCTCTCGACCAGGCCTACGAGCTGATGTCGAGCGTGCCGCCCAACGGTGATCCGGTGATCGCCCAGGAGAAGGAGAACCTCCGTCACCTGATCTCGCGGCGGGTCATCGAGATCTACGCTTCCCGCCAGACGACCGTCGGCGATATCGATCGTTCGATTCCGATCGACATCAACGATGATGTCCGTCGGGAGATCGAGAGTTTTCAAGGTCCCGAGAAAGAGTTCTTTCTCGACTCGTACCGGCGCTCGGCTCTCTACCGGCCCATGATTCTCGAAAAGCTCGAGGAGGCCGGCCTGCCCGAGCAGATCAGCTGGCTACCCCTGGTCGAGAGTGGATTCAAGGTCAAGGCCTACTCGAGCGCCCGCGCTCTGGGTCTGTGGCAGTTCATCGCCTCGACCGGCTATCGCTATGGGCTCGAGCGCTCCTGGTGGATCGACGAGCGGATGGACCCGGAAAAGGCTACCGACGGGGCCATCGGTTATCTCACCGATCTCCATAATCTCTTTGGCGACTGGT
>JBAUDS010000239.1:0-11529 GCA_049678185.1 Thermoanaerobaculia bacterium
GCCCTGAAGCGCAGAGCAGAGAGCTCTGGAGAGCTCTGGGTTCTGGATACTCGAGGATTTGGTGGTTCCGGGCACACTCGACCCCAGGGCGCGCGTCGGCTCATGGCTGGCGGGGTCTCAGGCGATCTGGTCGAGAAGCTCGAGCTCGTGCGGTGGTCCGTGGGCCAAGGGTTCGGGCTCCTGGGCCGGCAGCTTCAGGCTCCGTCGGATCGCTCGGGCAGTAGCGAAGTCGGTGATAAAGGCGAGGATTCTCATTTCGGCACCACAGAACGGACAGAGTAGGGGATCCACTTCGTAGACTCTCTGGATCAACTTCGCCCAACTGAGCCGGGCTTGGCGGGTGAAGGTGTCGACGGGGTCCTCTGGGCTTGGCCGGGTGCTGGTCGGTTCTTCCTCTTCGACCTTGCGCCGCTTGCCGCGGGCAGCATTGGCGTAGAAGCCCCAGTAGCGTGTCATCTGCTGGGAGGGCTCGGGGAGGTGATCGACGACGCGGGCGATGAATTCCAGGACATCCCAGTTGGTGGTGCTGGGTAGAGGCCCGGAGCGGCGGGTGGGTCGAGCCGTGTAGCCCACCTCAGCGGTATCTTCGTTCCAAGAGAGTCTGTTGAAGGCGAGCGGGCAGCGGATCATGTAGCGGCCCAGTCGGGCAGCTCCTTGCCGGTCTTCGACCCGCACCGCACCGTGGACCGAGAAACCGCTGTGGCGCCAGGCGAGGAGATTGCGCACCGTCTCCTCGGCGATGAGACCCTTGTTCACAAGCATCCTCAGCAACTTGCATCTTGCAGGCCTGGCACCCTACTCCCTAGCCAGCGACCCCGCCGCCGTCCACGACCAGCGCCTCGCCGGTTACGAAAGAGGAGTCGTCAGAGGCCAGGAAGAGAACCGCACGGGCGATCTCTTCGACGGTGCCAATCCGGCCGAGTGGGCGATCCGATGCGCCGGCGAGATAGTCTTCCCACGGCATGCCACGCTTCTTGGCGTCGTCGGGCAGCATCGGCGTGTCGACATCACCGGGGCAGACGCAATTGACGCGGATCCCGTGGGGGCCGTGATCGATCGCCATGGCCTTGGCCATGACGATGAGACCGCCTTTGGCGGCGCAGTATGCCGCCGCCTTGTCGCCGCCGAGGACACCCCAGCCCGAGCTGGTGTGGATGATCGAACCGCTGCCGCGCTCTATCATCGAGGGAAGGACATATTTCGACATCAGGAAGGCGCCCTTCAGGCTGGAGTCGATGGTCTCGTCCCACTCCTGCTCCGTGCATTCCGGCACCGTCTTCGGATGGAAGACCCCGGCGTTGTTGAACAACACATCGATTCGACCGAACCGTTCCAGCGTCCGCTCGACGGCCTGCTGGCAGTCATCCGCAAAACGCACGTCGGAGCGGATAAACATCGCCTGGCCACCGTTTTCAATGATGGCCTGTGCGACCTGCTCGCCTCGTTCCCGGTTGCGCCCGGTGAGGACGACAGCCGCCCCCTCCCTGGCGAACAGGGCCGCGGTGGCGCTGCCTATGCCCGAGGTTCCGCCGGTGATCAGTGCAACCTTGCCGTCCAGTTTCATGGGGATCATCCTCCTTTCTAATCGTGGGTCCACTGGCTGCACCGGCCGCCGGAAGTTTCCGCCCCGTCCATCAGGAAGACGTGGCCTGTCGCGTAGGCGGCGTCTTCCGAGGCCAGAAAGGCGAACAGAGCGGCCATCGCCGGATAGGGGATCGCTTTTCGAGGCCGCACCCCTGCGGCTCCAGCGCCTTGCCGGTCTTTGACCCGCACCGCACCGTGGACCGAGAAACCGCTGTGGCACCCATGCCCGCCATCATCAGCGGTTGGATACCCAGTTCGTGATTGCTTCGATGCCCGCCTCGAGTACGGGATCTCGCTCCTCGAAGAGATCGTGCTGCGTTGGTTCGACGACAACATCGGGCGTGATCCCGTAGCCAACGAATTCCGCCCCGTCGGGGAAGAGGTCGCGCTTCGAGACCACCCGGAACTTCCCGTCGCGGGGGAGATCCACGTAGATTGGATTCCCAGTGCTACCGGCCGTTGTACCTCCAACCAACACCGCGCGCCCGGAGAAGGAGAGAGGCACCAGGAAATCTTCTGCAGAGCTATAGGTCGCGGGCCCAGTCAATACCACCAACGGCCCCAGGTACCTCGTCCCTTCACGGGGTTGGACAATTGCAGGGTCCGACTGCTCCCACTCCGGCTCATTGCCCCAGGATCGGTAGGCCGGCACATACTTTATGCTCTTCCACATCGCGGCCTTGACGGGCTCATCAATGAAGTAGCTCACCACATCATAGGCAATCGAGCTCTCACCTCCCGGGTTGAAGCGAATGTCCAGGATGATCCCCGTTCGTGGAACGGAGATCGAGGCGATCAAAAACCTCTCGGAACTGATCCCGACCTTCGTTCGTCATGAAATTGAAAAGTCGGATGTACGTGATGCCGTTGGCCAGGTTCTTTGCCTCGACCGATGGATTAGCCCCATACCACTCGAGAAGACGCCACTGGAAGGATTCGCCGTCGGCATGCAGGGACCGTCGCGTCAATGTGATGTCCCGCTCGGTGCCGTCCATATCCTTCACTTTCAGTGAGACCGCGCTGCCTCTGGGGCCGCAGAGAAACGTGATAAGGCCCACCGCCTCATCAGCCTGTTTGGTGCCTCGCGAGCCGAGCCTGAGCACGGTGTCGTTGAAGTAGGTCCGGATGGGCGTTCCATCCCCGATTTCCAGGATCTCGAGACCGGGATATATCCTTTGATTCTGAAGTTCCTCCGAGACTCCCACCCGGGCGAAGAAAAAGCGGTCGCCGATCACTTGCACCTCCACAGGGGGTTGATCCCATCCAGGTCTGACCAGCCTCCACGGAGGGATGACGGCGGTGTGGCCGTCTTTCAACTGCGCCGCAAACTCCATCAACACATCGAAATAGGTCTCGGTGTCTTCGGCGGCAATGACTCTGGGGATGTACTCCTGCACGCTGGCGTCCCAGTCGAGGTTCGGGACCTGGTCGAAGAACGGGAAGTTGAATTTCGCTTCGGCCCAGACCTGCATCAACCCCCAGATCTTTTCCTCGTCGGAAAGCGCTCCGTCGTCGGCCTGCACCTCCAGTGCACCTGGAACCAGCACCAGGAACAAAGCGGTCACGGCAACGGCGTAGCGAAAATTCATGGGTCCAACCCTCCAATAATCGGGACGCAATATTTCATACGCACCCTCTCTAACGGTTCCCGTATCGACAAAGTTACACGGAAGGGTGCGAAGGGTGCCAAAGGGTGCGAAGTGTGGCTGAGTAGGAACTTGCTTTTCCTAGCCTCGACCTGAGGCCGCGGGATGCGGTGCTCCAGGCCCTCTGGCCTGGTCAACTGCGGTGCTGGAGTTCACTCTAGCAGAGAGATGAGGCTGAGCGGAGCGCCCGGAGGCCAGAAGCCGAGAGAGGGGCGCTTTGTCGAGCGCACCACGCCCTGGGCGGTGGCGAAGTGGGTGATGAAGGAGAGAACCTGCCCACCGCCTCGCTGCGCTGGAGGCGGCTGCGCCGCCGCGCCGTGGACCGAGAAGCCGTTGTGGCGCCAGGCAAGGAGATGTTTCAGGAACAGGCTGATCCTCTAGAGCCTGCTGAGGCCGACGAAGGTGCCGCCGTTCTGGCGGCATAAGAGGCGCATCAGGGTGGCGAAGCGGACGCCGGTGGTGTTGGAGACCCCGGGCACCGAGAACATCACCGGGAAGCCGAGAGCGTGGATTCTCACCAGCTGGTTGCCCTGGGCGTCGCGGCGGTTGAGGCGGTCGACGGTGTTGACGACCTCGTCGATCGATTTGCCGGTGAACTCGTCGCCAAAGACATAGATCGAGATCCTCTTGTCGGGAGCGGAGAAGGTGCGGATGGCGCGGGTGATGCCCTCGACGGGACTCGAGTTACTAAAGACGTTCCCAGAATAGGTTCCAGAGGATTCTTAGGCAAGGCACGGCGAGGCGAAATAGTCGCACTATTCCAACGAGTGTGGCTCGCTGGTGCCAGAGACTTCTTCAGGTGCGATAGAGACCTGCTCTCAGCTCAAAGCGAGCTGCCAACGGCCTACCACATGCTTGCAGCGATGCCGCACGCCCTTGCGCTCGAAGGTGACGGAGGCCCGGTAGCGATCATTCGGTAGAACCTCTTCGACCTGGCCGGAGAGACCCGCGATCTGTATGGAGTCGCCTACCCCCAAGGGCGGCAGGGATGGCAACCGCTCCAGCTCTTCCGGGTGCACCCAGACGCGCCCGCGTCGAGGGTTTCCATCCAAGAAGCCCAAGCGGTACTCAGGCCACCTGCCGAGCTGAAACCCGAGCACCAGGGCTTCGCGCCCCTCGAAGCTGACATGCTCGCCGATCTCGAAGATGAGCGGGCTCATTCGGGTTCCCCTGTGTAGTTCGCCATCCGAAGAGGTGCCACCCTTTTGTGAGAGATCGAAAAGGCCGCCGCCGGTTCTGCGGTCTCTTCAAGAACTGGGTGGCACCTATTCCGAAGAGATCGCTGGGCGCAACGGCGACGAAGCCGCCTGAGCGACGCTTCATCGCTCGCGGACCGCCCGGCGACCGAGCAGGTCGAATCCCACCTCGTGAGCCCGACGGCCTCGAGTGCCAGCTACATGTTGGCCTGATACTGCCAGGCGCCCATCTTGAACAGGTTGCCGGGGTCGTGCTTTTCCTTGAGAGCCCGCAGGCGCTTCATGGTGTCCTGGGGGAACACGCCCAGCATTTCCGCATCGCTCTCGGGCATGGCGTTGTTCAGATACGTGGTCACATGAAATGGGCTCAGTTTCTCGACGAAATCGTCGCACCACTTCTTGCTGGCCGCGCGTTGTGAGTCGTCTTCGTCCGGCCAACCGATGAGGGCCGAGCACCAGAGGCGTCCGGTACGAGCGGCGAACGAGGTGGAGGCGGGATCTGGCCGACCCACCGCTCCGTTGACCTCCATGAAGAGTATGAACGTGGATAGCTTCGAGGCGAAGTCTGGCCTCTCGCTCCAATGCTTCACGGCGATGTCGACGATGCTGTTCCCCGCGTTCGTGTCGCTGGGGTCCCAGTTGATGAACACTCCCTTGTCCCAGTAGTTCCTGTTGTAAGGGAAGCAGTCGTCCAGTGCCGCCTGGAGGGCCGTGTACGGCAGCTGGGTGTCCTGCCGGACCAATGCCCCACCTCCGTACGCCGCCAGCTCGTCACATGTGGCCTTGGCCGCGGGCTCCGTTTCACCGACGATCAGGGGGACCACACCGCAGACTGGGTCACCATCCGGCGAGTGCAGGAACGCAAACTGAAGGGTTTCGGTTTCCTTGCGCTCGGGACGGGTGATGCGACCTATCCAGGACGTCATCACTTCCTTTGCCTTGTCCTCGCCCCACAGGATCGGGGCGCTTCGGATGATCCCGTTGTTGGGCATGTCGCGGAGCTCGAGGACGAACTCGGTGACGATTCCAAAGCTGGCCCCGTTCCCGCGCATGCCCCAGAAGAGCTCCGGGTCCTTGGCTTCGTCCACGCGAACGACGTCTCCGGTTGCCGTGACCATCTCGTAGCTGACGATGCTGTCGACGACGGCACCCAGCCAACGGCTCAGATGGCCCATGCCACCTCCAAGTGCGACACCGGCAAATCCGGTGTGCGAGACCGAGCCGGTGAGGCAAATGAGGTTGTGGAGGGCCGTCTCGTGATCGACGTCGCCCCCATCGGCACCCGCTTGGATAGCAACCAGCTTCTTCTCAGGGTCGACCCGGACCGCGGTCATCTTGGAGAGGTCGATCACGACGGCGTCGTTCGCCATTCCGTACGGCGAATGGCAGCCCTTTCCTCGCACGGTGATCGGAATGTTGTTCGACCGACAGTAGGTCACCGTCGTCGCGATGTCCCGCACACCCGAAGCGATGACGAAGCCCAGTGGATTCGAACGCGTGTTTAGATCGCGGTTCCATCCGCGGAAGCGCGCGGCGGTGAACGCTTCTTGGTCGTCGCGGGTGATCAACTCTCCGCGGAGGCTCGTCTTGAGGTCGGCGAGTGGATTGTCTGTCATGGTCTGATCCTTAGGAGAGGAATTGAAGGGGCGCCATCATACAGAAAATGGATAGGAAGTGTAACCGCTATGTCATTCTGCTGAAGAGGTGCCAGAGACTTCTTTAGGCGGAAGGCTCTCAGACGAGCTCGACGTCGACCAGCTGGCCGGCGGCAGCGGCCAACCGCCGGTCGCCCGTCATGAAAGGCGCAGCCAGGGCTTCTGCGAGCGCGACGTAGGCTGCGTCGTAGGCCGTGAAGTTGCGGAGAGGTGCCAGAGACTTCCTTACGGGTCGGCCGAGCCGTGTAGGCAACCTCTGCGGTGTCTTCGTTCCAAGAGACCAGTTTACCTATCCCTCAAGCACCTCGCGGATGGCGCGGTGGGCCTCGCTGAACGATGCCTCGGTCATGGCGTTGTTCGCGGCGTCGCTGTTGGCAATGGCGATGCGGCCGAAGGGCTGGCGGGCGCGCAGCCACGGGCGCTCCTGCACCGGCCATTCGCTGGTCCACGCCACCTCGTCCGTGGTCGGGTCGAAGCCAAAGATGTACCCGTGGGGCCATCGGTTGACAGTGATCGCCTCGATGTCCCGGGCCGGATCGAACCCGCCGCCGCTGAGCATACGCCCCAGCTGATCGCGGATCTTGCGTTCGAACTCTTCGAAGGTCGTGATCAGCAACTCGGCCATTCCCTCCATCCACTGCTCTGGCGCCGGCAACCCTGGAGCCAGCGGCACCCGGTACAGCTGCAACACCATCGGCTCATCCGGCGTGCGCGGACAGCGATACTCGCCCATGCTGATCGGATCGCACAGACCCACGCTGTCGTGATAGCTCCCGGGGCAGAACGCCTCACTGAGCCTCAATCGATGGAAGGCCTTCCAGTTCCGGATCAACACGCTGGTGTACACCTTGGGTGCCTTTAGCGCGTACGATAGCGCCTCGCGCTGCGCCTCGGGAAGCTCCGGACACATGTACGGAATCATCGCGTTGTAGCAGGCCAGTACGCAGGAACGGCCCCGCACCCGGCGCGCCCGGCCCGAGCATACGTACGTAACCTCCACCTCTCTCGAGCTTTCGTTGTCCCCGACGTGTCGCACGCGCACCGCCGTGCTGTTCAGCCGGATCCGCACGGGTGCGCCGTCGCGATCGAGCTGCGCGTAATCGAATCGCGCGGTTACGATGTCCTCCGCGGTACTGCCAGGTGCGGTGGCGGGGATCATGCTCCGCACCAGCAGACGCGCGATCGAAGCGCTGCCATCGGGGAAGCGGAAGTACTGCGTGCTGGTGGGAGTGACTTCGGGGAAGAACCCCTTGCTCGGCTTGTATCCAGGCAACCCCATGCCCTGGAAGCCCGGGAAGCCGGTTACCCGGGCCATCTCTGCCGGTAGCGCGTCGCTACCGATCGCCCAGTACCCCTGCCGCCAGGTCTGGAAGAAGGGCACCACACCGGCGTCGACCTTGACGAGATCCGTGAGGAATTGGAGATACGACATCCGGCTCAGGGCACGCTTCTTCTCCTCCAGCGCTCGACCGGGCAGATAGTCCACCTGGTCCTCGTAGAGCCGTGCGATGTCCTTGCGCGCCGACTCGGACAGCGGGGTCTTGGCCAGGAAGTCGCGCAGCTCGAGCTCGTCCTGTCCGACCACCAACCGGTCGACTCCAAACGTTTCCTCGTCGAAGAAGATACCGGGTCTGAGCCCCAGCGATGGGTACAGCTCCGCGTCATGGAACTCGGCGTAGCGCCCGACGTCGATGCCGAGCTCGCGGATCATCGCCTGTGACGGCCCGTCGTACGCGCTGAAGTCCTCGATGTTGATCGTGCCCCCGTTGATCAGCAGCGTGCGGCCCCCCGAACGAAACTCGTTGCGCGTGGCGTGCCCCCCGAAGTCGTCGCAGTTGTCCAGCACCAGGATGCGCGCCTCGGGTCCGACCTCTTTGCGGAAGAAGTACGCCGCCGCCAATCCGCTGAGGCCGCCGCCCACCACGACCAAGTCGTAGTGCTCGCCCGTCTCGGCTTCCGGCCCCAAGTCGTCCCAGCGCGCACCGTCGCGCAGCGCGTGCGCCACCTCGTACGACCCGCTGTGGCTGCCCCGCATCCCCATCTGCCCCGGTGGGTAGTACGCGGCCTCCTGCTCCAGCCCAGATTTGCCCGCCGCAGCGGCACTCTCGGCTTGGGCAGATCTCGAGGCCGTCAAGGGACCCGCCACCGCCGAGCCGGTGATTGCTACTCCCACTCCGCTGATGAAATCGCGGCGCGTAATGGCGCGATCCATACCCAACTCCCGATCGCTTCGCTTCATGCTTAGCCTCCCGTGGGTATCCTGGCTTCGACCATAAGGATCCGCTCGCGCTTCTTCAAGGCGTTGTCTCTGGCCGCTATCACCGTCTCCCGGCTGTCCTTGCTCGGGTTTTCGGAGCGTGTAGGAAATCGCTTTCTCGGCCTTGGCCTGAGACCGTGGGATGGTGTGCTCCAGGCCCTGTGGCCGGGTCAACTGCGGTGCTGGAGTTCATCCTAGCAGCGAGATGAGGCTGAGCGGAGCTCCCGGAGGCCCGCAGTCGCGCTGCGGCAAAGAGGTGCCAGAGACTTTTTTAGCTCAAGAGGGGGCCAGCCCCAGGTATCCACTGTGCAAGCCGCCAGGTCCGCCGTGAGCTCGTCGAAGCCTATGGCTGGTTCTACGCGGCCTCCGCGAGGCAGCCGACAAGCTCCGGCGGGGAGATCTCACCGCAGTTTTCCCTGAGGGATCATTTCCACCACCGAGGGCTTTTGTCGGGCTGGCCCTCGAACCCTGGCCCGGCTAGGCAGACTAGTTGTTTGGACACTCCCATCTATTAAGAAACTCACCAGACTCGCCGACTGACATGGGCGGTCTCTGCGGACTCGCCCGCGGTCGAGCCCCTGCGCACCAAGAGTCTTAGGCTTTGAGGAGCCCACACGCCTCTCAAGACGAGGCTCTATGATTCTGACTGCTTGAAATGCCGGTGAAGTAACCGTCAACCCACTTCATTCCCCAGATTCCGCTGGCACCCCTTCTGAGCCCGGTTGATCTGGGCTACTACAGACGGGTCAGTGACGAGGGAGAAGGCCCGCATCCAGCGACACTCCAGCGTGCAGGTGGGCGTCTAGTAGGTACGGGTCGGCAAGTTGCGGCCCGTGCGGGGCGAGGTGTGGTCCCGTAGGGCAGTGCACCGATGCCCTGCGCCTTCAAACGGCAAGGTGGGTCGCGAAGAACTCGATGGTCCGACTCCATGCGAGTTCCGCTGCGGCCTCGTTGTAGCGGCCGGTCGAATCGTTGTGGAACCCGTGGTTGACGCTGGGATACATGTGCATTGTGTAGGGGCTCTTGTTGGCCTTCAGATCGAGCTCATACTCGGGCCAGGTTGCGTTGACCCGTTTGTCCAGCTCCGCGAGATGAATCAGCAGGGGCGCCTTGATGTTCGGTCGGATCTCCTCGGCGGGGGGTGTGCCATAGAAGGGCGCACCGGCGTTCACCAGGTCGGGCAGAGTGGCCGCCAACATGTTGGTGATATATCCGCCGAAACAGAAACCGACCACACCGAGACGGCCGTTGCAGAGGGGCTGGGTCCTGAGAAACCTGGCGGCGGCGATCATGTCCTGCTCGATCTTCACCCGATCCAGCGAGCGCTGCAGCTCGCGTCCTTCATCATCGTTTCCGGGGTAGCCGCCCACCGGGTGCAACGCATCGGGCGCAAACGCGACAAAGCCCGCTTTGGCGACCCTGCGCGCAACATCTTCGACATAGGGATTGAGGCCTCGATTCTCATGCACGACCAATACCGCTCCCGTCGACTCCGTCACCGATATCGGAACGACGAGATACCCTCGGCCCTCTCCGTGCCCGTTGGGTGAAGGAAATGTCTCGTACTCCGCCCTGATGTCGGGATCGTTGAATGAGACCTGCTCGGCCAAAGCGTAGTTCGGGATCAGCGCGTCGGCCAACGCGCTCACCGTGAATCCCAAGACGGTGAGGGTGGACAGGCGGTTGAAGAACTCGCGCCTGGAAATCAGACCATGCGCGTACTCGTCGTACCAGTCAAATGCTACCTGCGGGATCGGATGTGTTGTCGGTTCGTTCTCGTTCAGCGCAGTCACAGCAACCTCCTCGGTGATCGTTCGTGGTGAAGACAGTCTGACATCAAAACACCGCGCCCGGGGACTACGATCCCGACGTAGAACAGAAGGCGAGCCGCCGCGAAGAGGTGCCAGAGATTTCTCAAGGCGCGGCGGGAATAACGACGAATGCAGTCTACTGTCACAACGAGCGCGCTGTTTGCTCGTTATGCGCACTTTGCGTGCTCGTATCGAGCTGGTATAATGCTCGCTATGAAATCGATCGAGCCTTTGGAAGAAGCGATCCGGACACTGGGTGCTGTCCTCGCGGACCGAGGTCTGCACTACGAGTTGGCCGCAATAGGCGGAGGAAGCCTAATGCTGGTGGGGCTCATCAAGCGGCCGACCAAGGATGTAGATATCGTTGCAGTTATTCACGAGGGCAAATACCAAAGAGCAGACCCACTGCCACAACCACTGGTGCAAGCAGTGCAGGAAGTGGCTGCCACCCTTGGACTAGCAAGTGATTGGCTTAACGCGGGCCCTACGGATCTTCTCCGGTTCGGGCTCCCGGAAGGATTTGCGCGTCGCGTCGAGATCCGGAGTTATGACGGGCTCACTCTACACATTGCAGGCCGCATCGACCAGATCCACCTCAAGCTCTACGCAGCAGTGGACCAGGGGCCGAAGAGCAAGCATTACAGCGATCTCATAGCGCTCCGGCCCACCCGCGATGAGCTCCTTGCGTCGGCGCGGTGGACCCTCTCGCAGGATTCCTCTCCTGGATTCAAAGAGAGCCTGGAGGGTGCATTAGAAGCACTCGGTGTGAAAGATGCAGAGCTTTAAAGAAGCACTCGACGACCTCCTCACGGATCTCGCGTGGAGCCTCTGGACCGAACTCGGTGTTGCCGGCGTGGAGCGTAGGCACGCTTGCCATTCCATTGATCCCGAATCGCTCATCATCTTCACGGCGGATCTCGGGGATACTGATCCACGTCTTCGAGATGAATCGATGGATTGGTGCATCCGCTACGACTCCTTTATCTCTGAAGTACGCCTTCGCAATCTCCTGAAAGCCCAGGACGAGGTCACTAGGAATGCGTTCGGCGAGTATGCTGCAACGATCAACGCAAATGGATCGGCTCGATGGCCGGTTCCGAGTGGCACCGCGCCACTCTCGTTTACACCGAGCGGGAAGTCTGTGGTTGACTTCTCGAGACCAGCCGTTCTCCGATTACGGATGCGTGCGCTTTTCGGCGTTGGGGCTCGTGCTGAACTCCTTACCGCATTCCTGGGAGAACCGGCCGCCAGTAAGTCCGCCTCCGAGCTGACAGTAGTGGGATACGCAAAGCGCAACGTTGCTCAAGTCTTGTCGGAGCTGCACTCGGCAGGCCTACTTCAAGCAAGGCCGATTCAAAATCGAATTCACTACCGTCTCGC
>JBAUDS010000240.1:0-9735 GCA_049678185.1 Thermoanaerobaculia bacterium
TTCGGGGATGAAGATCGGCTTGTCGGTGGGCCAGTGCTCCATCAGGACCGGCTTGTAGCCCTCCGGGTAGTAGAGGTCGGGATCGATCTCGGCATCGCGGACGAACTGCGACTGTAGGTCCTCTCGCTGATAGGACGGCGTCGGCACGATGAGGCCGCCATACTTCTGGATGGAGGCATCGGCATTGGGGGCCTTGACGTTCGGGTAGTCGGGGATCACGCCGTCCCGCACCCAGATGCTCTCCTCGGTCACGTTGACCACCACCATATCGGGTGCGCCGAAATGAAACGGGCCCTTCCAGTGCTCGCGGATCTCGGCGATGCTCTCTGCGTTGACGTAGGGGTCGTAGGGCATGTGCGTGGTCATGGCCACACGGGGCTGGACCTTGTTGAAGACGTAACCCGCGGCGTAGGAGGGTGTGTGGTGGGTGTCTATGGTGTAGCGGCCCACGAATGGCGGCACGCCCTGGACGCCCGAGCTGATGGCCACCACTTCTGGCTGGGTTTCAGAGATCATCACGTCGACGCCCTTGCAGTAGTCGATATCCAGAGTGTTGGGCCGAGTGTCGCCGGTGAAGCAAAAGCTCAGGCCGTTCCAATCCAGGCGGTATCCCGAAGCTCCGTCCTTGGCGTGGGAGGCCGGCCAATGGATGACCTTGACACCGTTCTTTTCATAGGCGGTCCCGCCGGCCTCTTTGACTGGGTTGCAGAAGGTCGTCGAGAGTTCTTGCTCGGTGTGCTGCCGGCGATCTCAGCAAGCAGAAGTAGAACCGGAGGCTGAGTGGTGCTAACCTCAAATTGCAGCTTCCGTCCAAGTCCCGGAAATAGCAGTCACGGAACCAAGGAGAACTAACGTCATGCGAACTTCGATTGATCTAGAAAGGAGGCAGAACATGAAGAGGAAGAGCAACATCCCACGTTCAGCCTTGCCGCTATTTCTCTTTGCGGTACTTCTCCTAATCGCGTCATTCAGCCTACAGGCTGCTGACGTATACACGCCATCCGGTAGTAATTCGTTCATGTATCCCGGTGAGCCGGTCTCCGAGGACGAGATGCGAGTCACTATTTTCGGGTCCGGTTACGGCTATGTTCGAGCGGGACAGGCTGATCAAAGCATCTACGTCGAGCTCGGCAACGGCGACGCCTTCGTGTTCGATCTGGGCGAGGGCTCTGAAGCCAACTACATGACGATGCAGGTCGCTTACTCGAGGATGACCAACCTGTTCGTCACGCACCATCACATGGATCATCTGGGCTCCCTGCCGCACCTGTATACGTTTGGTCCTAGCGCCGACCGTTGGACACCCCTGAATATCTACGGCCCGTCAGGCGACACGCCGGAATTGGGCACCAAGTACATGGTCGATGGCCTCAAGCGGTTCACGAATTGGCATGTGACCAGCTTTAACGGCATAGCGATTCCGGAATCCGACGGCTATGAAATCAACGTGCACGAGTTCGACTACAGGTTGAACCCGGGCATTGCCTACGAAAAAAATGGCGTCGTAATCAAGTCCTTTCCGGTAGCGCACAGCATTGACGGAGGGGTTGGCTACAGAGTTGAGTGGAACGGCCTTTGTGCAGTCATAGCCAGTGATACACGCCCTTCCCAGTTCTACATCGAAAACTCGAAGAACTGCGACATCGTCATGCATGAGGTCGGCCCGGATCCAGGAGTCTTCGCTGAGACGATGGGAGTCACGATAGACCGCGCCAACTCGATGATCGCAAGCTCGCACACCTTGCCGGTGGCGCTTGGGAAGATCTTCGCGCTGACGAAACCCAGGCTGGCAGTAGGCACCCACATCCTGAGCAATGCCAACACAACCCTGCCGACGATTGATGGTCTCCGCAAGTATTACGACGGACCGCTTGTTATCGCAGAGGATTTCATGGTGTTCAATATCACCAGGGACAAGATCACTCAAAGAGTGGGAGTCGGGCCCAGAAACCCGTGGATGCATACTGAAGCTAAATCTACGGGCACACCGAAATTCAAGAAAGACAATCTCAACAGCGACCTCATCCTGAATAGCGTCATCCCTGCCTGCAAGGACGCCAAGGACGACGAGATCTGTTACTGAGGAGGGGCACGCCGCCGCGAGGAGGGAGAGAAACCAATGAAGCGACTCGTACGCCCGGTGGGGGCTCTGGTAACGCTGGCGGTGTTGTTTGTCCCTAGCCTGGTGCTCGGTCAGAGTGATGCCGGCGATCTCGCCAAGCAGTCGCAGAATCCGATCGGCAATATTGTCAGCTTGCCATTCCAGAACAACACCAGTTTCGGCATTGGTCCCAACGATTCGATATCGAACGCCCTCAACATCCAGCCGGTCTATCCGCTTGGCCTGGGGAAGAAGTGGAATCTGGTCAATCGGGGGATAGTCCCACTGATCTAGAAGGAAGCGGTCTTTCCCTCGATCGGTAGTAGCGCATCGGGACTGGGAGACATCAGCTATACCGGGTTCATCTCGCCGGCCCAGCCAGGAAAATTGATCTGGGGCGTGGGACCAGCGTTTATTTTTCCTACTGCTACCGAAGACAAGTGGGCCAGCGACAAATGGTCGGGGGGGGTAGGCGTCGTCGTGTTGACCATGCCGGGAAGCTGGGTGCTGGGTGTCCTGGTCCAGAACGTCTGGTCCTTCGCCGGGGACGATGACGCTGCGGAGGTCAACCAGTTCCTGTTTCAACCGATCATCAACTACAACATGAACAAGGGGTGGTATCTGACATCGGTGCCGGTCATCACGGCCAACTGGACGGCATCCAGTGACAATCGCTGGACAATCCCCCTTGGAGGTGGCTTCGGAAGGATCGCGCACTGGGGCAAGCAACCCTTGGATCTTTCGATGCAGGCCTTCTACAACGTCACGAAACCCGAACCGGTGATCGCGCAGGGACCCAACCTGGAGAACCAGGGCGAGACCTGGACGCTACGACTACAGCTCAAATTCTTGTTCCCCAAGAGTTGATTGATCATAGCCCGCACAATGTAATAGCAAAGGAGAAAACCACGAAGACGAAGTTGTTCATTGGAATTGGGCTGATTGTGGCCCTGGTGCTGACAGTTGCACCACAAGTGGCTGCGGAGAAGATCCCGATCATCGAAAAGTACAAGGCGAATGCAATGGCGCAAGGTGGTCCGACGGGCGCTTCGATGCTGGAGTTGCAGATCTATCGCTGGTCGAGCGACGAGGAGCGCGGTCAGATTCTCGAAGCCATCAAGGGTGCCACCGGTGATAAGCCGAACGACCGCGAGGTGGCCCAGGAGCTGCGCGGCCAAAAGAAGACCGGGTATGTCTGGTTCGCGGGCAGACAGGGCTATCCGCTGCGCTATGCGCGCAAATTCGACATGGGGGATGGCAAGACGCAGATCATTCTCGCCACGGATCGACCCGTGTCGTTCGGCGAGGTTTACAGCGGCTCGCAGGCGGGTGACTGGGATGTGACCTTGATGCTGTTGAATCTAGACGAGGGTGGCAAGGGCGACGGCGTGCTCTCGATGGGCACCGAGCTCACCTGGAACGAAAGCACGGGCAAACTCGAGGTCAGCAGCATGACGTCCCAGCCCACCAAGCTGACCGACGTCCGGCCGGACAAGAAGAAATAGAGCGCAAGGGATAGGATTCTACTTTTGGCACCGGATAAGGTGCCATCCAATTCTTGTGGCGTCCGGCCGAATGAGGTTGAACTAGTTCTGGCGGATCAGATTGAGGGCTTGCCAACGGGCGCGAACCGGCGCTAAGAGACATGTGTGCCAATAATATCGCTGCAGGGGGGATCAATCATCCGCCAAGGTAGCCAGGCCACCTGTTGCCTTACTCCATTAGTCCATCGAACAGCACGACGTCCTCCTCCGCCGCGCCGGAATAGGCCATTTCTCCCTAATCAGAATTTCCAAGCACTGTCGCTCGTCTGCCCGGGAAAGGGTCAGCAGGAGACGATTGTCGGTGGTTCGGGAACCTCATCGATCGCCAGACCGTAAACTAAGCCTCGGAGACCGTTTCGAGGTGACCACAGAGCCTAGACGAGAGTGCTTTCGTGTCGACGATCTGCTGATCGATGTCGGGGCTGTGGCTGTGTGGCGAGGCGAGGAGCAGCTCGCGGTTCCCGATCTTTCCTTTTCCACCCTGGCGTTGCTGATCCGCCGCGCCCCTGATGTCGTCTCGCCCGACGAGCTGGTCGAAGCAGTCTGGGAGGGGATGGCCGTCTCCGACGAGACCATCACCCAGAGGATTGCTCTGCTGCGGCGGGCGTTGGGCGACGATTGGCGCGACCCCCGCTATATCCGCTCGGTGCGTGGGCGTGGGTATCAGCTCGTGCCGGCGCCCGAACGTGTCGAGGGCCGTGACGTGACGCTGGCCGAGAGCGAGCCCGTTGAGCGCGTTGCTGAGCCGAACCGCTCGCGGGCGAGGCGCAGACGACCCCAACCTCTGCTGTGGGTCACGACGGTCTCTGCCATACTGCTGGTCGTTGCCCTCGTCGCCTTCATTCGATCCTCATCCGCACCGGCGGCCGGCACTCCCGCGATCTACGAGCCTGAAGTCTCCTCGAGCGATCTGGTGGCACGTGCCCGTGAGTATTTCGACCTTCATCGCGAGCAAGACAACGAGCGGGCCATAAAGCTGTTGCAGCAGGCTCTGGAGAGAAACCCGGACGACCCGCTGGCATTGGCCGGTCTGTCTCTGGCTTTCGGCCAGCGAAGTGCCAAGTTCAATCAGCCGATCAAATGGGCCCGGGAAGCCGAAGGGTTCGCCCGGCAGGCCATAGCACTCGATCCGACTCTGGCCGAGGCTCACCACGCTCTTGGCTTGGCCCTCGATGCCCAGGGACGGCAGACGGCCGCGTTGGCCTCCTACAGGCAAGCAGTGGAACTCGACCCGCGCCATCTGCGCGCCCTTGCCGCCGGTGCTTATGTTCTGTCTGTAAGGGGAGAGCTGGCCGAAGCTTTGCGATGGAATTTACAGCTGCTTCAACAAGGGGAGAATCTTCACTACCTCGAAGTCCAGATCGCTGACACCCTGGCCGCTCTCGACTTCAGCCCTAGCGCGGAGGTCTGGTACGAGAAGGCAGTCACACTGCGACCCGACAACCTGTTCGCGGCCACCGCATTCGCGGCGTACCGCCTGAGCCGGGGCGATCTGACTGGTGCCGAGGCGCTCATCGGGCAGGCGGTCGAAGCCGGGGTCGAGCGGCCGGAGCTGTTCGAGCTTCGCGGTCACCTGGCGGCGATGCAGGGCGACATCGAGAAGGCGCGTGAGATGTATCGGCAGGCCGTCGAAGTCAGCGCCCGCTCGTCGGCCACGGAGCGGCTGCTGGCGCTGGCGGTGAAGGAGGACCCGGACACGTATGGCCTGGAAGCGCAGACGACGATCGCGGAGATAGACGAGGGCCTCCGCGCCGGTAGCGAGTGGCCGCCCTCGGCGATCGACATCGCGATCCTCGCCACGGCGGCCGGCGATCACCCCGCCGCCACTACGGCCATCGATCGGGCCATCGGGCTTGGCTACCGTAACTCGGCTTGGTTGCTGGTGGATCCGGCCCTCGCTGATCTTCGCGAGGATGCGGGCTTCTGGCCGCGGATCGAGCGGATCGGAGATCTCGTCGGCAGGGAGCGCGAGGTCGTGCTCGCCGCCGACTGGCTGCCCCCGGGATTCCTCGACCCCGTCCGCTAGTACGAGCCGACGGCAACAGGACGTCTATTCACCCATGCTGTCGACGGCCGGCAAGATGTAGTCCGGGACAAACTCGTCCTGCATGCGGTAGAGGACGCGATCGTTGTAGTTGCCGGCGAAGAAGGTCACCAGCAGATCGAGGTCGGGGATGCCGATCACCACCTGGCCGCCATTGCCGCCGGCAAAGAACGCCTGCACCGTGCCTCCCTTGTAGGGATAGTCGACCACCCACCAGAGATAGCCGTAGCGACGCTCGCGTAGCTCGAAGAGCGGCTCGGTGGCTCGAGCGGCAAACTCCGCGCCGAGAACGCGCTTTCCATTCCACCGGCCGCCGTCGAGATAGAGCTGCCCCAACTTCATGAAATCCCGGGGCAACCAATGGATACCGCCACCCATATAGGGTTCGCCGGTCGGTTGCAGGGTCAAGTGATAGCGCTCGATGTCGAGGGGCTCGGCAATGAGTCGGTGAAAGAGTCGCGGCAGCGTCTCGCCGGTCGCGTGACTGAGCACCGTGCCGAGGAGATTGGCGCCCGCCGAGCAATAGATGGCTTCCGCGCCCGGCTCGCGCGCCATGGGCAACGCCAGGGCGTAGCGATACCAGTCCGGCTCCTCCGTCTGCTGCTGCATGGAATCTTCGTTGCCTGGTGACGAAGGGTCGCGGTCGTCGCAGTCGAGCCCCGAAGCCATGGTCAGCAGGTTCTCGACCGTCATTCTCTTCTTGCGGGGATCGGTGTCGGGCTCGAGCGCCTCACCATAGATGGTCTCGTAGACCGGGCTCGTGACGGTCAGCGGCCCACCGGCTTGGATAGCGGCACCCACGAGTGTCGCGGTCAGACTCTTGCTGGCAGAGCGGGTGTCATGCGGAGCAAGCCGGTTGAAACCGTGGAAGTACTCCTCGAGAACGAGCTTGCCGTGGCGGGCAAACAGCATGCCGTGGACATAGACATCGTGGAGCGAGTCGGGTGGAGGCAAGATCTCGGTCTCGATCAGCTTCTGGATGGGCTCGACCGAGATGTTTGCATCCTGGAGAGTGCCCACCGGCCAGCCGTCGTCTCGAGGCGCTGGAGGCTGGTAGCGATAGGAGCCGGGGGTCTGGCCGCGGGGGTAGAAGAAGCTCGCCGCATCGTCATCGATACGCTCGAAGTCGTAGGTGCCGTCTCCCCTGGGGATGAAGATCGACAGCCGGTCGAAATCCGGGTAATAGGTGCCCTCGGCCAGGACTCGCTCATCCTTGTTGCTGAGCCAGGTACCGATCAGCTCGACTCGATCTCCGCTCCTCTCGAGCCGATCGAGATTGAGAAACACCCCAAGATTGCGCTCGGGATTGCGGAAAAAGGCTTCCACCGAGCCATCGTCGCGGGGTTTTAACACCAGATAGAAGGTGAGCTCATCCTCCCAGGGGACCACTTCGCCCTGCCAGCGGTCCTTGCCGACCGACGCAAGCTCGACCGGTGAGGAAAATCTCAGCCCGTTGTTGACCGTCGGCGGTTGGATCCAGTGCCCCAAGATCGTTTGACCATTGGCCTCGAGTTGGCCCTGGAACCGGCCCCGGCCGCCTGGAATCTCGAATTCGATCGCAGCACCGGATGAGTAAGCGTCGACTTTGAAGCCGGCGATCTCAGCCTGCCAGCCGCCGTCACGCCGCGTGAGGGCCAAGATACCGCGAACCTCGGGCCCAAACCGACGGGTCGCACCCCAGATACCGACCAGCTCGGTAGCGCTGGCGGACGCGACCTCGGCCGAGCCGGTACCGGGCCGGAGAATGCTCCCCAGAACGAGAAGAAGTAGAGCGGCGACAAGACGAGTCTGTTGAACAGGTTGTTGGATCATGGTTCCTCCTTGTTATCAGGTCAAGAGTGTCGTTTCGGTTTTCACTCTACGAAACAACCTCGCCGGCAACCTGAAAAGGGGATGAAGATTCCATGAAGAAGGCCCAGAAAGCCGAGCACCGCGGCACGCTGTCCTCCAGATTAGCCTGCTAGCTCTTTGAGCCACTCCGAGGTCGGGGCTGATCAGCGGCCAAGAGCTTGACCCTGTAAGTAAGATCAGATATTATGAATTTCTGATTTCAGGAGTTCCATAGGATGTCAAAAAAGAAGACCAGAAAGCCACCGGCAGGGCTCGTTCGGGAGCACCCCACGGAGTACCAAGCCGCAAGGAGGGTGTCGGCCACGGAAGCGTCCCGCAACTTCTCCGAGCTCTTGAATCGCATCCGGTACCGCGGCGAGACCTTTATTGTCATGCGAGGTGGTCAGCCGATCTGTGAGCTCAGGCCGGCGGCGCCGACGCCCTTTACCGGTGCCGATCTGGTGACGCTCTTCCGTTCTCTGCCGGCGGTTGACGAGGATTATCTGAGCTCGGTCGAAGAGACGGCGCGAAGCCAACCGCTCTTGCCGGAGTCGCCGTGGGAGCCTTGATCGACTCCAGTGTCCTGATCGCCGCCGAAAGGGGGACCCTCGATCTGGACTCGGTTCTGGAGGATTATGGGGACGTTGATTTCGCCCTCTCCGCCATCACGGCCTCCGAGCTCCTTCACGGTGTGCCTCGGGCGGACAGTGAAGAGCGTCGATCGAATCGAGAGGCGTTCGTGGAGACCCTCCTCTCCCGGCTTCCGGTCATCGCGTTCGATCTGGTAGCGGCAAGAACTCACGCCCGCCTGTGGGCGCAACTGGCTGCGGGGAGTGTCACCATCGGAACGCACGATCTCCTCATCGCCGCCACCGCGATTGCCAGAGGTTTGGACGTCGTGACCAGGGACGAGAGGAGCTTTCCCAGGATCCAGGGACTGTCCCTCATCCGGTGGTAACAACCTCGAGAAGATGGCGGACTTCGGCGTCTGCGTCGGCCTTGCTTTGTTGTAGTTTTAGGGTCCGCAGGCTGATAAACTCACCCGCGCCCCCCGGCACGGAGCGACGGCCGGCGGTGGGAGGGAGACACCCAAGATCGAAGCTGTCGCTTCGCCCAGTATCAACTGTTTAAATCGAGTTTCAGGTACGCCGAATGGCGGGCCAGAGTGCCCTGGAGGAGACCATGAAACGTATTGGAATCATTGGCCTTGGCAGCATGGGGCTGGCCATGGCGAAGAACATCATCGACAGCGGTTTCGAGCTGACCGGCTTCGACCTGAGGCCAGAGAGTCTTGGTCTATTGGAGGCGGCCGGCGGTGAGCCGGCCGGGAGTGCTGCCCAGGTTGGCGCCAATGCCGAAGTGGTGTTTGTCATGGTGCTGAACGGCCGACAGGTGAGAGAGGTGGTTGCCGGTGAGAATGGTCTGCTCGAGACCATGAAACCCGGATCTACGATCATCATCTCCGCCACCATCGATCCGGCAGAGATCGAGGAGATTGCCGCTCTGATCGCCGAGAAGGGCATCGCGGTCATTGATTCGCCGGTCAGCGGTGGTAAGGGGGGTGCGGAAGCGGGCACGCTCACCTTGATGGCGGCGGCAAAGAAAGAGGTCTTCGACGCCAATCTCGATGTGCTGCAGGCGGTTGGCGAGAGGATCTTTCATGTCGGTGAAGAGATCGGTATGGGTCAGACGGTGAAGGCCTCCCTCCAGGCGCTGATCGGGGCGACGTTTACCGCCATCTTCGAGTCACTGGTGCTGGGTGCCAAGGCCGGCGTCAAGGGCGAAGTGATGTACGAGGTGTTCACCGCCAGCGGTGTGCGGAGTCCGCTGTTGGAGAATTGCGCCAAGCTGATCATGGACCGGGCCTTCAAGGACACCGGCAGCCAGATCACCACGATGTACAAGGACCTCGGTATCAGTATGAACATGGCGAAGAAGAACGGTGTGGCCATGTTCACCACCAGCGCCGCCTACGAGCTCTTCCAGGCTGGAATCTCTCTGTTCCCGGAGGAGGACAACTGGTCCATCGTCAAGTTGTTGGAGCAGATCGCCGGCACAGAGGTTACCTGGTAGGCGCACACTCGCGCCAAGGAGAAATAAATGGCCAACCTCGGAGTGATTACCAACGGTATCAGCAACGACTTCGAGCATGCGCTCGAAGTCATGGTCGAGACCGGGCTGGAGTATGCGGAGCTGCAGTTTCTCTGGGACAAGGA
>JBAUDS010000241.1:0-5319 GCA_049678185.1 Thermoanaerobaculia bacterium
GTTGATGAAGCGACGAATATTGCTGTACGAGGCCCGGTCCACGTCGATCGAGAAGGTCGAAAGCGGGCTCGAGGCCACTCCGAGGAATGCGTTCTCGACGAAGTGGTCGTAGGACTCGGTGTTGAAGTTCGGGTTGTAGCGGCCGGGCAGGTCGTAGCTAGCACCGCCGACCGCGTCGGCCAAGGCGAAGCCTCGCCCGCTCATCTCGCCTGAAATGAGGGATTGCGGCCCTCTCTCTTTATTGGCGGTGGATGGTTTCGAGGTGGCGGTCTGCCTCTCACCTCCTTCTTTCCGGGCCGCACGTGACATGCATGCGAGGTGGCCCAGGGCGAGGATGGTCAGTAGCGCGACGATGAGATTTCTCATGGCTGTGTCTCCTAGGGCAGGTCAATTCTTCTCCTTCATATGTGGGAGACGAGCGAGCAGGCGTAGCTTGCACACGCCGCGGGAAAGCCCTGCCGGGACGGCGTTCGCTTCTGCCTTCACCCTACCGATGGTGTTGGCCGATTTCCCCAGCGGGAGTTTGGGGACAGGTCTGCTGACTCCTATGGCAAGGATAGAGTTGCAACTTACCCAAACTGGGCATTATAATGCCCAATATGGGTAGTTTAGCCACGAAAGGGTCCCGGCCTGACCGCCGCAAGGCGGCAGCATCCGGGCAATCAGTGTCCAACAGCCTGGCCGACGCGCTTTTCACCACCACCCAGCAAAGAGTGCTGGCTCTGCTGTTCGGCCAACCCGCCCGCAGTTTCTTTGCCACCGAACTGATTGAGTTGACCGGTTCCGGGTCCGGCGCGGTGCAACGCGAACTCAAGCGGCTCACTTCGAGCGGCCTCATAACGGTCACCCCCATCGGCAAGCAGAAGCACTATCAGGCCAATCCCGACTCGCCCGTTTTTGCGGAACTGCGAGGTCTGGTGCTCAAGACTGTGGCGCTGGTCGAGCCGATCCGGCAGGCGCTCGAACGGCTTGCGGACCGGATTACACTGGCGTTGCTATATGGTTCGGTGGTGAAGGGTACCGATACGGCTGCGAGCGACATCGACCTCCTGATCGTCGCTGAAGGCGTGACGCTGGAGGATATCTACACGGTACTGGCGCCGGTGGAAGCGGGCCTTGACCGCAAGATCAGTCCTGCCTTGTATACACCACAGGAATTTGTTGAGAGGAAAGAGTCCAACAGCGCTTTCCTCACTCGCGTACTCTCGGGCGAACACCTGGTCCTGATCGGCGGCGAAGATGAATGATTCGCAGCTCGAAAACCTGGTCCGTATCGGTCAGCTCAAGGTCGAGCCGCTAGCGGAAGGGGAGCTCGAGGGCCTGCTGGGCTCAGGCGTTCGCCGGCTGGCCGACGCGGAGCGCGGCGAGCTCAGCCTGGAGAGCCGTTTCGATCTCGCCTACAACGCCGCCCATGCTCTGGCCCTGGCGGCACTGCGCTATCGGGGGTACCGATCTGAATCGCGTTACCTGGTGTTCCAGTGCCTGCAGCACACGATCGATCTGCCCAACGAACAGTGGCGGGTCCTGGATCAGGCGCACCGCAGGCGCAACCTGGCCGAGTATGAAGGTGACATGAATGTGGATGAGCAGCTTGTCGCCGCGCTGTTGCGGGTCGCGCGGGAAGTCGCAAAGCGGGTCGATAATCTGGTGATGTCGTAACCTGGGAAACGCTTAGGCGCCCAGAGCCAGGTCAAGGAAGATCAGCAAGGAATCAAACACCGTAAATCGGGGACACAATACCGGGGCTCAACCGTCTCCCACGTAGCCGAGCGCCCGTAGTTGCTCGCGTAGCTCTTCGTCGATCTCTTCGGGAACCTCGTCCGGCGAGACCGTGACATCAGTGCCGCGAACGATGGCCTGTAGACGGCGCTCGAAGCCGGCGACGAGGTCGGGATGCTCGTCCGCTATGTCGGTCTTCTCCCGGGGGTCGTTGGTCAGGTCGAACAGCTGGACCGACTCCTCGAGATGGTCACCCTTGCCCTCCCGGGGGTATTGGTGAATGTACTTGTACCTCTCGGTGCGCAAGGCCTTGCGCTCGGCGGCGCGGATGTTGGTGTTCTCGGCAAACGCCTCACGACGGTCGAGCCGCTTGCCTTCGAGCAGGGGTCGGATCGAGCGGCCGTTGACCAGACTCTCGACATCGGCGATGTCGAGGATGTCGAGCAGTGTCGGCAGGATGTCCACCAGGCTGACCTGAGCGTCGACCTTGCCACCGGCGAGCACCGGGTCGTCGCCCAGCGCCTGGCGGACCGAAGGTGGGGTGTAGATCACCAACGGCACCAGCAGCTGGTGGTCGTAGAGCACCTGGCCGTGGCGCCAAGTCCCGTGCTCCCAGAACTGCTCGCCGTGGTCGCTGGTGAGGATGATGATCGTGTCTTCGAAGAGCCCGAGGGCCGCGAGGTTGTCCAGGAGAGCACCGAGACGCTCATCGGTAAAGGCGATTCCGCCGTCGTAGAGGGCCCGCGCGATCCGTTTCTCTTCTTCGTTCAGCCCTCCCTGCTTCTTGAGGCGTTCCCACTTCCAGCGGCCAAAGTGACCTTCTATGCGGCCACTCTCCAGACCCGACGTGAACCTGTCGTCGCTGTAGGGATCGTGGATCTCGAAGGTGTGGAGAAAGGCAAAGCGGGGGCGGCCGTCGTCGGCCTTCCACCAGCTTTCCACCACCTCGGGCCGGCGCAGCCAATCGATCACCTCGTAGCGCTCAAAACCCGGCCCAAATCCGAGACTGGGGTGCACCTGTCCGCCACCGGTAAAGGCTCCGGTCCGATAGCCGCTGCGCCACAGGAGCTCGCTCAGCAGGGGCGGATCCGAGCGGGACCGGGAGGTCGGGAAGACGCCTGTGAACATGGCCATGTGCGATGGACGTGTCCATGGGGCCTGGCTGACGGCGTGGCGGAAAAGAGTCGAGCGTGCAGCCAGGCCGTCGATATTGGGGCTCGTCGGTAGCTCGTAGCCGTAGCAGCCAAGGCTGTCGGCACGCAGCGTATCGAGACTGATGAGGAGAACATTAGGTCGGCTCGCTTGCCGAGAGCGAGTCGCCACCTCCGGTGCCGCCCAACCGGCCCACAAGCTGTCGACGGAGCTCGAAGTCCGAAGCTCCAGCGTGACACGCTGACCGGCGAAGCGTTCGAGATCGATCGCTCGGTCCTGCCAGGTGGATTGCTGCACGACAGCAACCGTCTCCTCCAGCAGGACCTCTGGTAAACCGTCCGGGCCCGACACGGCCACCCGGTAGGTGATCTCGCCTCCATCCTCCGCCGGTGGCTGGTAGCCCAGACCCAACCTCAAGATCGGGTCTGGTGGCACCTCGAGGTCAAAACTCAACGTGGTGCCGGCGGGTGCCGCCACCACCATCCGGGTATCGCTCACGCCCTCGCCCTGACGCATCTCCAACTGCCCGGTCCAGCCGGCGATCTCGTCGCCAGCGGCCGGCACCACAGCGAGACCCTTTGGCGCCTCCGCTGGCTCGACTTGATGGCCGCTCCACTCGGCCTCGCCGGCCGCCGTGAGCTCTACCAGATTGATCCCGGAGCCCTGTTCCTCCTCGACCGTTCTGCAGGACGGTAAGAAAACCAGCGCAGTCAATGAGATCACCAGAACGACTAGCCATCGACCGCTCTCTGCATGGCGTCGCTCTGCTGCGGGTTTAGGCACGACGCCAAGCCTATGGGGATCGTCTAAAGCGAGCAAGGTGGATCTCTTCTTGCGAGGAGAATTCGAACTCCGATCAGAGGGGATCAAGTCGGCCTGGTGACGTCGACTACGCCCTTGCCGCGCTCCAGTTGTTGACGATCCAGGGTGATCAGGGTCTCCTCGAGTTCCCTTGCAAGGGCCAGGTAGACCGCGTCTGCACCTCGAACTCCGGTTGAAGCTGCGAGGTTTGCTGCGGCCTCACCTCGCACAGCAGTGAGCGGATAGAGCTCGATGAGCTCGGCCTCCTGGAGCTCTGAAAGCACGCGTCGGGCCAGCTTGGCACTGCCGGTCAGGCGGCGAATCGAGGCGGCGACTTCCACCAAGAGTAAGCCGGGCGCTGCGAGGGGTTGTTGCTTTCGAAGACACGACTCGAACCATTTGAAGCAACGATCGTGGTATCGGTCGGCCTCGTTGGCGAGTGATACGTAGACGCTGGCGTCGATGACCGGCATGGGCTACCAAGGGTCCGCCTACCGGCGTTGCCGAGAGACAACCGCAGGAGCTGTGATGCTTGCAGCCGTTTCAGAAACGCTCTTTGCCGTCCCCTGGAGCTTGGCAAGAGAATCGGTGACGTTGTCCTCTTGATCGGGCCTGAGATCGTCAGGCGAGAGCGGCGAGATCAGAGCCACAGGCTTTCCATGTCGGGTCACAAGGTACTCGGCCCCATCCTCGCGGATTTCACTCAGAACCCGTGGCGCTTCGTTCTTGAGTTGCCGTATCCCGATCCTTCTTCGCGTTGCCATGTAGTCACCTTTTGGCAAGTGTAGCTACAAGTTCTCGCAGTGTCAACGCATCGGGGACGACTCTTTCCAAGACCGGAATCGCCGTTGTGACTCTCCTGCGAGGCCCCGTCGGCGGAGTTGAAACTCCACAGAGAATCGGGTCTGAATCTCTTGAAATTGGACCTGTGTCTGTGTACAATAGTTAACGCGGTTAAATAGTAACTTGGTTAATAAAAAAGACCAAAAAGGTGCACAAATGACCAGGGAGCGGACCCAAGACTTCCCGTGACCAAGCCCGGCAACGGGGGCGCTACGGACGTCGGTGAAAGCCAACTCTTCGAGCTGCTGCGCTACTCCCATATCTTCGCCTCGGTGGTGCGGGAGATCCTCGAAATCAAGCTCCTCAACGAGGTATGCCCCAACTCCCTGACCCTTTCCCAGTTCCATCTTCTCAAGCTGATCTCGCTCAACGGCAAGCATCAGGTAGGACAGATCGCCGACTTTCTCGGCGTCAGCCCTCCCGCCGCCACCAAGAACATCGACAAGCTGCAAGGTCTCGGGCTGGTCTTCCGCAGGCAATCCAAGGGAGACCGTCGAGCGACTCTGCTGACCTCCAGCGCCAAGGGTCGACGGCTGGTGGAGAAGTACGAGAATCTCAAGGCCGAGCGGCTGGCTCCGGTGCTCAAGGCTTTCAACGCCGAAGAGCTGGACCAGTTGGCCCATCTGCTGGAGCGCTTCTCACTGGTTCTCATCCATGCGGAGGACTCCGGCGAGGGGCTGTGTTTCCGCTGCTCCGCCTATTTCGAAGACGAATGTCCGGTGACCCATTTGCGCGAAGGCTGTCCCTATCAGAAAGTGCGCGGTCCGCGGGTGCCGGCCACCGGGGAAATGGAGGCCTGAAGCG
>JBAUDS010000242.1:0-1700 GCA_049678185.1 Thermoanaerobaculia bacterium
GCACAGCGACAACCACGCCATCGCCTTCCATCCGGACGACCCCGACTACCTGTTGGTCGGCAGCGACGGTGGCCTGTATGAGACCTGGGACCACGGCAAGAACTGGAGATTCGTGGCCAACCTGCCGCTGACCCAGTTCTACAAGGTGGCGGTGGACTACGACGAGCCCTTCTACAACATCTACGGCGGTACCCAGGACAACAGCACCCAGGGCGGGCCGTCGCGCACCGACAACGTCCACGGCATTCGCAACAGTGACTGGTTCATCACGGTCTTTGCCGATGGCCATCAGCCGGCGGTCGATCCCACCAACCCCGACATCATCTACTCCGAGTGGCAAAAGGGAAATCTGGTGCGCCACGATCGCAAGACGGGGGAGATCGTCTACCTCCAGCCGCAGCCCGAGAAGGGCGCGCCCGCCGAGCGCTGGAATTGGGACAGCCCGATCCTCATCAGCCCTCATGACCCGGCCCGGCTCTTCTTCGCCAGCCAGCGGGTATGGCGCAGCGATGATCGCGGCGATAGCTGGCGCGCCATCAGTGGCGACCTCTCGCACGGCAGTCAGCGCATCGCCATGCCGATGATGGGCAGGGTCTGGTCGGTGGACGCGGTCTGGGACCTCGGGGCCATGTCCAACTACGGCAATGTCACCTCACTGGCGGAATCCCCACTGGTCGAGGGTCTGATCTACGCCGGCACCGACGACGGCTTGATCCAGGTGACCGAGGACGGCGGCGCCAACTGGCGACGTGTCGACAGGGTGGGAGACGTCCCCGAGGGCACCTTTGTCAACGACATCAAGGCCGACCTCTACGATGCCGACACGGCCTACGCGGTGCTCGACAATCACAAGCGCGGCGACCTTTCTCCCTACGTGCTGAAAAGCACCGACCGGGGTCGCACCTGGAGATCGATCGCCGGCGACCTGCCGGAACGTCAAATCGTCTGGCGAATCGTTCAGGATCACGAGCGGCCGGAGCTGTTCTTCGTCGGCACCGAGTTTGGTGTCTTTTTCACCATCGACGGCGGCAGCAAATGGGTCAAGCTCACCGGCGGGGTGCCCAATATTCCCTTCCGGGATCTCGCCATCCAAAAACGGGAGAACGACCTGGTGGGGGCGACCTTTGGCAGAAGCTTCTATGTGTTCGACGACTACACCCCCTTGCGTCGGGTCTCCGAAGAGATGCTCGAGCAGCAGGTGGAGCTCTTTCCAGTCCGCGACGCCTGGTGGTACATCCCCCGGCGGCCCTTCGGCGATGATGGGCCGTCGGACCAGGGGGCGGCCTTCTTCACCGCCCCCAATCCCCCCTTTGGCGCGGTGTTTACCTACTACCTGAAGGAAGAGCTCGAGACGAAAAAGCAAAGCCGGCAGAAGAAGGAAAAAGAGATCGCCAAAGAGGGCGGCGACACGCCGTTCCCCGGTTGGGATGTCCTCCAGGCGGAGGAGGAAGAGGAGAAGGCGGAGATCGTCCTTACCGTGCGTGACAAAGCGGGAGACGTGGTGCGCCGCATCGCTGGCCCGGCCGGCTCGGGCTTCCATCGGGTGGCCTGGGATCTACACTATCCGACCACCAATGCCGTGACGTCGTTGGAACCCGTTGAGAGCTGGATGCCCGACGACGGTCCGCTGGCCCCCCCTGGTCGCTATACGGTGACCCTTGCACAGCGGGTGGGCGGGGAGCTCAGTCCCTTGGCTGAAC
>JBAUDS010000243.1:0-1741 GCA_049678185.1 Thermoanaerobaculia bacterium
GCTGTATTGCGGTCCACCTGCAATGAGTTTAGAGGTGATGACATATCGGCGAGGATAGGGACGCTCCCCGTGGGCGATCCATATTTGCCAATCGACTTCCTTGTTCCGAAACGCAAGGTGATCGCACTCAACGCCGCCAATCACACCGCTGCCAAGGTCCTTTACATCAATCACTTGGGACATCAACTCATCGTAGACATTCATCATCAGCAAATCTGCGGCAGGGAGGGGCCTGTCATGTTCGTTCTTCAACGTGTCGATTAGTTGGTCGATGGTTCCGGGAGTGTCGATCTGGGTGTAGAGGTTCACGTTCTTGCCGAGCAGAGTCAGCTTCTTCCCGTCGAAAAGCATCTCGACATCGGCAAAACCACCGGTACGTGTAGCGCGGATCTTGTCGGGCCGTTTGAGAGTAACCGTACCCGAACTTGCCACAGTGAGTTTCTGACGCTCCTTTGTAACGATTTCGAGGTTAGCATCGAAAGCGAACGAAATGGTCTTCTGCGCCGCCATGTAATTGGACATGGCCTTGACGAGCCTCTTGGCATCTGCCTCATCAGCTCTCGCTCCTGAGGGCGTGCTCAATCCAAGCGTCAAGACCACCAATGCCGCGGATATGCAAACCGCGGAGCCTTTCCCAAATTTTCGAGTTAATCTCTTCATCTTCGTTCTCCCTTGTTTGTTTCGTGTTAGCCAGAGGTAGAGGATGTCTCCCGTCGCCCTCCTTCTTGGTTTTGACTGTACTTTCGGTGACGCGCCTCCGGTGGCGACGTCAGAAGCCGCTCGACATTCAGTTTCGTGGAATCCATCGCGTTCTGTGTTTTTGTGCTGCTATTGCCCTCCTTTCTTCGCCAGCGTTGCAGGGTGGCTTGCCTGGTTTGGCCCAATAGTACGCAGAAGTTCCTCGCGATGGATGGGGACCTCCGGCGGACCCAGGAAACCGAGCTTGACTCTGCCCTTGTGGATGCCCAGTACGGTGACCTCAATCTCCGGACCGATCGAAATCCGTTCGCCCGCTTTCCGGCTTAGAACTAGCATCTGAAGTCCTCGCTCGCTAAGGGAATTTGGATTGCCGACAACGCCGGCAGGTGTAGTACGGTGAACCGATTCCCCGCTAAACTGTACGTTGCAGTCCGGGTTCCGGCATCCCCCCCCCTGCGATGGGGCTTCCGGAGAGACTTTGGCCGGCTGTCGTCATTTCGTCTTCTCCAACTGCTCGGTGCCTAACAGGATGCACAGCCACACTTCCCGATCACCGCCCGTCAGCTCGGTTAGCATGGTCTCGCCTTGGAAGCCCCGAAGGACGCCAAGCACCCGGTCCCGCATCGCCGGCCCGGTGACTAACACGAGAACGGCTGAGGTTTCGGCCTGGACTTGTTCGGCAAGACGGCTCCTGAATGTCGCGTCGATGCCGATTGCGGCCAACTTCGCCGATGTGGCATCGCTGCCCGCTCCCGTTGAAGGGCCAGGAGCAAAGAGCAGGCTAACCAGTGTTTTCCAGAACGTCGGGTGCATCTCCCGCGCACCGCTGAGACTGACGGCCTCCCGTAGGGTGGTTTCGCCCCCCTCTTCCTTGGTCACCACGGCCAGATCATGCCCGGGCAACGACAGTTCCCCCTGCAGTCTCGCCAGTGCTGCGCGAGCGAGGAAGGCTGTGTGTGCGTCGTTAAAGCCAGCTACGATCAGGTCGCTCATGCTTCTCCTTCCATGACTACTGAGCAAATACTACGACGCGACCCGGAAA
>JBAUDS010000244.1:0-3608 GCA_049678185.1 Thermoanaerobaculia bacterium
GGGAAGAAAAGACTCCCGAATAATTGCTGTTGGTTCTACAACAATTGGACCCATCACAAACCACACAGGGGATACCAAACTCATCAATTGCTCAACGCAACGGCCTCATCACCTGCGGCAGCGCTTATTCTTGTAGCGCCTGTTCGAGCTGCCCGGCCAGAGCCGTCACTTTTTCCTGAATCTCTACCCGTTCCCCTTCCTGGTGCTTCTGGCACTGGAAAAGTTCGTCTGTCAAATTGAGTGCCGCCAGGATCGCGATCTTGGCCGTGTCCACGGTCGAGACCTGTTGGGCGATCTCTCGCATCTTCTGATCGACCACCTCAGCAAGCTCCTGGAGGTACTCGGGATCCTTATGACCCCGGACATGGTAAGCGGCGCCAAATATGTCCACCTCGGTTGCGGTGGTTGATTTGGAGCTCTTCGCCATGTCGCTTCCGATACCCTCGAAAGGACTATTCCATCCATTTCGAGAGTTTTCCTGAGGCAACTATAACACAGGGGATTCGACCCCCAAGTGCAGATTTTGGTTGACAAACGGGGTTGCTAGAGAAGCTGCTCGAGGCTGTCGGCCAGCGTCGCCAGACGGCGTTGGACCTGCTGACGCTCGCGCTGCCAGGTGTCAGCCCCCTCCCTGGCACCATCGACCTCCAACAGCTCCCGCTGGAGCTTCTTCAACCTTGCCTTGATGGTGCGGTTCTCTTTGCGCAGATTCTCGAGCTCTTTTGCCGCCGCCTCGACCTTGTCTTCGAGCTCGCCTAGCCAGTTCGCATTCATGGAGCTACCCCCTCCAGCCGAATTGGTTTTCGAGGTCGCGCACCAGGTCCTGATGGCGCTCGTTCACCTCTTCCTGCGTCAGTGTCCGCTCGTCGGCATTGTAAACGAAATAGATGGTCGTATTGACCGCTCCCTCAGGCACGCCTTTACCCCGGTAGCGATCTTTTAGACCGTAGGTCACCAGATCCGGACTCTCCGCCGCCGCGATCGCCGATGCGATCTCACTCCACGAGGTGTCGCGGCTGTGGGTCAGGGTGAGATCGGCCTCGATCCCGGGAAAACGGGATGGCGTGCGCACCTGCGGGATACCCGCCCGGTCGAAGAACGAAGCCTCGAGCTCGGCGGCAAAGAGGGGGAAGGCCGAGTCCTCCTCGAGCTGTCCCAGGTAGCCAAGCCTCTGCTCGGGCGCATCTTCCAGGTAGAGCTCCGAGGCGGTGCCCGAGATCAGCTTCGGGATCTCGGCCGGCCGATATTCGAGCCGGGCTCCAAAGTGCCAGGCCAGAGCATCGAGCACACCTTTGAGATCGAACAGATCGAGCTCGCTCTTTCTGTCCCAAGGCATCCCCAGACTGCCGCCGCCGATCAGGGCTACAGCCTCGACCTCCGGGCTCTCGGCACCGGGAAAGACGTGTCCGATCTCGAACAGGCGGATCGCTGCGGCGCCACGTTGGAGATTGAAATGGGAGGCAGCCACGAGGTTGGGAAGCAGTGATCGCCGCATGACCGTATAGAGCTCGGACAGCGGGTTGGCCAGTCGGATGGGATCCCCTTGGCGCTCGAGAGCCGGGTAGACGACCTCGGACTCGGCGTCCTGAAAGGCGTAGTTGATGGCCTCGGTGTACCCACAGGCGGCAAGGTGACGGCGTATCTGCTCTCGCCGCTCGTGTCCCTCGCTCGAGCCCGCGTCGGGACCCGCCAGTGTCGGCAGCCCCGAGGGGATCTTGTCCATGCCGTAGAGCCGAATGGCCTCCTCGAAGAGATCGGCCTCGTAGACCGGTCGGCTCGACCTGCCGGGCGCATCCCCCGGATCGGGTTTGAAGTCGTAGTAGCGCCAGCTGGGGACGGCGACCGACCACCGTCCGGCGTCCTTTCCCTCCAGCTCGAAACCGAGGCCCGCATACCATCTCTCTACCGACTCGGCGCTGATTTCGGCCCCCGCAAAGCGGTCGAGCCTGGCCAGATCGAGCTCTCCCTCGAGCCTCCAGTCGAGATTCTCGTTGCGCTCATCGACAGCCCCGCCCACGACCCGGCCCCCCGCCACCTCGGCAATGAGCGCCGCCACCCGGGTGGCGGCGTCCAGACAGGTGCCCGGGTCCGCCCCGCGCTCGAAACGATGGCTGGCGTCGGTGTGCAGGTCGAGACGCTTGGCCCCGGCGCGGATGACTCGGGGATCGAAGTGAGCGCTCTCGATCAGGACGTTCTTGGTCGACTCGGTGACCTCGGTCTCGAGACCACCCATGATCCCCGCCAGGGCGACGGCGCGCTCGGCATCGGCGATCACCAGGACCTCCGGACCGAGCTCGCGTCGCTCGCCGTCGAGGGTGACCAGCAGCTCTCCCCCCTGGGCTCGACGCACGACGATGGCGCGGCCGCGGAGCTTGTCGAAATCGAAGGCGTGGATCGGCTGACCGGTCTCCCAGAGAACAAAGTTGGTGATGTCCACGATGTTGTTGATGGGGCGCTGGCCGATCGACTCGAGTCGCTCCACCAGCCACTCCGGGCTCGGCCCCACCTCGACCCCCTCGACCAACCGCGCCACATACCGCGAGCAGCCCACCGGATCCTCGAGCGTCAACGTGACCTCGTCCGCGGTGCGCTTGGCGAGCTCCTCGGGGCGGGCGTCGGGGACGTCGAGTGGCTTGTCGAACACCACCGCCACCTCCCGGGCCAGCCCCAGGTGATTCATGCAATCGGGCCGATTGGTGGTGACATCCACATCGAGCAGATAGTCGCCGCCCCGCTCCTCCATCCCTTCGACCGCCAACCCGGCGGCGGTCAGCCGCGCGGCGACCTCATCCACCGTCGCCCCGTGGTCGACATACTGGGAGAGCCAGTTGAAGGAGAGCTCCATCAGTAGATCTGCCGCAGCAGCCTCTGGTCGTTGTCGAACAGCAAGCGGATGTTGGGGATCCCGTAGCGGATCATGGCCACCCGGTCTACCCCCAGTCCGAAGGCAAAACCCGAGTAGATCTGGGGATCGATGTCACAACCCTCCAGCACCCGCGGATCGACCATGCCGGCACCCAGAATCTCCATCCAGCCGCTGCGGGAGCAGACCCGGCAACCCTTGCCTTGGCAAAAGGGGCAGGTGATGTCCACCTCGGCCGAGGGCTCGGTAAAGGGAAAGAAGCTGGGCCGTAGCCGCACCCCGGTGTCGGGGGTGAAGAGCTGCTGGATGAAGGCCTCGAGCGTCCCCTTGAGGTCGCCCATGGTGATGCCTTCGGCCACCGCCAACCCCTCCACCTGGTGGAACATGGGGGAGTGGCGCAGATCGTTGTCGTGGCGGTAGACCCGCCCCGGACAGATCACCCGGATCGGCGGTTTCCGCTCCAGCATGGTCCGGATCTGCACCGGTGAGGTGTGGGTTCTGAGCACCCGCCCGTCCTCGAGAAAAAAGGTGTCCTGGGTATCCCGCGCCGGGTGCTCGGGTGGAAAGTTGAGAGCCTCGAAGTTGTGGTAATCGTCTTCGACCTCCGGGCCCTCAGCCACGCTGTAGCCCAGTGCCGCAAAGATCTCGACGATCTCCTCGATTACCAGGTTGACGGGGTGGATGCTGCCGATGGCCGGACGCCGGCCGGGCAGGGTCACGTCGACCGCGGCCGAGCGCTGCGCCC
>JBAUDS010000245.1:0-2455 GCA_049678185.1 Thermoanaerobaculia bacterium
GCGTATCTGCCTGCATCTGCGGCGTTACACTCGGTCGGGCCTACTCAACGTACTGCAAGTACGCCTTCGCAGGCCCTCCCTCGCAAGCCTTGCATCTACAGGCAGCTACGCCGCTTCGCTACGAACGGCGGTGAGAAGGTCGGGTTGACCACGGAAGCCGATCGAGATCCACGTTCCCCCCCGACAGGATGACTCCCACCCTCTGACCCGCCGGATCGATTTTGCCCTCGAGTAGTGCCGCCACCGGCACCGCTGCCGAGGGCTCGATGATGATCTTCATCCGCTCCCAGACCGTGCGCATCGCCTCGATGATGGCCTCCTCGCTGACCGTCACGATGCTGTCGGTCAACTCGGAAATGACCGCAAAGGTGAGATCGCCGAGTGAGGTCAGGAGACCGTCGGCGATCGTCCCGGGGTCGACCGAGGGCAGGATCTCACCGGCCGCGAGCGAGCGGTAGGCGTCGTCGGCCGCCGCCGGCTCCGCCCCCACCACCCGGGTCGATGGGGAGAAGTGATGAGCGGCCAGGGTGGTGCCGCTCAGCAGCCCGCCACCGCCAACCGGTGCCAGGATCAGGTCCAGCCCCTCCACCTGCTCCAGCAGCTCCATCGCTGCCGTCGCCTGACCGGCGATGATGCGCAGATCGTTGTAGGGGTGGATCAGGGTGCCACCCGTCTCCCGCAGGACCCGATCGGTCTCCTGCTCCCTGTCCTCGACTGTGGGCTGACAGGGAACGACCTCGGCACCATAGCCGCGCACCGCCACTACCTTCACCGCCGAGGCCGTCGTCGGCATGACGATCGTGGCCCGGGTTCCCCGCAGACGAGCCGCCAAGGCCAGGGCCTGGGCATGATTACCCGAGGAGTGCGCCACCACCCCCCGCTCGAGGTCCTCCGGCGCCAGTGAAAAGACGGCGTTGGCGGCGCCGCGGAACTTGAAAGCCCCGATCCGCTGGAAGTTCTCACATTTGAAGAAGAGCTGGGTCCCGACCCGCTCGTCCAGGTAGGACGAGGTCAGGACCGGGGTGCGGTGAGCATGAGGTCCGATCCGGTCCGCGGCCTCCTTTAGATCCTCCGCCGTCAGAAGCGGCTTCGCCAAGTTACTCATGCATCCCCTTTCCCGGCTCGACCCAGCGCCGCCGAACCCACTGGCGCCACAGGAACAGCCCTCTGCGAGGCCCCAGCTCCCCGTCCCACAGTCCGCAATCCCGCCACAGCTTGTAGAACTCGTCGACACCCTGGTCTTGCAGCCGATCCCAGAGAAGGTCGTAGTCGACCGGAACAAACCAGATGACGAACTCTGCATGCAGGCGATCGGCCTCTCGCAACAGACGCCCCACATACTGGGTTTGCCACAACTCGCGCCCAGGGATGGTCACCTGTAGCGACTCGAGCACCAGAGGCTGGGCAATGAGCCCGGTCTCGGCCACCGCAAATGGCAGCTCGGGAGCCAAGTCCCGCATCCTCGAGAACCAGTCGGTTGGTATTTGCGCGGGACGCTCCAACCCCGTCAGAAAGGGGTAGGTGCTCACCGCCATCATGTCGGTAAAGGAGAGTACCTGCTCGATAACGGGCCGGAGTGCCTCGAGGGTCTCATCGTGCGGGATGGTGAAGGTGAGGAAGATAGGCAGGTCCGGGTACACCGCCTTGAGGGCGGGATAGACCGCCGCCGCCAACACAGCAAACTGCTGGTAGGCGACCGGATCACTCAGGGCGAGCAGGTCGACTTCGATGCCGTAGGCCATGTAGTCGGGTTGGAACCTCTCGATCATGTACAGGCAGTAGCTGATGTAGGCCGCAATTACCTCCGGGTGATCGAGTCCCCGGGAATTCCACGGGGGTGGCAACGGCATGTTTACCGACTCGCCCCAATAGAGGGCCATGCCGTCACGCACAAACGAGATCGGCGTCACCGCCAGATAGATCCTCTGCGCGGGCAGGAGGTGACCAACCCGAAGATCCAGATCCCCCTCGACGTTGGGGTGATAGGGGTCTCCGGCCAGCGCCTCGGGCCACGGCACACCACCGTCGAGGTGGTGGGCCACGATGTCGGAGTTGGCGCCGGTGAGGCTATACGTGGTCTCGACCGCCTCGAGGGTCAGGTCGTAGGCAAACGGAGTAAAACCGAGGTGGAAAGAGCGCTGTTTAAGGCCCACTCGACCGGCGGCACCGACCGGCTCTACCGGGACGGCCAGCACCAGCAGTGCGCCAATCACTAGGGGTTTGAAGCGGCTCCGCATGCAATGGCTCCCACGAACAGATCATTCTACCGAGATACACTCGAGCTCCGGAGGCGAACGATTCCCTATGCCGCGGCGCCACAAATCCCGCAAAGATGGCTCTCCTGCCTATCGCAGTGTTCGCACACCCAAGCCACCCCCTCCGCCCGAGTCGCTAGCGGAGTTGGAAGAGCTCACCGACAACCTTCCACCCGATCTGCGCGCCTATCGAGATCAAG
>JBAUDS010000246.1:0-7562 GCA_049678185.1 Thermoanaerobaculia bacterium
GACTTGGACCTCCTCGGGCCGACAATCTCTCGACTTGAGGAGTTTTCGACCTACACCAAAAGTGGAATCTGGAATCCTGACAGCTTGAAGGGCCGGCCAACTCAACGTTCCCCCAGGCTACTCCCCATATTCCTCAGGCACCTCTTCCCGGCACCTTTTCCCCGGGCAGCCTTTTCGGCTGTGACCTATGGATAATGCGAGACTCGCCCGCCGTCCGCCACAGTTTCGGTGTCTTTATAGGCTTTCACCGAGGACTGGAAACAGTGCCCCGGTCAGGGCCGCCGCGATATTCAGTATTACGAGGCCCAGGGACTCTCGTCTTCTCCTCTGATCCATCGATGATGCGAAGCTCGCCCACAAGTACAGGCCCCCACCAAAGCATCCCAGAATAACCGGCTCGACAAGGAGATTCAGTAGAGGAATCCACCGATCAATGATCACCAAGGCTGCAAGCCACGAGGCAACGGGCGTAGCCGCCCAAGAGAGAACCAGCTTCAGCGAGGGCCAATCCTTGGTTAGGAGGTGGCAAGCAAGAAAGCTCCCACCAAGGACGGAGAGGTAGCCAGGAACCATCCAACTCAGAGCTATTACCCAATCGCTAGGCATCTCAATCCTCCTCACACGTCCGACAGGTCCGAACCCACCCCAAAGCTCCAGCAGAAGCTCGAGCGACTCAGCCAGCTCCCCAAGAGCCGACAGCGCTTTGTGCTCGAGATGCTCGAAACCGTCCTCCAGCAGGCCGGACGGTAGGTAGAATCTAGCTCACCGATTCAAAAGACCTACGAAGGCTCTGGCACCTCTCCCGGAGAACCTCTTTGGCGCCGCTTGGTCACTACGGCGGCCCGATCAATCCGACGTTCACCGCAAGAACCACGACTGGACTTGCCCCGAACTGGTGGACAGGTAGTTAAGCCCGGATCTCGAAACGAGCATCCGGGTAGTAATCTTCTCAGCACCACGGTCCTACGGAAACCCTGGGGCGCCGCCACGATCATGCGAGTTGCTCCTCGAAGGCCACTGGACTGAGGTACCCGAGAGAGGAATGCCGGCGCCAGCAATTGTAGAAGCCCTCGATGTAGTCGACGAGCTCGCGGCAGGCCTGGCGGCGGCTGTAGAAGGTTTCTCCGGCCACCAGCTCCTTCTTCAAGGTCGCAAAGAAGCTCTCCACAGGCGCGTTGTCGTAACAATCACCCCGCCGGCTCATGCTGACGATGAACCCGGCTTCAACGAGCGCTTCGCGATAGTCCTTCGAGGCGTACTGGCTCCCGCGGTCCGAGTGGTGAAGGACTGCAGCTGCGGGCCGTCGACGGCCGATCGCCATCTCCAAGGCTGCTTGCGGCAGCCGGCGTGTCAGGCGCGAGCTCGTTGCCCAGCCAACCACTCGTCGCGAACACAGATCCAGCAGCACGGCGAGATACAGCCAGCCCTCTCGGGTCCAGATGTAGGTGATGTCGCCGGCCCAGACGGTATTGGGCGTGGCGGCTTCGAAGCGCCGCTCGAGTCGATTCGGCGCCACCGGCCACCGGTGCTTGGAGTTCGTCGTGACCCGGAATTTGCGGCGGTAGGTGCCCTCGAGGCCGTCCTGACGCATCAGTCGGGCCACCCGGTGCCGGCCGCACCGGTACTTGCGCTCCCGCAGCTCGCGGTAGATCCGCGGGCTGCCGTAGGAGCGGCGACTCTGGCGATGAATCGCCCGGATCTCGATCAGCAGACGGCGATCGCCCCGGCTACGCTGGCTCTCCGGGCGACGCAGCCAGGCGTAGTAGCCGCTCAGGGAGACATCGAGGACCTGGCACATCCAGGCCACCGAATACTCCCCAGCGTGCCGACGAATGAAGGCAAACCTCATCGCCGACGGTCCGAGACGATGCCGAGCGCTTTTTTTAGGATGTCGCGCTCCGCGGTGACTCGCTCCAGCTTCCGGCGCAGCTGCCACATCTCCTCGTCACTCGTCTTGCGCTGCCCGACCCCGGGAAACGCCTGCTCCGGGTCCTGCACCAACTGCTGCCGCCAGCGGCGCAGCATGTCGGGGCGGATGTCCAGATCACGCGCGACCTTCGCCAGGCTGTGGCCGCCCTCGGTGACCATCCGCACCGCCTCCATTTTGAACTCTCGACTGAAACTCCTCCGCGTTGCTCCCATTGACACCTCCCAGCCCATTATCGGGCTTAGTCAGGTGTCCACCAAATCGGGGGAATTCCAGACAATAATCAAGCTGAAAAAGAAAGCTATCGGGACGACGACGAGCAACAGCGCTGGGTGGGTGCTCAAGAGCCGGAGGCGCAATGCACCGAGAACCGCCACATAAGGTGCGAGACAGACTATTGCGACGCCAATCCAGGTGTCCCCAGGTCCTAGGCTCAAGATAATGGAGTAGCTGAGAACGATTCCAAGTGTCACCAAAGCTGCCAAGGCGACCACCGCAGTTTGTTGGCGAGCGTTGCCCGGCTTCGCAAACAGCCACAGCGCCATCGCAATCGGAATAATCAGCAGCAGTAGCCCAATGACATGCATTCCGACTCTCTCAGCAGTTGGGAGTTGGTCACATGACCCCTGGATACCGCGGAGGAAACCTGCGGAGCCTCTGGCACCCATCCAGCAGCACCCTCTCACTCTCAGAGCTTATTACTCTGTCACCACATCGGTCCTAGGACGCCTCCGAGCCTCAATTGCGAGGAACAAGAGAAAGGCTAGCAACCAGACACCGAGGTAAAGAAGGAGTGGAACACCGACGACAAAGAAGGCTGCCCGTGCGACGAAGGACGCATCCACAAACGAGACGCCGAGGCGGTGAGTTGCCCTTGTGGCAGTGACGATGGCGTAGAGGTGAGCGAGCATATGGAGGACCAAGATGACACACGTGAGCTTTAGGCCGCGGCGCGCCTTTGCTGACCCGAGGAACTTCGAAAGCTGCTCTCGCAGTCGATACCGTCCCGTTATCATGGGAATACCTCACTCCGCGTTAAGTCGAACTGGCGATCGGCGAAACATCGGTCTTCGGAAGAGCAAACCACACCACAGCGGTTCTGTACGCAGTTCTTGAAAGTCTGCCGAAAGGCTTCGAAGGGGATGACAGCCTCGAGCCCGAAATAGCCACCGCTCGCCCCAGCAACAAAGCCAGCCGCGCCGAGGATGCAGACGGTACCCACTCCAGCGGTTGCAGGAGCTGCCAAAACAGCTGCTCCACCTACTGCCACACCTCCAACAACGGTAAGAGGCGTCTTAGCCTTCTTCCACGAACAGAGCTGAGCTCGTAAGTCGCTTATACACGAGATTAGACAACAGCCAGATCCCGGCTGTTGGCAGCCAACTAGAGGCCGAGGATCGACGTCGCACGGAGAAAGCCCTAGGGGATCGACCCAATAGGTAGGACCGCCCTTGACGTAGAGGAAACCGCCGAGCTTGTCGAATGCAATCAACCGCATGGTGTTGATCTGCGCAGTCACATTTGGGGCAAAATCAAAGCTACTGAGGTCGACACCATTCATCGTCAGACCGATGTTGATGGGCTCCAGCCTGGTGTACCTACCGGTTTCGTGTTCATACCAGCGGTGGACATTGAAGTAGAGCGACTCGCCGTCTGAGGCGCCCTCCCAGACCTCATTCTCCCACTGGCCGGGAAACCGGAGAAACATCCCGGTTTGTTGCGCCGCTGAGTAGTCGGCACCAAAGGGCTCGAAACCGCCGCCCCACATGTCGCTACCGCCAGCGTTCGTCGCCAGTACCGGTGTTCCCAGGTGATCAGTCGTGAGATAGGTCAGGCTCGTGGTCTCTGAGACCTGCCCTCCGAGGGTCGTTTCCTCGAGCTTGTCGTAGATCCCAACTGGGCGACCGCTGAAGGTGAGGACGTAGCCTTGCGTGAAGCGGTCCGGAGCGTTGCGTGGCGAGGTGGGATTGCGGGGCTCGTCTGTTGACCGGTGATGGAGTAGCCCCTCGGAGCTATAAGTGGCCGAGGTGGTGAGCTGTTCGGGTCGGCCGGGGAAGGGGGCCAGGGTGGCCGTATCCAGAAAGCTCCTCCCGTCGTAGCGGAATTGCGTCATGGCGCCGGCCGACTCGGGCGAGTCGGTGAGGATCTGGGAGAGACGGCTGGCGGCATCGTAGCTGAAACGCTGTTTGGTAGCGCCCTCAGAGCGGTAGGTCTGATTACCCGCGGCATCGTAGAAATAGCGGATGGAGGCCTCGGTTCCAGAATAGGTGCCACCCTCTTATAGAAGATCGGAGTATCCGATTCCGTCTCTATTCTATATATGGGCCGACGATTGCGATTCATCCCCCCGGAAGGTGCACTCGTGGAAGTCACCTGTCGCACCATCCAGGGCCGCTTTCTGCTGAAGCCCACCGACGAACTACGCGAGATCGTCATCGGCACCCTTGCCCGGGCTCAGCGCCTTTACCCCGTCGACATCCACGCCTTCGTCTTCATGACGAACCATTTCCATTTGCTCCTCTCCGTCCCCAACGCCCAGCGACTCGCTCACTTCATGGGCTATCTCAACTCCAAGCTCGCCCGAGAGGTCGGTCGCCTGACTGGCTGGCGAGACAAGGTCTGGAGTCGACGCTACCAGGCTGTCGTCGTCAGCGAAGAGGAGTTCGCCCAGGTGGCTCGTCTGCGCTACGTCTTATCTCATGGAGTCAAGGAAGGCCTAGTCGATCACCCCGCCGACTGGCCAGGAGCCAACACCGTCACTGCCCTGCTCGAGGGCCGATCTCTCCAGGGTCTGTGGTTCGACAGAACCCGTGAGTGGGCCGCGCGCCAACGCCGAGAGCAATATCACCGCCTGCGGTTTGCTACCCAAGAGACCGTCGAGCTCGAGCCCTTGCCCTGCTGGGCTCATTACTCAGCCGAGCGTCTCCGCACCGCCATCAGGGATCTACTCGAAGGTATCCTCGAGGATCATCCACCCCATTCGGAAAAAGGAAGCAAACGCCGGGAAACGCCTACCTCTCTACTCGACCACCACCCACACAAACGACCCGAAAAACTCAAGAAATCTCCTGCCCCTTGGTTTCACTGTGCCTCCAAGGCCGCGAGAAAAGAACTGATCGAGGCCTACGGCTGGTTCCTCGCCGCTTATCAGAAGGCAGCCCAGAAGCTGCGCGCCGGAGAGCTCAACGTTGCTTTTCCCGAGGGATCCTTCCCGCCGCCCCTACCATTTGTCGGTGATACACCCTCCCTGGCTCCCACCTAGCGCCGACGCCCTTCCGCCAGGGCCACGTTGTCAGCTCTCAGATGTCACCACGGCATCCATGTACGCACGTGGTGCCTCTCTCCCACTTCTCAAGCCATTCTCAGTTGAAGCTCGCCCCTGGTCCTGCCTATCCCCGCCCACCCGCGATAGGACTTCAACCTCAACTCCTACTATGACTCCTGCCCTCTGGGATCTGCCTAGGTTTGGGTGGCACCTATTCGGGGAAGGGGGTTCGGGTGGCGGTGTCGAGGAAAGCGCCACCGGCAGCAGCGCCGAGAAGAGAATGCCTACTCGTGAAGCCGGTCCGAGAGCCGGATGCGGGAGAACCGCAAGTCCGGTTCGATGAGCGGGGACGGGAAACGGAGCCACGGTGAGAAGTGAGGCACCGGCACATGTCGAAAGACGCTGGCCAACAGCTACCCTCAACACCTTAAGCCACCGCGCCCGTCCTCGACTCTACCCTGACTCGAGGCGGTGCCCTCAGCAAGGGGGTAACTCATTGCCCTGTACTCGGCCTGGAATATCAGCCTGGGGTAAGCATGACGTCTCTTAGAGCGCCGCGTCTAAGAAAGGAGACGAGAGCTAAGAAAACGCAGCCCAGAGCGTGCAAGAGTAGTGCAAACTCCAGTGCTGCAAGGCCGTAGGCGAAAATTACGTCGTGCGCCTCAGGAGAAATACTGATGCTCCTTAAAGGCCGCTGAAACGCGTAGTCACGTGCCACGTTGACAGCGCTTGCTGCGTACAGAGACGGCGCGACAAGATGGAATCCCATTCGGGGTATCTGTCCTCGCCAGGCCAGTAGCAGCACAAGCCCAGCAACGAGCCCGACAAGGCCGACCAGGTACGTGGCGAAGTGCATGAAACCCTGACGCGTCCACGGAACCAGGAGAAACTCGAGCAGCACCTTTGGAACTCCCTGGACTGGTCCTACCTCCCGAAGGAGGTAACCGAAAACGCTTCCGATTGTGGCTATGACGATGAGCGACTGACTATAGAACAAGCTCAGAGAACCCCGCGACCTCGACCAAACGACGACGACAACGTGGGCGATGCCAGCCAAGAGGAGCAGCCAAGAAAACGCTGGACTGGCGAAGAACCAAATCCCGGCCAAAGCAAGCAGAGAAAACAGCAAGCTCGATAACCACACGGGCCGACTTGAGGTGACCAGAGGCCCTTCGCCGCTCACTGAGATGCCTCACAGGAGCAACAACTGGGCGGAATCCATCCCTCTGCTCGCCGAGCCATTCTGTCGGCGGACCCGGTTGCCATTTGCGACGGCGGATGCCCACCTACGTCGATGAGCCAACGCTCGTAGAATTCGTGGACGAGGCAACGTATGGTGTTGCTGCAGTTGTCTTGAGGACTTCCTCGCTCGGGACCTTCTCTCAGAACAAACACCGTGTTCGGTGCCCTGTTGAGATCAGGAAAAGAGCATTCGTCCCCAGGCGGGTCCGTGGCAACTGTGTAGACGGTGTCGACGACCTCAAAATGATTCCCCATCAAGACGTTGAACCACTTGAAGCACTGCTTCAGCTGGTTGTACCGATCCTTCAACCATGGCTCCCCAAACTCGACGTCGAGGCCGAGGAGGTCGACAAAGAAGAGCGGATTGCTGGCTGCGTACGAGTAGAGATGGTTCGCCTCTAGAAGAGCCTCCCGGCCTGGTCGCAGCACGCCTGCCGGGTCCGGCCGACTGTATCGTGACGTGCCGGATTCATACCAGCGGTGAACGTTGTAGTAGAGCGACTCGCCGTCTGAGGCGCCCCCCCAGGCCACATTCTCCCACTGCCCCGGAAACCGGAGAAACACGCCGGCTTGTTGCGCCTCTGAGAACTCGGAGCCAAATGGCTCGAAACCGCCGCCCCAGATTTTACTGCGACCAGGGTCAGTCGCCAGGACGGGCGTTCCCAAGTGATCAGTCGTCAGGTAGATCAAGCTCGTAGCTTCTGAAATCTGCCCTTCGAGATCCGTCGCGTCGACTTTCTCATAGATCCCCACTGGACGACCGGCGAAGGTGAGCACGAAGCTCTGCGTGAGTCGGTCAGGTGCGTTGCGCGGCGAAGCCGGGCCTCGCGGCTCCTCGGTCGACCGATGATGGAGTAGCCCTTCCGAGCTGTAGGTGGCCGAGGTGGTGAGCTGCTCGGGGCGGCCGGGGAAAGGGGTCAGAGTGGCGGTGTCCAGGAAGCTCCGGCCATCGTAGCGGAACTGACTCATCGCCCCCGCCGTCTCGGGTGAGTCGGTGAGGATCTGGGAAAGACGTCTGGCGGCATCGTAGCTGAAACGCTGCTTGGTAGCGCCCTCAGAGCGGTAGGTCTGATTGCCCGCGGCATCGTAGAAATAGCGGATGGAGTCCTCGGTTCCCGGGTTGATCTC
>JBAUDS010000247.1:0-2351 GCA_049678185.1 Thermoanaerobaculia bacterium
GATCACGACCCTCGAACACGTTTTCGTCTTCCGAGGTTGCCTTCCACGTCGTGCTCATGTCGAGCAGATTCACGAAGAAGTCATTGGTGAGCGTCTCTGGCTGCTTGGTGAAGACGCCGTGCTGGGACTGTCCGAAGTTGGCATTCAAGACGCGCATACCGCCAACGAGAATGGTCATCTCAGGAGCGGTCAGTGTCAGCAGTTGTCCCCGATCAACCAGCAGTTCCTCTGCCGGTACGGCGTATTTGGTTTTGAGGTAGTTACGGAACCCGTCTGCAGCCGGTTCGAGTACGGCGAATGACTCCACGCTGGTTTGCTCCTGCGACGCATCCGTGCGTCCCGGCGTGAAGGGAACGGTGACATCGTGACCGGCATTCTTTGCAGCTTGTTCGACACCTGCGCATCCACCCAGGACAATCAGGTCGGCGAGCGAAACCTTCTTCCCGCCTGACTGCGCGCTGTTGAACTCCTCTTGGATTCTCTCAAGGGTCTGCAGCACAGTCTTCAGTTGGGCCGGCTGGTTGACTTCCCAATCCTTCTGCGGCGCAAGACGGAGGCGCGCCCCGTTCGCCCCGCCGCGCTTATCGGAGCCGCGGAACGTGGACGCCGACGCCCAGGCCGTCGAGACCAGTTGGGAGACAGACAGCCCCGAGGCAAGGATCTTGCTCTTGAGGTCTGCGATGTCCTGTGCGTCGATCAGCTCATGATCGACTGCGGGCACCGGGTCTTGCCAGATCAATTCCTCAACCGGAACCTCCGCACCGAGATAGCGCGAGCGGGGGCCCATGTCGCGATGCGTCAGCTTGAACCACGCGCGGGCGAAGGCATCGGCGAACTCGTCGGGGTTCTCGTGGAACCGGCGCGAGATCGGTTCATAGATTGGATCCATTCTCAGGGCGAGGTCTGTCGTGAGCATGATGGGAGCATGCCGTTTGGACGGATCGTGGGCATCGGGCACGGCGTCCGCTGCGGCCGGATCCGTCGGTACCCACTGCCAAGCACCGGCAGGACTCTTCACCAAATCCCAATCGTATGCGAACAGGGTGTCGAAGAAGCTGTTGTCCCATTGGATCGGCGTGGGCGTCCATGCGCCCTCCAGGCCGCTGCTGATTGTGTCGCCGCCTTTGCCGCTGCCGTAGCTGCTCTTCCAACCCAGGCCCTGCTCCTCGATGAGGGCGCCCTCGGGTTCAGGGCCGACCAGCGCGGCATCGCCGGCGCCGTGGGTCTTGCCGAAGCTGTGGCCGCCGGCGATGAGCGCGACGGTTTCCTCGTCGTTCATGGCCATGCGCGCGAAGGTATCGCGTATGTCTCGGCCTGCAGCGACGGCACTTGGTTGGCCGTTCGGCCCTTCCGGGTTCACGTAGATCAGGCCCATCTGCACGGCGGCTAGCGGATTCTCGAGTTCCCGGTCACCGGCGTAGCGCTTGTCACCAAGCCACTCGCTCTCGGTTCCCCAGTAAATGTCCTCCTCGGGTTCCCAAATATCCTCACGCCCACCGGCGAAGCCGAAAGTCTTGAATCCCATCGACTCCAGGGCGCAGTTGCCAGCGAGGATCATGAGGTCGGCCCAGGAGATCTTTTTGCCATATTTCTGCTTGATTGGCCAGAGTACCCGGCGCGCTTTGTCAAGGTTGACATTGTCCGGCCAGCTGTTGAGAGGCGCAAAGCGTTGGTTACCGGTTCCCGCGCCCCCTCGTCCATCACCGATGCGGTATGTGCCTGCGCTGTGCCAGGCCATCCGGATGAAGAGTGGCCCGTAGTGACCGTAATCGGCCGGCCACCAGCCCTGTGAGTCAGTCATCAACGCATAGAGGTCCTTCTTCAGGGCCTCCAGATCGAGCTTCTTGAATTCCTCAGCGTAGTTGAACTCCTCGCCCATCGGATTGCTCATGTGAGAGTTCTGATGAAGAATCTTGAGGTTCAACTGGTTCGGCCACCACTCTCGGTTGGACGTGCCACTGCCGGCAGCGGGATTGTTAGTTCCTCCCGTTACGGGCCGCTTGCTATCTTCATTCATAATATTGTCTCCTTTCGTTGTCTGATCTTATGCGCAGTACCGCTATAAATTATAAAAATATAGTGACCCCCATTGTTAAGACCAACCCATGGGCGAAGGCGATAGTCACATTATCCCCAGCCCTTAGAACCACAGCCCCAGCGCCGATGAGTACCAGGGCAAAGGTCCCCACAAACTCAGCGACTGATGCACGCACGTTCATATCTCCTCCCGTTTTTTTCTTGGGGTTTCTATCCGTCTTCTTACTGACTCGATCGAGCATATTCTACCACAGCCATCCACACCCATCATCCGGGGAAAGAAAATCACAAAAACTATTTCCGCAATACTAGCC
>JBAUDS010000248.1:0-2702 GCA_049678185.1 Thermoanaerobaculia bacterium
GATTTGCCAGCGTGGCCGCCAGTGAGAGGAACTGTCTCAGGATCTCGCTGTCGTCAGCTTGGCGCGAAACTTCCAGACCGCGCTCCACCCATCGCCGGGTCTCCTCGACCTGACGGGCCTGCCAGGCAGTTTTGGCGGCCATCAGCAGCGAGCGGGCGGCGCGCTCGTTCTTCCCCAGTTCCTCGAAGACCTTGGTCGCGACCTCGATCTCCTTGAGCGCTCCAGAGGTGTTGCCCGCCATCAGGAGCCCCTCGGCCAGGAGCAGCCGGGCTTCACCCTCCAACGAAGGGTCTCCCTCCCACTCTTCTTCGAGAAACTCCAGGGCCGTTCTGGCGGAGCGCACGGCGTCGTCGTGACTAAAAGTACCCAGAGCCTTGCGCGCATGTTGGAGGCCATACTCGACGGTCTTCTCGGGGACGTCCCCCTCCGCAAAATGGTAGACGAGCTGTGGGTAGATGCGCTCGAGCCGGCCGGTATGGCGTTTCTCGAGCTGGGTGGCGTATTTGCGGTGTAATGACCGCCGCTTGCGCCGCGACAGCTGCGAGTAGAGAACCTCGCGGACGACGGCACTGGTAAAGGAGAGCTGATCGCCCCGCGACTGACGCTCCTCCTCGAGCAGTCCCTCGTGGATGAAACGCTCCGCTGCATCGTCGAGATCGGTCTCACCCCCGGCCAGGGCCTCGAGGTCGTCCAGGTCGAAGGTCTTGCCCATGACCGAGGCGATCGACAGGATGGAGCGCAGCTCGTCGGGCAGACGCTCGATCCGTTTCTCCACCGCCTGTTGGATGGTGGCGGGCAGGGCATCGGAGGAGATATCCATGCCACCGGCCAGAGCCCAGGTGCCGGTCTTGTCCTGGGCGATGCTGCCGGCATCCAGGAGCGAGCGGACGAGCTCTTTGGTAAAGAAGGGATTGCCCTCCGTCACCTCGAACAGCCTTGTCGCCAGCGCATCCACGATCTCGGTACCCCCGGTGAGGGTGGTGAGGAACTCGCGATGCTCTGCCGGCGCCATCGCCTCCAGCTTGATGGTGGAGAACCGCCGGTCGCCCTCGAAGCCCTCGAGCATTCGGTTCAAGGGGTGGGCGCGATCAATCTCGGTCGAACGGTAGGTGCCGACGATGAGGGTCGGGGTGGGACCGAGGCGACGGACGATGTACTCCAGAGCCTCGATTGAGGCCTCGGCACCGTGGAGGTCCTCCAAAACCAGTATCAACGGTTTGCCGACCGCGAGCAGGGTCAGGGTTCTGGCCAGCAGCTCGAATATCTGAGTGCGGTTCTCGGGCAGCCGCTCCTCGCCCGTGCGGTTGAATTGGGAGCTACCGCCGGCTGAGGAGCGGATGACCTCGATCTCGCTGAGCATGGGAAAAAGCGAGACGAGATCACCGGCCAGATCCGAGAAGTCGGGCAGGCCACTGGCGGAGCTCCCCGACTCCTTCTGCCGAAAGTACTCCTGAATCACCTCGCAGAATCCGTGGTAGGGGAAGGAGCCGCGTTGCTCGACAAAGCGTCCGTGCAGCACCCGGATCTGGCGGGCGGCCGCCAATGTCTCGAGCTCGTCCACCAGACGAGACTTCCCCACCCCGGGCTCACCCGAGATGACCGCAAACTGACACTCACCCAGCACCGCTTGATTGAGGTGCTGCTGGAGCTCTTGGAACTCCTTCTCCCGGCCTACGAACGGGGACCGCGCCGACCGCGGCGCCTGCATGGTGCGGGTGACCATGATCGACCGCATCTGCTGGCTATCCCCCAGCTTCGACCGATAGCGAGCGAGCGACCGAGCCAGATCGCCGGCGCTCTGCAGTCGCTTTTCTCGTTCTTTGGTCAGACAGGAGAGAACAATGGCCTCCAGTTCTTCGTCGATATCGGCCCCGAGAGCCCGCGGCGACTGAGGAATCTCGTGAACAATTCGATAGAGGACCGATTGCATCTCGCCGGCAAACGGCACCTCGTGTACCAGGCACTCGTAGAGAACACAGCCCAGGGAGTAGAGGTCCGAGCGCCCGTCGACTTCTTCGCCACCCATGACCTGCTCGGGGCTTATGTAGGACATCGTTCCCACCAGCATCCCGGTCTTGGTAAGGCTCGACACGTTGGTGCCCCGCGCCAGCCCAAAATCCATAATGCGGAGACGCACTCGGCCGGCCTCCTCGAGGGAGACCATGAGATTCTCGGGCTTGATGTCCCGGTGGATGACCCCCCGCGAGTGGCTATAGTCGAGAGCCTCGGCGGCGGCAATGGCCACGTCAAGGACCGTGCCCAGGGTCAGGCCCTTTTCGCGCATGAAGTGACGGAGGCTCTCCCCCTCCACGATCGGCATGACAAAGAAGAGCGAGCCCTCGTGCCGTCCGAAATCGTGGATGGTGACGATGGACGGATGGTCCATCTGTGCCACGACCTGGGCCTCGGTCTGAAAGCGCTGCTCGGTCTCGGGGGTGAGGAGCTCCGGGGCGATGACCTTGACCGCCACCTCGCGGTTGAGGAGCGGATCCCGGGCACGGTAGACCACACCCATCCCCCCGCGTCCCAGCTCGGACACGATCTCGTACCGTTCGGAAAGTTTTTCCCCGATCATCTCGACCGACTTCAGAAAAAGTCGGCGTATCTTAGCAGGGTTACTGCGGATACCGGAACGATTTGTCGGGGAAAGGTGGTGGCTCCGGCACCAACCGCGGATCCTCTTCTATCTTCTGCAGCAGAAA
>JBAUDS010000249.1:0-12833 GCA_049678185.1 Thermoanaerobaculia bacterium
CCGCACCGATCGAACATTCTTCTTCAAGATCGGCTACGCCTGGATCCTCTGAAGCGACCAAGGGTCGCAGGGGCGAAAGGGACCAGGGGCGCAGGTGGTTTCCTGGACGAAGCGGCCGGCCACCGTGCCGGCGGTCTCCACGCCTTGGCCGGTTGAATAGCCAGCCCCGGCATGCGAGAGTTAGCCCACCAAACCCGAGGAGGATCAACGATGACGAAGAGAATCTTCACGCTTATCGGATTGTGCCTGGTGTGCGCCATGCCGGCACTCGCCGGCATTCACTACCAATCCCGCACCCACCAGGAAGGCCAGGGTGCCAGCAAGCAGATGGACATGACCGTCGAAGGCTGGGTCGACGGCGACAACGCCAAGATCGTCTTTACCGAAAGTAGGAACGATTTCATGGGGAAAGGTAGCTATCTGCTGACGACAGATGGGGGCAAAGTTCTCTATCTCGTCGACCCCAAGGAGAAGACCTACACCGAATGGGATCTGAACGCGATGATGAACATGGTCGGTGCGGCCATGGAGAGCATGGGCGGCATGTTCCAGATGGAGTTCTCTGATCCCAAGGTCGAGAAGCTACTGGAAGAGGGTGGAGGCACCATCGTCGGGCTACCGACGACCCACTACCGCTTCCGCACCGCTTACACCATGGACATGAAGATCATGGGCATGAAGAGATCCCAGGCTGTAGAGACGGTGCAGGATATCTGGAGCACCGAAGAGCTGGCCGATCCGGCATTCGGCGTATGGCTGAAGAGAGAGCCGCCGACGATGGGAAACACGGGGTTCGAGAAGGTGATCGCGGCCGAGATGTCCAAGATGAAGGGGTTTCCGCTCAAGACCATAGATGAGTCCATCTCCACCGGCCAGAAGGGGAAGCAACAGGTCACCAAAACCACCACCGAGGTTTTCGAGCTCGAACAGACGTCTATCTCACCGGATATCTTCGAGATTCCCGATGGCTACGAGCGACGCGAGATGGACCTGGGGAACCTCGAGGGGGGCGAAGACGCCAACCCCTTCAAAAAGAAGAAGAGTAAGGGCTAGAGATGCCCGAGGGCAGGCGCCTGGCGCGCAAGACGATCTACGACGGTCGGGTGGTCCATCTGACCGTCGATCGGGTGGAGATGCCCAACGGCAACACCACAGAGTTGGAGGTCATCAGCCACCCGGGTGCGGCGGCGATGGTGCCGTTGTCCGACAACGGCGAGGTCTTCCTGGTCCGGCAGTACCGGTACGCCACCGGGAGTTGGCTGCTCGAAGTGCCGGCGGGCAAGCTCGATCCGGGAGAGGAGCCCGAGCTTTGCGCTTCTCGGGAGCTCGAAGAGGAGATCGGCTACCGAGCGGCTGAGCTGACACCGCTCGGCTGGATCTGGACCACCCCGGGATTTACCGACGAGAAGATCTGGCTGTATCTGGCCCGTGGTCTCGAGCCGTCAGAGCAGAATCTGGAGACCGACGAGGTGCTGACCGTCGAGAGCATGCCCTTGGCCGAGGCGGTGGCCAAGGTCCACGCGGGCGAGATCTGCGACGGCAAGTCGATCTGTGCCCTGCTGCGAGCCGACCACTACCTTCAGCATTCCTGAAGCGGCCGGCCTCCGTGTGCCGGCCGTTCAGGTCTCCCCGACGTCCCTATCCGACCAGCTTTGCGTCCAGGACAATCTCGACTCCGGCCAGGGCCTGCGACACCGGACAGTTCTTCTTCGCCCCCTCGGCCTGGTCCTGGAACTCGGCTTCGTCGATGCCGGGCACCTCGGCCTCGGTGGTGAGATGGATACGGGTGATCTGGAAGCCCTCGCCGACCTTTTCGAGGTGGGCCTTGGCCGTGGTGGCGACCCGGGTGACTTCGTGGCCCGCCTTGCCCAGCCCGGCCGACAGGGCCATCGAGAAACACCCGGCGTGAGCCGCGGCGATGAGCTCTTCGGGGTTGGTGCCGGTGTCTTCCTGGAAGCGGGAGCCGAAGGAATAGGAACCTTCGTAGGCGCCGCTGGCCATTTTCATGGTTCCATTGCCTTCTTTTAGAGAGCCGTTCCAGACGGCACTCGCGGAGCGTACTGGCATGATGATCTCCTTAGTGTCTACTTGTAGATTTGAACAACGGGCTTGCCGTCGTCCCGTATGTAACCGCGATACATCCCTTCGGTGTTGAAGGGCATGGCGAAGTTCCCCTTGTTGTCGAGGGCGATCACGCCACCCGAGCCGCCGACTCGCTTGAGCTCGTCGTTGATGACGAGCTCCGCCGCCTTCTCGATCGACAGCCCCTGGAGCTCGACCCGAGCACATATGTCGTAGGCCACGGCGTAGCGGATAAAGAACTCCCCGTGACCGGTACCCGACGCCGCGCAGTGCTCGTTGGCGTAGGTGCCGGCGCCGATGATGGGCGAATCCCCAACGCGGCCATGACGCTTGTTGGTCATCCCTCCGGTGGAGGTGCCGGCGGTCAGAATGCCCTCCCGGTCGAGGGCCAGGGCACCCACGGTGCCAAATGCCCCGCCTGAGCCTTCCTCGTTCTCCTCCTCGGGCTCGGCCTCCCGCACCTCGACCCTCTCGGCAGCCCGGGCGCGCTCGAGAGCGTCCCAGCGCCGCTGGGTGAAGAAGTAGGAGGGCTCGACGAGCTCGATCCCCTGTGCCGCCGCAAAGATCTCGGCGCCCTGGCCTGCCAGCAGCACGTGGGGTGTCGCTTCCATCACCGCTCGGGCGGCAGTGATCGGGTTCTTGATGCCGGTAACACCGGCCACCGCCCCCGCCTGGCGGGTCGAGCCGACCATGATGCTGGCATCCAGCTCGTTCTTGCCCTCGGCGGTAAAGACCGCTCCCTTGCCGGCGTTGAACAGGGGCGAATCTTCGAAGATCCGGATGGTGGCCTCGACGGCGTCGAGACTGCTGCCCCCGGCGACCAGGATCCGATAGCCGGCCAGCAGGCCTTCACTCAACTTCTCCTGGTAGCTCGCCTCGAGCTCGGGGGTCATGTCTTTTTTGAGGATGGTGCCGGCGCCACCGTGAACCACCATGACGATGGGGGAGGATGGCTCCGAGTCTTCGGCGGTGGCCACGCCTGCGCCCACAAGGGCCAGAAGGACAGCGACGACCAGGGTCGTTCGGTGGCATGCTCGCTGCGTCATGGGAGCAATTCTTATCATACCTGGGAGCAGCTCGCTGGAGCGGAAGGTGAGCTATCCTTGAGGAATGATGAAAACGATACTTGTCGGCAAGGGTAACGAGATCGAGGAGATGCCCCAGACCACCTGGGAGGAGCAGCTGGCTCTCGTACCCGAGCAACAGGTAGCCCGCCTCGGGTTTATGACCGATGAACACCACGCGGTGCGGTACTTCGTGGTCAGGGAGCTGACCCGACAGGGGAGACCACTCGAGCCTGCCCTGATCGCCGACCGCCTCGATCTGCCCGAGCCTCGTGTTGTCGAGATCCTCGACGAGCTGGAGAAGAATCTCCTCTTCTTGGTGCGCAACGATAATGGAGCCGTCTCGTGGGCCTTTCCGGTTACCGTCGACCGGACGCCGCATCGGCTGAGCTTCAGTACCGGCGAGCGCCTCTATGGGGCCTGAGGGGAGGACTCGATTGTTGCGCCCTTCGTGCAAGGGCGGCTGCTAAAGCAAGAACTCTCGGTCACCATCGACACGGCGTGTGCACACTGTGGGAGGTCGCTGCGGCTGGCTGTAGACAGCGACCTCGGATACGAGATCCACAGCGACGGCGCCCAGCCCCTTGTGTTCGAGCCCCACGTCGACTGGAGCACAATCACGGCACCCAACATAATCGGCTTCTACTGACAGAACTCGGTCTTCTTCTGGTCAGAAGAGCACGCCCGGGAGCATCGACGCGAGAAAGGTGGGATTGCCGGTGCCTATCTGACTCTGGAGCAGATGGCTATCGTCACCCCGATCTCGCAGAGTGGCCTCTTTGCCTTCGGCTAGATCTGTCTCGGTAAGATGGCCCCCATGCCACCGTCTGCCGCCGAGGTCGTCGAGCAGCTCCGCTCCGACCGTCGACTCGGTCCTCTGATTGTCGACAGCCTCTTTCTGCCCGCGGTCCCGGTGCGCACGGGCAGGCTCGATCCGCCGCTGCCGCTACCGCTCCGGCAAGCTCTTGTGGGTGCGGGGACCGAACACTTGTGGAGCCACCAGGTCGAGGGCCTGACGGCGGTTAGGGCCGGGCAGGACGTGTTGGTCACCACCCCGACCGCCTCGGGTAAGTCGCTGGTCTTCCATCTGCCGGTCCTCGAGGAGGCTCACGCCGAAGGTCCAGGTCGAGCCTTGTTTCTGTATCCCCTCAAGGCCCTCGGCCAGGACCAGAAGGCCAAGTTCGATGCCCTCGCGAAGGCGGCCGGTCTGGCCGAGCAGGCACGCTGCGAGATCTACGACGGCGACACACCGCAGCATGCCCGGCAGCGGATCAAGAAGGACCCACCCCGAGTCCTGGTCACCAATCCGGACATGCTCCACCTGGGGCTCTTGAGCTACTGGCAGAGCTGGGAGCCGTTTCTGAAGGATCTTCGCTGGGTTGTTCTGGACGAGCTCCATACCTATCGAGGTATCTTTGGCAGCCATTTTCACCACGTCCTCCAGCGTCTGCTGCGACTCTGTCACTCGGTGGGCTCGCAACCGATTTTCATCGCTTCCTCGGCCACCGCCGTCAACGCCGACGAGTTTGGTGAGATCCTGGTGGGGAGGCCGTTCACCTGGGTGACCGAATCGGGCGCACCCCGAGAGGGCCGTCACTTTCTCCTCGTCCGGCCCGAGGCCAGCCCCTACACCACGGCCCTGCACCTGCTGGTCGAGCTGCTCGAGGCCGGCCTCAAAACCATCGTCTTTACCAAAGCGCGACGGATCACCGAGCTTCTCTACTCCTGGCTACGGCAACAGGCGCCGCAGCTCGCTCCGCGGGTCGCCAGCTACCGCTCTGGATTCCTGCCCGAAGAGCGACGCGAGATCGAGAAGCGGCTCTTCGACGGCGAGCTGTATGGCGTGATCTCGACCTCGGCGCTGGAGATGGGGATCGACGTCGGTGGGCTCGACGCCTGTATTCTGGTCGGTTTTCCGGGCAGCGTGATGGCGACTTGGCAGCGCTCGGGTCGGGTGGGGCGCGCCGAGCGCGAGTCGATCACCGCCATGGTGGCGCTGCCGGATGCCCTGGACCACTACCTTCTGGAGCACCCCAACGAGTTGGTCGAACGGCCCTACGAGCGTCTGATCGTCGACCCCACCAACGAGCCGGTCAGCAAGGCGCACCTCGTCTGTGCCGCTGCCGAGATGCCTCTCGACCGCGAAAACGACAGCTCCTACCTCGAGCGTCACGCCGTCCAGGTGGGGGAGCTGCTGCGAGAGAGCAAGCTCACCGAGTCGGCGGATGGCCGTGAGCTCTATTCGCGGCGGCGGCGACCACAGCGGAAGGTCAGCCTCAGGGGCTCCGGCGACACCGCCACGATCCTGGATGCGCGATCCGGCAAGGTGATCGGCACTGTAGACGGCGTCCGGGTCAGACACGAGTGTCATCCGGGAGCGGTCTACCTCCACGCCGGCAGACAGTTTCTGGTCGAGGAGCTCGACCTCGAGGCGGACAAGGTCCACGCCAAGCGGGTCAAGCTCGATTACTTCACCACCCCGCTTGCCGAGAAGGAGACCGAGATCCTGGAGGTCTTGCGTGAGCGCCAGGAGGGGCCGCTCCAGGCCTGGTTGGGTCGGCTTCTGGTCACCGAGAGGGTAGTGGGCTTCGAGCGCAAGCGAATCCAGGGTCAGGAGGTGATCGATCAGCACACCTTGGACCTGCCACCGGTGCAATTCGAAACCGTGGGGCTCTGGTGGGTGGCGCCAAAAGAGATCGAGATGAGCCTCAAGGGCCGCGACGAGCACTTTATGGGGGCGCTCCACGCCGCCGAGCACGCCGCCATCTCGCTCTTCCCGCTGCTGGCCATCTGCGACCGGGGCGATATCGGCGGCATCTCGATCCCGATGCACCCCCAGGTGCGGTCGGGGTGTGTCTTTATCTACGACGGACATGCCGGTGGCGTGGGGATCGCCGCGCGCGGCTTCGAGCAACTGCCGGAGCTCCTGTCACGGGTCCTCGATCTGGTGGAGAGCTGCGACTGCGAAGAGGGTTGCCCTTCTTGCGTCCAGTCACCCAAGTGCGGCAACGGCAACCGGCCCCTGGACAAGAAAGGGGCAGCCAGGCTCATCCGACTCCTCCTCGGCTATGAGCAACCACTGATCTCGCTCGGTCAGAAGTCACCGGTAATAGTCTCGCTGACACCGCAGGAGGTGACACCACAGGCCCACGAGCCGGACGAGGAAACGGCTGCAGGTGCTGACGTAGAGGAGGGCCTCGCGCCCTCCCGAGATGCGATTGAAACCGAGGAGCCCAAGCCATCTCCGGCCTCGAAGCGGCCGGTCTCCGTGCCGGCCGATACACGCCGGCCAGACCGACCCACCGAACCCGAGCTCCCAACCAACCCCAAGAACACCGTCCTCTTCGATCTCGAAACCCAGCTCTCGGCCGCCGATGTCGGCGGCTGGCAGAACGCCCACCGCATGCTGGTGGCGATAGGCGTCGTCTGCCACCTGGAGGAGGGGAGGCTCGAAGTCTTTCGTGAAGACGAGGTCGAAGAGCTCGTCCACCGCCTCGAGGCCGCCGACCTCGTGGTCGGCTTCAACGTCAAGCGCTTCGACTACAAAGTGCTCTCCGGCTACACCGGGGTCGACTACCGACGAACGCTACCGACGATGGATCTGCTCGAAGTAGTCCACCGTCAGCTCGGCTTCCGGCTGGGGCTCAACCATCTGGCCCAGGCGACGCTCGAGGTCGAAAAGTCGGCCGACGGTCTGCAGAGCCTCGAGTGGGTCAAGCAGGGGCGGCTCGATCTGGTGGAGGACTACTGCCGGCGGGATGTCGAGATTCTCAGGGACCTCTATCTCTTTGGTCGCCGGATGGGCTACGTGCTCTACCGCGACAAGCAGGAGCACAAGGTCAAACTGCCCATCGAGTGGTGAGACGGGCGGGGGACCGGCTAACCGGCCGGTGCGGCCTCGACCCCGGTCCCGACGAGCACCTTTTCCACCAAATCGAGCGCCCAGTCGAGCTCCTCACGGGTGATAACCAGCGGTGGGGCGATGCGGATGACGTGCTCGTGGGTCTCCTTGCACAGGATGCCTTCGGCAGCCAGCGACTCGCAGAAGCGGCGGGCACCTCCCGCCTCCGGGTGGAGCTCGATGCCCGCCCACAGCCCCTTGACCCGAATCTCCTTGATCAAGTCGGAGGGCATGCCGGCCAGACGCTCCGCCATGTGATCCCCGAGCAGTGCCGAGTTCTCGACCATCCCCTCCTCGACAAGCACCCTCAATGCGGTGCGGGCGACGGCGGCGCCAACGGGGTTACCGCCGTAGGTGGAGCCGTGGTCTCCGGGGTTGAAGACATCCATGATCTCGCTGTCGGCGACCACGGCCGAGACCGGGTAGAGACCACCAGACAGAGCCTTGCCCAGGATTACCATGTCGGGTCGGATACCGTCGTGCTCGTAGGCAAACATCCTGCCGGTCCTGCCCAGCCCGGATTGGATCTCGTCGAGAATCAGCAGAGCGTTGTGCTCCCGGGTGATCTGCCGTAGGCGCTCGAGGTAACCCGCCGGTGGAATGATGATGCCCCCCTCGCCCTGGATCGGCTCGATCAGGATAGCCGCCACGTTGGGGTTCATCGCTTGGGCCACGGCATCCGCGTCGCCGTAGGGCAGCAGGGTGAAACCGGGAGTAAAGGGACCAAAACCGCTGCGGTACTGCTCCTCGGAAGAGAAGCCGACGATGGTGGTGGTCCGGCCGTGGAAGTTCTCGTTGAAGACGAGGATCTCGGCCTGGTCCGTGGGTACGCCCTTGACGGTGTAGGCCCATTTGCGTGCCGCCTTGATGGCCGTCTCCACCGCCTCGGCACCGGTATTCATCGGCAGCACCCGCTCGAAACCGGAGAGCTGGGTCAAATCTTCGTAGAACAGCGCCAGCTGGTCGGTGCGAAAGGCTCTGGAGACCAGGGCCAGCTTGCTGCTCTGCTCGACCAGCGTCGCGACAATCTTGGGGTGACAGTGACCCTGATTGACGGCCGAGTAGGCGGCGAGGCAGTCCAGGTATTTGCGACCCTCGATGTCCCAGACCCAGACACCTTCGCCGCGGGTGAGAACGATGTCCAGCGGCGCGTAGTTGTGAGCTCCGAGGCGGTCTTCGAGGACGACATATTCCTGGGTCTTTGTCATGGCTCTCTCCCGTAAGATCTGCAGGCCGGTTTTACCACAGAGTCGGTACCGTTTTGAAGCCGATTGGAGGTGGGGATCTGGCAATTTGAGCAGGCCGACTTGAGTCGAGGGCAGGCGGGGTGCTAGAAAGAGATCGACACCGGCTCTGCCGGCGTTTTTTTCTGGGAAGCTGATGGTGAAAGAGAGGCGTCACAGAGACAGCCGGCCGGCCACTCGGCCGGACTCACTGCCCGAAGAGGGTCACTTCCTCGCCGGACCCAACCGGCGCGGCCCCGAGCTTTTCCGCACTTTTCGTATCCTGTTCGAGTTTGTGCGCGGGTTCAGACAGCTCCACTTTCTGGGGCCCACCGTCACCGTCTTTGGCTCCGCTCGCTTTCCCGAAGGCCATCGCTACTACGACCTCGGTCGAGAGCTGGGCGCTCGCCTGGCCAAGGCCGGGTTTGCGGTCATGACCGGTGGTGGACCCGGGGTCATGGAGGCGGCCAACCGAGGTGCCCAGGAGGCCGGAGGCTGCTCGGTCGGTTGCAACATCGAGCTGCCCCACGAGCAGAAGCCGAACCCCTACACCGATGTCTGGGTCGAGTTTCGCTACTTCTTTGTCCGCAAGGTGATGCTGGTCAAATACTCGGTCGCCTTTGTGGTGCTACCCGGCGGTTTTGGCACGATGGACGAGATCTTCGAGACCGCCACCCTGATCCAGACCGGCAAGATCGAAGGCTTTCCGTTGATTCTCATGGGGTCCGATTACTGGCAGCCAGTGCTGGATTTTGCCAGGGACAAGATGCTGAGTGAAGGGACCATCGACAGATCCGACCTCGGGCGTCTGGTGCTCACCGATTCGGTGGAGGAGGTTGTGCATCAAGTCCTTCAGGTATCCACGTCGCGGTTTGGTCTGGTCTGGGAACGAGCACCAAAACCCAAGCGGATCTTGGGTGAGCGATCTCGTGGTGGCCGTGGCGCCAAGAAGCCGCTGCCCTCCTGTGAGTAATCGTCATCTCCGGATGAGCCCGAATGGCTGAGCAACGCGCGGCCGCCAACGGCTCCCTCACCGTCTCACGGCTCCAGATCCTGGCCACGGCCCTTCTCTTCTCGACCGGTGGCGCTGTCATCAAGGCCATCGATCTGACCAGCTGGCAGGTGGCCGCCTTTCGCTCGGGAGTTGCGGCCTTCGCCATCCTCCTGATGCTGCCGTCGTCGCGCCGGCGGTGGGATTTGGGCACCGTGGCCGTGGGCATTGCCTACGCCGGTGCTCTGATCTGCTACGTCTTGGCCAACAAGCTCACCACCGCCGCCAGCACCATCTTTCTCTACTCGACGAGTCCTCTCTACGTTCTGCTGCTCGGACCCTGGCTGCTGAAAGAACCTCTGCGACGGCGGGACCTCGTGTTCATGCTGGTCGTCGGCGTGGGCTTCTTCATGGTGCTGCTGGGGGTAGGACCGGCCGGAGCCACGGCTCCAAAGCCGTTCGAGGGCAATATCCTGGCGGCTGTTGGCGGGCTCTTTTTCGCCCTTGTCGTCATCGGGCTGCGCTGGACGAGCCGGAAAGACCCGGGTCGTAGCGGCGGTCCGACGGCAGCGATAGCGGCGGGAAATCTCATCGCCCTTGCCATCTGCCTACCGCTGGCGCTGCCGGTTGTCGAGAGCCGGCCACTCGACTGGGTGCTGATCGGCTACCTGGGGGTCTTTCAGATCGGGCTGGCCTATGCGTTGCTGGCGGCTGGTCTGAGGAAGATTCCGGCTCTCGAAGCCTCACTCCTAATTCTGATCGAGCCGGTGCTCAACCCGGTGTGGGCCTGGTGGGGGCATGGTGAGCGTCCCGGTCGCTTGTCGCTCGCGGGTGGAGTGCTGATCCTGGCGACGATCGCCGCGAGAGCCGTTCTTGAGGCCCGCTACCGCACCCAGACTTCACGTCCGGTCGGACAGTAGGTGTCACGACGCTCGGTCAGATCGGCCTTGACCGCCGCTTTGAAAGCTTCGATCGTGCCATCGGTCTCGAGAGCCTCGCGATAGTCGGGAATCTCGAGCGCTTCGAGGGCCATGGCGAGGGTTTTGAACGGCTTTGGCAGGAACTGTCCCGGCACCTGGATGTGGTGAAGGCCGCCGCTGTAGGCCAGGAGCATCTTCCCTTCGGGAATGGCCCGCAAGATGTCGGCAATACCGCCCCGTATCGACATCGGGCGTCCGTTTTTGTCCAAGCCGTCGGCGCGCTTCATCCGCCCCTCGGGCAGGATGATCACCATGCTCTCGGGGTCGATCTGGTCGATGATCGCCTGCCAGGTCTGGTCGGGCTGGCGGGAGATGGGCACAACCCTGGGGGCAAGCATCTTGAAGAACCAACCGACCAGCGGTCGCTTTAGGGTCTTGTCGGCGGCCGGTACCAAGGCCCGACTGGCGATCCGCCAGAGAAAACCCAGCGGCAGGGCGCCGATAAACAGCCACTCGAACAGGCTGGTGTGGTTGAGGATGGTGATCACCCGGTAGTCCTGCTTCCACGGCGAGTCCGGGACATCCCCGACCCAGCGAAAGTCGTACTTGTAGAAGATCCTGGAGAGGAGCTTGACCGCCAACAGGATGCCGAAGGTCAGAATCTTGCGCACAAGAAGGCCATCTTCTCATAGCTGGACGGCTCGGTGAGATAGGATACGACGCCATGCTGAATATCGATCTTTCGGGAAAGAAGTACCTGGTAATGGGTGTCGCCAACCAGCGGAGCCTCGGCTGGGCGATCGCCGATCAGCTGCGGGCCGCCGGTGCCGAGCTGGCCTTTACCTACCAGGCTGAGAGGCTGAAGGCGGACCTGGAAAAACTAACGGCGGACATCCCGGGTACCCTGCTTTATCAGGCCGACGTGACCAACGAAGAGGAGCTCGAGCGAGCCTTTGCCGGCCTCGAGGAGACCTGGGGCTCGCTCGACGGCATCGTGCACGCCATTGCTTTTGCGCCCCGAGAGGCGATGGAAGGTCGCTATATCGACACCACGCGCGATCACTGGCTGACGGCGCTCGAGATCTCCGCTTTCTCGCTGGTGGCGGTGGCCAAGCGAGCCGAGCCGTTGCTCAGCGAGGGAGCGGGTCTGGTCACCCTGACCTATTACGCTGCCGAGAAGGTGGTGCCAAAGTATAACGTCATGGCGATCGCCAAGAGCGCGCTCGAAGCCAGCGTTCGCTATCTGGCTTACGAGCTGGGCAAGAATGGGGTGCGGGTCAATGCCGTCTCGGCCGGTCCCGTACGCACGGTTGCCGCCCGCAGCATTCCGGGGTTTACCACCCTCTACAAGCAGTTCACCGAAGTGGCGCCGCTGGGTCGCAATATCACCCACGAGGAGGTGGGGCAGCTCGGGCTGTTTCTGCTCTCCCCGTTGGCCAGTGGGATTACCGGTGAGGTGGTCTACGTCGACGCCGGGTATCACGTCATGGGGATGGATATAGCCACCTGACCCCCACCCAAGCCCCCAAGCCCTCAAGCCCTTTTCAAACATCGGGCCGGCCCCCGGGGAGGAGCCGGCCCTGGACAGGTAAGAGCCGTACCAAGGAGGTCGGGTCTCTTTCCTAGTACTCTTTCCAGTTCTTGCCCTGGACACAGACCCGGTCACCGGTGCCAGAGGAGAGAGAGAACAGGACCCCCACGCCTTCCGAGTCCAATTCGTCCGGCTGGGTCATGTCGAGGGCGTGATAAAGGCGCCCGCCCCGGCGCAGACCGCGTTTCGGCTGTGGTGGCTCTGGTGCGAGCGACCACGGTCTCCAGGGAGGGATAGCGAAGCGGTGGGGCATGACCTACCACCTTGACCTCCATCTTTTCCCTCTCACAACAGTCTTCGAGTTCTCTGGCTGGCTCGTCGCTCACGACACCTCCCCTTGTCAGCGTAGGGGTTTTCGCAATGCCTGTGCCAGGTGCTCAAGGCGCCCCCAAGCTACTGAGTAGAAAGGTGTTTATGGGATCGTTGTGAAGGGCTTCACTGTCGGATCAGGTTGGCGGTGTGGTTACGAACGGTAACGTTGGTGTCATATTTCACACTGTCATATTCTGGATCAGCGAAAGTCGTGGCTCGGAGCCGCGGCGATCTCGCTCAACCGCCAGAAGCGCTCCGCCTTGAGCGACAGGGTGCCGTCCTTCTTTTGCAGGACCCCCTCCACCACCAGACCGGGGGAGCCGATGATGAGCTGCCGGTTGGCCTGCAGCAGATCGGGGGTGACCAGAGCCTGCGACATCCCGGTCTCGTCCTCCAGCGTGAGGAAGAGCAGCCCCTTGGCGGTGCCCGGCCGCTGCCGGACCGTCACCGAGCCGGCGGTGCGCACCCGCTGGCCGTGAGCGCAAGCGGCCAGCCGGGCGGCGGGGACGATTTGTTGTCGATCGAGGCTCGGACGGAGATGCGCCAGGGGATGGGGACCGACGGTGAGCCCGGTGCCGGCATAGTCGGCCAGTGTCTCGTCGTAGGGGGACATCTCGGGAAGAGGGCTTGGGGGCTTGAGGGCTTGAGGGCTTGCCCCCCCGCCCGGGCTCGAGGTCTTGAGGTCCCGGGGTTGTGAAACTCTGGGTGGGTGGGGGACCCCAGGCCCCCAAGCCCCCAAGCCCTCAAGC
>JBAUDS010000250.1:0-27325 GCA_049678185.1 Thermoanaerobaculia bacterium
AGAATCTACTGCTAAACTCTGATCGATGGCGGACAACGAGAAACAGCTCGAACGTCGCGGGACGGTTCTTGTCGTTGATGACGAAAAGTCGATCCGCGACAGCCTGCGAATGGTCCTCGAGTACAAGAACCACAAGGTCATCGAGGCCTCCGGCGGCGCCGAAGCCCTGAGGCGAGTTCGGGAGACCTCGATCGACGCGGTTCTGCTGGACATCAAGATGCCGGAGATGGACGGCCTCGAGGTCCTGAGCAATCTGCGTGAGCAGGGCTTCGACATGCCGGTAATCATCATTACTGGTCACGGCGACGTACCCACGGCGATGGAGGCCACTCGACGTGGAGCTTTCGACCTGCTGGAGAAGCCGCTGGAAAAGGAGCGGGTGCTCCTGGTTCTCAGGAATGCGCTGGAGAAATACTGGTTGGCGCAGGAGGCCCGGGATCTGCGGGGAGAGCCGCCGCAGCTCATCGGGTCCTCGCCGGTCATCCAGCGTCTCCGCGAGACCATCGACAAGGCGGCACCCACCCCGGCGACCGTGCTGATCACCGGTGAGAGTGGAACCGGCAAGGAACTGGTGGCGCAGGAGATCCACCGCAAGAGTGCCCGGCGGGATCGTCCTCTGATCCAGGTCAATTGTGCAGCCATTCCCGAGGAGCTCATCGAATCCGAGCTGTTCGGGCACGAGAAGGGCAGCTTTACAGGTGCCGTGCGCAAGCAGGTGGGGAAATTTGTTGCCGCGGACTACGGCACTATCTTTCTGGACGAAGTGGGCGATATGTCGGCCCGGACCCAGGCCAAGGTCCTACGGGTGCTGCAGAGCGGTGAAGTAGAAACGGTGGGAGCGCAGAAGACCATCGAAGTGGATGTCCGGGTGGTAGCGGCGACAAACCAGGATCTGGAGACCGCCATCAACGACGGCGGCTTTCGCGAGGATCTCTTCTACCGACTCAACGTGATCCCGATCCGCACGCCACCCCTACGCGAGCATCAGGAGGATCTGCCCGAGCTCGTCGAGTACTTTGTCGAGCGCTACACGGCGGTCAACAACTACCGACCAAAGACTTTCTCCAACGGTGCCATAGAGCGTCTGCAAGATCTCCCCTGGAAGGGCAACGTTCGCGAGCTCAACAACGTCATCGAGAGGTTGCTCATCCTCAGCCCGGAGGAGACCATTTCGGAGGGGGATGTGAGCGATCTGCTCGGCGGCGGGCGGCGCGACTTCAGCGATGTGCTCGCCGGCGCCAAGACACTAAAGCAGTTTCGAGAGGCTGCCGAGAGGCTGTTCTTGATCGAGCAGCTGGAGCGCAACGGCTGGAACGTGACGCAGACGGCGAAGGCCATCGAGACACCGCGGAGCAATCTCTATAAGAAGATGGAGTCCTACGACATCCGCCGCCAAGGTGCCGAAGGCGATGATTGACTCCGCGGCGCTTCTCCGGCAGCTGGAGGAGAGCGGTGCATTGAAGCGGGGGCACTTCTTGCTCTCCTCGGGCCTTCACTCGCCGGCCTATGTTCAGTGTGCACTGTTGCTGGAGGATCCCCTCCGGGCTCGACGAATCGGTGAAGAGCTGGCAGCTCTGCTGCAGCCTTTGGAGCCTCGATCGGTGCTCTCGCCGGCATTGGGCGGTCTGATAATCGGCCACGAGACGGCAGCCGCACTCGGGGTGCCGTTCCGGTTTACCGAGAGGACCGAGGGGCGGATGGAGCTGCGGCGGGGGTTTTCCCTGGATCGGGGCGAACGGATCGTAATCGTCGAGGATGTCGTGACCACGGGGCGCTCATCCGGGGAGGCCGCGTCGGTCGCCGAGGGCCACGGTGCCGAGCTGTTGGCGGTAGGTGCAATTCTGGACCGAACAGGAGGCCGGGGAGACCTGTCGGTGCCGCTGGTCGCGTTGATGGAGCTCGACCTGCCCGCCTACCCGGCGGCGGCGTGTCCCCTTTGTGACCAGGGTGGCGAGCCGGAAAGACCGGGAAGTCGGAGTCGGCCGGGATCTCCTTGACCGGCCCCGGACCCCGTGCTACAAAAACGATAGGCGGTTCCAACCAGGCGCCGGGAACCGTTCCGATCACAGTTCAGAGAGAAAGGGAAGACGATGCGGGTCAAGCTCAGCGAGGAGCAGAACCTCCTGCGGGATTCTGTACGTCGTTTCGCCGAGGAGGTCATCAAGCCTCATGCCAAGGAGATCGACGAAAGCGGCGAGTTTCCACGCGACCTGTTCGATCAAGCGGGCGAGCTCGGGCTCGCCGGAGTTACCATTCCGGAGCAGTACGGTGGCGCGGGGATGGATACGGTCTCCTACTGCCTGGTCATCGAAGAGATCAGCCGGGTCTGTGCCAGCAACGGCGTGATTCTCTCGGTCAACAACTCGCTGGTATGCGATCCGCTAAAGGATTTCGGTACCGAGGAGCAGAAGGAGAAGTTCTTGACTCCGCTGGCCAGCGGCAAGCAGCTCGGGTGTTTTGCCCTTACCGAGCCACAGGCGGGCAGTGATCCGTCGGCTCTCCGCACCCTGGCGAAACGAGACGGCGACGACTACATCCTCAACGGCAACAAGCTGTTTATCACCAACGGCACCGACGCCGATATCGCTCTTGTCTTTGCCACCGTCGACCCCGAAAAGCGCCACAAGGCGATCACGGCCTTTGTCGTCTCGGCCGACACACCCGGCTACAGCCATGGTGGGCACGAGTGGAAACTGGGTGTCAACGCTTCCGGCACCACCGAGTTGGCCTTCCAGGACATGAGGGTGCCGGCGAGTCAGCGACTCGGCGAAGAAGGTGACGGCTTCAAGATAGCCATGGCCAGCCTCGATGGAGGCCGTGTCGGTATCGCTGCGCAGGCGGTCGGGATCGCGCAAGGCGCCTTTGAAGAGGCGCTGGCCTACGCGCAGGAGCGGGAACAGTTCGGCCGCGCCATCGCCGAGTTTCAGGCGATCCAGTTCTATCTTGCCGACATGTCGACCGAAATCGATGCCGCCCGTTTTCTGACCTGGAAGGCCGCCTGGGCCAAGGACACTCAGAAGCGATACACCCTGGAGGCGGCCCAGGCCAAGCTCTTCTCCTCGGAGATGGCTCAAAAGGTCACCAACAAGGCTCTCCAGATCCATGGCGGATACGGCTACATCCGCGAGTACAATGTCGAGCGTTTCTTCCGCGATGCGAGGATCACCGAGATTTACGAAGGTACCAGCGAGATCCAGAAACTGGTGATCGCGGATTGGGTTCTCGAACACTCCTGAGCTCGGCTCCGATGAGCGAAGTCGCCGGCCCGGACACATCTGCAGTGGACTTCGGCCTGACCGAAGAGCAGCGCCTCCTCCAGCAGGAGGTGCGGCGCTTTGCCGAGGAGAGGATTCGTCCGGGAACTGCAGAGCGTGACCAGAATCACGAGTTCCCCGTGGAGGTCGTGAGGGAGATGGGGGAGTTGGGGCTCCTGGGGATGATCGTGGGGGAAGAGTACGGGGGAGCGGGTCTCGATCAGCTCACCTATGTGGTGGTGGTGGAGGAGTTGGCCCGGGTCTGTCCTTCCGTGGCGGTGACCATGAGTGTCACCAACTCGGTCTGCTGCTGGCCCATAGAGACCTTTGGCCGGGAGGAGCTCAAGCGTGCGGTGCTTCCCAGACTAGCCGCCGGCGAGTGTCTCGGAGCCTTTGGGCTCACCGAGCCCGGCTCCGGCAGTGACGCGGGTTCGCTCACCACAACCGCGGTGCGAGACGGCGACCACTGGGTTCTGAATGGTGAGAAGGCATGGATCACCAATGCCGGCTTTGCCGACTATCATGTGGTGGTGGCACGCACCGATCCGGCGGCCGGCAAGAGAGGTATCAGCGCTTTTGTCGTCGACCGGCAGGCCCCCGGCTTCTCTGTCGGCACCCCGGAACAGAAGTTGGGGCTCAATGCTTCGCGTACGGCCCCCCTAGTCTTCGAGGATTGCCGCATTCCGGCCATCAATCTGTTGGGAGAGGAAGGGCAGGGTTTCAAGATTGCACTGGCGACCCTCGATCACTCACGACTGGGGATCGCCGCCCAGGCCGTAGGTATTCACCAGCGGGCGCTCGAGCTGGCCGTCGAATTCGCCAAAGAGCGGGTTCAATTCGGCGTGCCGATCGCCAAACATCAGGCCATCCAGATGGTGATTGCCGAGATGGCTACGGAGCTCGAAGTCGCACGCGGCCTGACAAGAGTGGCGGCGCTGGTCGCGGACAAACGGGAGGGGGGTCGATTGGCGGCCGAGGCCAAGCTTTTTGCCTCCGAAGCAGCAAATCGGGCCTGCTACAAGTCCCTGCAGGTGCACGGAGGCAACGGCTTCAGCGAAGAGTACGAGATCTCCCGTCTCTATCGAGATGTGCGAGTGACCACAATCTACGAGGGCACCAGCGAGATGCAGCGGCTGGTGATCTCGCGCCACCTATTGTTACAGTGACGAGCAGGCTGCGGACCTGCTAGAATTTTTCGGACCGGAACCCGGAGGGCTCCGCCCACCGGCGCCGTGTATCTTGAAACCATCGGAGAGCCTATGAGCAAGACCATTCTTCTGGCCGACGACAGTCTGACGATTCAAAAGGTCGTTGAGCTGACCTTTATGGAGGAGGATTTCGACGTCGTTTCGGTAAGCGACGGGGATCACGCCCTCGCCAAGCTCGGGGAGCTGACTCCGGCTCTGGTAATCGCCGATGTTCACATGCCCGGGGCCTCGGGATACGAGGTTTGCAGCCAGGTCAAGAGCGCTCACCCCGGAGTTCCGGTTCTGCTGCTGGTCGGGACCTTCGAGCTCTTCGATGAGGAAGAGGCCAAGACCGCAGGCGCCGATGCCCATCTGAAGAAACCCTTCGACTCGCAGGAGCTCTTGCAGATGGTCGAAGGACTGGTGGGGTCCGTGGCCGACCCGGTCGTTGAGCCCGAGCCTCCTATGGCCGAGGCGGTAGAGCCCGAGCACGGGATGGGATTCAGTATCTCCTCGCTATCGGTGGAGCCGTCCGATGCGGATGTCGAAGCGGTGTTCGAGCCCATGGTGCCGGAAGAGATCCCGACCATGGCGGAAGAGATCCTGGCCGTGGCCGAAGAGATGCCCCTCGTCCCCGCCGAGCTCGAACCCGTAGCGGAGGAGATGGCCATGGCACCAGAGGAGATTCCGCCCATCCCGGAGCCGGTCGCACCCCCGGTCGAGGAGGAGCCCCCGGCAATGCCGGCGCCGGCTTCTCCAGCCGAAGAAGTAGCGGCCGATCCCCAGCTGTCGGAGGCGGATGTCGAGCGCATCGCCCGCAAAGTGGTGGAGTACCTCGGCGAAGATATCGTGCGGGAGATCTCCTGGGAGGTCATTCCGGATCTGGCCGAAATCGTGATCAAGAGCCGCCTGCGCGAGCTGGAGGAGCAGGTCGACTGACCGTCACGGTCATCATGACGGGACCCTCTCCTCGGTGGGCCCGTCGACAAACAACAATTTGAGCGAAATGGACAAACGGTTCGAGCCTGCGAGCTACGAGGCTCGGTGGCAGAAGTGGTGGACCGACAACCGGTTCTTCGAGGCGAGTGCCCCGTCGAGCAAACCGTCGTATTGCATCATGATTCCACCACCAAATGTCACCGGCTCGCTGCACGCGGGGCACGCGCTGCAGGCCACCATCCAAGACCTCTTGACCCGCTGGAAGCGGATGTCGGGCTTCAACGCGCTCTGGCTTCCCGGCACCGATCACGCCGGCATCGCCACCCAGCTCATGGTCGAGCGCGAGCTGACCAAGGAGGGTCTCGACCGCAAGACCCTCGGGCGCGCGGCGTTTCTCGAGCGGGCCTGGGACTGGACCGACAAGCACAGCGGCAACATCCGCCGTCAGCTCGACAAGCTGGGAGCCAGTTGCGATTGGAGTCGGGAGCGGTTCACCCTCGACGAGGAGTTGTCAGCCGCGGTGCGCGAGGCCTTTGTCCGGCTCTATCGAGAGGGTCTGATTACCCGCGACGAGTACATCGTCAACTGGTCGCCGGGTCTCGATACCGCGATCTCCGATCTCGAAGTCGAGATGAAGACGGTTCAGGGCAACCTCTACCACATTGCCTATCCCGTGGATGGGACCGAAGATCGGATCGTCGTGGCCACGACTCGGCCGGAGACCATGCTGGGGGACACCGCCATCGCCCTGCATCCCGACGACGAGCGCCTTGGTGAGCTCCAGAGCCGGTTTGCCATTCTCCCCCTGGTTGGCCGCAAGCTCCCGTTCGTTGCCGATGATGTCGTCGACCGCGAGTTTGGCACCGGCATGGTCAAGGTCACACCGTTCCACGATCCGGCCGACTTCGACATCGGCAAGCGTCACGATCTCCCCGGCATCCAGGTCATCGATCGCAAGGGTCGGATGACGGCTGAGACGGGGGACGAGTTTGTCGGCCTGGATCGTTTCGAGGCCCGTGAGAAAGTCGTGACCATGCTCCGAGACCAGGGATATCTGGTCGAGGTCGAGCCCTATACCCACAATGTCGGGCACTGCCAGCGAAGCGGCGTGCCGATCGAGCCTCTGGTCTCCACCCAGTGGTTCAGCGACGTTTCGGGCATGGCGCAGCGAGCCCTGGCGGCGGTCGAGGACGGCGATCTACGACTCGTCCCGGATACCTGGGACAAGACCTGGAAGCACTGGCTGGACAACATCAAACCCTGGTGTATCTCTCGCCAGCTCTGGTGGGGCCATCAGATTCCTGCCTGGTACACGGCGGACGGCCAATGTGTTGTGGCGCACAGCCTGGAGGAGGCGATCGAAGCGGCCGGCACCGAGGATCTGACCCAGGATCCTGACGTCCTGGACACCTGGTTCTCGTCGGCCCTGTGGCCGTTCTCGACCCTTGGATGGCCGGACCAGACCGACGATCTCGAGACCTTTTATCCGACCGAGGTCCTGGTGACGGCGTTCGACATCATCTTTTTTTGGGTAGCGCGGATGGTGATGAGTGGACTCCATTTCACCGATCAGCTGCCTTTTCACACCGTCCACCTCACCGGTTTGATCCGCGATGCCGAGGGACAGAAGATGTCCAAGACCCGCGGCAACACCGTCGATCCCCTGGAGCTCGTGGATAAGTATGGGGCCGATGCTGTCCGTTTCACGCTCGCCATCCTCGACAGTCCGGGCAGGGACATCCCCTTGGATCTCGAGCGTATGGCCGGGTACCGGGCCTTTGGCAACAAGATCTGGAACGCCACACGCTTCGCCCTCTCGCGTGTCGGCACGGCGCAAGTCCGCGAGACCATCGACGTCGACGGGCTGGAGGCGCCGGAGCGCTGGATTCTCTCCCGACTCTCCCGGGTAGCGGCGGAGGTCAACGAGAAGTTCGAGACCTTTCGCTTCGACGAGGCCTGTCAGCGCCTCTATCACTTCTTCTGGGGCGAGCTCTGTGACTGGTATATCGAGCTGGCCAAACCCGCGTTGATGGGATCGGCGCCCCGACCAATGGTGGGGGAGGTGCTGTTGACCGTGCTCGATCGCAGCCTGAGATTGCTCCACCCGGTGATGCCGTTCCTCACCGAGGAGCTGTGGCAGCGATTACCCGGCCGTGATTGCATCCATGCCGAGACCATCGTTCTGGCGCCCTACCCACAGCGGGATGCGGCATGGGAAGACGACGAGATCGAGCAGCGGATGCAGAAACTGATCGAGGTTGTGACCTGGGTACGGAATCTCCGTGCGGAGCTCGGAATCCCGCCAAGAGATCCGGTTACCCTTTATCTGGAGCCCGAAAGCGAACGGGAAGCAGGCTTCTGGTCCAGCCAGCAGCCCCTGGTCGTCTCTCTGGCCCGCCTCGAGGCGCTCGAGCTCGGGCCGGCACCCGAGGAGGCCAGCAGAGACGTCATCGCCGGCACTCGACTGGGGCTGCTGACACCCGAGAAGGAGCTGAGCGGCGAGGAGCTGACTCGACTCGAGGGCGAGTTGACGCGGCTCGGAGAGCAGATCGCTCACGCCGAAGGCTTGTTGGCCAACCAAGAATTTTTGTCGAAGGCACCGGCAGCGGTTGTCGAGCGGAATCGCAGCCGGCTCGTCGAGATGCAGAACCGGCGCGAGAGCATTCAGGCCGGACTTTCTTCCTCGGGCTCGTAGAGAGCCGCCATACCCGTCGTCCACCATGGATTTCGGACGGTACCTAGAAGACTTCCGGCGCCAGGGCCGATCCCAGGTGGACAACCTGGTGCTGTTGGAGAGGGTCGATTCGACCAATCTCGTGGCGCGGAAGATCGTCGCCGGCTGTCTGGCAGCGGGCAATCCACCACCGACCACGCTGGTCGTCGCTCTCCAACAGACCCATGGACGGGGCCGCCGGGGCCGCTACTGGTCGAGCCCCAAGGCGAAAGGCGTCTACGCCTCCTGGATACTGCCGTTGTCCAACCGCCAACAGCTCGTCACCCTGCCCCTGCTTGTTGGCGTCGGCCTTGCCGATGGTCTGAGCGCGCTTCTCGAGGAGAAGTGCCGTCTCAAATGGCCCAACGACCTGGTTGTCGGCGACCGGAAGATCGGTGGCATCCTGATCGAGTCTCTGGCCATGGGAAAGGACGGCGTGGTCGCCATCATCGGCTTTGGAGTCAATCACTCCCAGACCCGAGACGAGCTGCCGGTGAAGGCCGCCACCTCGATCGAGATCGAGACGGGTGGCGCACCTACCCTGGCCGAGCTCACGGGTCGGCTGGTCGAGGCGGTGATTACCGAGCTCCAGCATCTTGGGGATATGGAGGCGGCCGTCGATCGATACCGCCGGCGGTCCGTTCACCACCGGGGCGACCACATCCGCTGCCAGACGGCCGCGGGTGTGGTGGAGGGGACGTTTGCCGGCTTCGATGACCGGGGATTCTTGCGGCTCCAGTCGGAGAGCGGAGACCAGGTGGTCGTTGCGGGAGACCTGAGTTAGGAGGACAACCGATGGGTGCCGAGAGCGAGCTGCTGATAGCCGTCGATGTGGGCAACACCAACACCGTTATTGGCGTCTATGTGGGGGAGGAATTGGTCAGGGATTTTCGCCTCTCGACCGACGTCGAGCGGACCGCCGATGAGTACACGGCCCTGTTGCTGCCGCTGTTCGACCAGGCCGGCCTCGATCCGGCCACGGCGACAGGGGTGATCATCTCCTCGGTGGTTCCGCCGCTCCACTCGGCGTTCGACCAGTTGTCGCGACAGACCTTTGGCCAGCCGCCCCTCTATGTCGAGCCGGGTATCAAGACCGGTCTGCCGATCCGCTACAAGAACCCGGTGGAGGTAGGTGCCGATCGGATTGTCAACAGTCTGGCGGCACGTGAGCGCTACGGGGCGCCGGTGATCGTCGTCGACTTCGGCACCGCCACGACCTTCGATGTGGTCAATCCGGCCGGTGAATACGCCGGCGGCATCATCGCACCGGGCCTGGCCATCTCCGCCGAGGCGTTGTTCTCTCATGCTTCACGGCTCTACCAGGTGGATATCCGCAAGCCCAGCCATCTGGTCGGCGAGCACACGGCCGGCGCCATGCAGTCGGGCCTCTTCTATGGCTACATTGGTCTGGTCGACGGCATCCTCGAGCGGCTCTTGAATGAGATCCCAGGGGTGCAACGGGTGGTCGCCACCGGCGGTGATGCCGCGCTCATCGCCTCCGGCTCGAAGTACATCGACGAGGTCGACTCCGGCCTCACCCTGGTGGGCTTGAAGCTGATCTATGACCGCAACCGATGACGACCCGGTAGGCGACCACGCCTACTTTCTGGCAATCGAAGAAGTGTTCATCCGCTTGCGCGGCGCACCTCTGCTGTTGTCGCCGACGGATTGGCAGATCGCGCGCGGTTGGCACCGCGCCGGTATCCCTCTCGACCTGGTCTCCGCGACGCTGGAAGAGCTCTTTCGCGAGCGTGCCGAGACCGGCAAGCGGGGTGCCGTGCGCAGCCTCAAATACTGCCAATCCGCGGTGGAGCGGGCCTGGGTAGCGAGGCAAGAACTTGCTGCCCCCGGGGCCCGCGGCGACCAGGTCGAGATGGATGTCGGAGCCCGTCTCCTCAACCTGGCGGCGGCGCTGCCGGTGTCGCTAGCCGATCGGGAGCGATGGTACCGACAGATCCTCGAGGTCGAGGGAGGCATCCAAGACGTCGAACACGAGCTTTCACTCCTCGATCGCCAGGTGATGGAGGCGTTGCGTTCCGGGATCACCCCGGAGGAGACCGCCAAGATCGAGCGCGATGTCGAGAAGGTCCTGGCGCGGCTCGAGACCCGGCTGCCGGTCGACGAGCGCCCAGCGGTGCGCAATCGGCTCTTCGACCAGGCGATCCGACGCCAAGCGGGGCTCCCCCTCCTCTCCCTCTTCTCCCCCGAAGCACAGACAAGCAAATAGCATCTCAGCAGAAGATTCGCGGGGCGCCTTCCGTCCTATCAGAGTGTGGAACTCTGGAAGGCCCCGGTGCTGGTACCTGCGGCCGCGCTGGTGGCGGGAGCCTCGCTGGCCGGGCCGACCGAGATCATCTCCATATCCCTGGCGACGGTTCTGCTAGCTCTCGGTCTGACCCTGCGGCGGCGCGCGGGATGGTCGGTGGCGGCCCTGGCGCTGGGTCTTCTTGGTGGAGCGACCGATAGCGGCCGGCTGCCAGCCGACCGGCACGTCTTTCCCGACCAGCAGCGGCCGGTGACCCTGGTCGGCCACCTGGCCGGTCATTGGAGCGAGCATGGCGAGCGGCTGTCGGTGGCTTTGCGGGTGGAGACTCTCCGGCAGGGGAAGCGGGTCGAGTCGTGGCCGGAGACCATCTCCCTGTCACTCCCCGCCGGCGAGCCGCCCCCATCCGGGTTCCGATTTCGAATCAGGGGCTATGTGCGAACGTCTGCCGGTTTTGCCAACCGCCCTCCGGTTCCACCCGGTCGTTGGCGTCTGTGGGTGAAATCGAGAGCCCTGATAGAGCCCGAGCCCGGCGGCACCGGCATCGAGCTCTTCGTCGCCGGCATGCAGTGGTTGCGCCAGCGGCTCGACACCTCCTTGCGAGCCGGACCGGGGGAGCGGCCCGGCGCCATCATCACCCGCACCCTGGTGTTGGGGGACCGGTGGGCCACACCGGTGAGCTGGCGGCGAGCACTGCGACGGGCCGGGATGTCGCACCTGCTGGCACTCTCGGGGCTGCACGTGGGGCTCTTGGTCGGTATCTCCCTGGTGGTGGGTGCCGGGTTGCCGCCCGGCGGCCGGTTCGCCCTGGTCGGTTTCGCGGTGGTGCTCTATCTGCTGGTGGCGGGTCCACGACCAAGCCTGTTGCGGGCGTCGGCGATGGTGCTGGTGGCCTGGGCTTCTCTCCGTTTCGAGCGCCCACCGGTGGCGGCCAATCTCCTACCGCTGGTGGCTGGAGGAATGGTCCTGATGGAGCCCAGGCTGCCGCGGGATCTGGGCTTCTGTCTGACGGTTGCCGCCACCGCCGGCATCATCCATCTGGCACCGGTCCTGGTGCGACACTGGACAGCCTTGCCCAGCCGGCTGCGATTGCCGCTGGCGACGACCGTGGCCGCCCAGATCGCTACGATGCCCTGGGCGCTTCCCGCTTTTCACCTCGTCACCCCGCTGGCACCGCTGTGGAATCTCTTGGCCATTCCATGGACGGCACTGACCCTGACCGGGTGTCTGGTCTGGAGCTGTGTGGCGTTGCTGCTGCCGCCGCTGGCCCGGCTAACGCTGCCGGTCCTGGATCTGCTTGCCTGGCCCTACGCTGCCCTGGGGTGCGTCACCCCGGAGCAGTCACTGGCCTGGCCACTGCACCTGTCACCCCTGGCCGCGACCCTGCTGGCGGCGGCCATAGGAGCGATATGTCTCTATCCAAAGCGGCTGTTGGCGCCATCGATCGTCTGTCTGGCGGCTTGCCGGCTGGCAGCGCCAGTCACCCCCGCCGCCGCTCCCGAGGTCATCGTTCTGGACGTGGGGCAAGGGGAGTCGGTCATTTTGCGCCAGGGGAGCCAGGCGGTGCTGGTCGACGGCGGGGGTTGGCGATTCGGCGATATCGGCAGCCGTGTGGTCCTGCCGGTGCTCGCCGATCTCGGGATCCGTAGGCTGGAGGCGGTGGTCCTGAGCCATCCCGACCTGGATCACTGCGGCGGGTTGCTGGACATCGTTGGCTATGTGCCGGTGCGTGAGATCTGGACGGCGCCTGGCTGGACGGGATCCCGGTGTGCTCGGGAGCTGGTCTCCAAGCCGGGTATCACCGTGCGGGTGTTGTGGGCCGGAGAGCGCGCCGCCGTGGCGGACTGGCGGCTGCTTGCCCTCCATCCGCGCGCGGGTGACCGCCGGGGCCGCAACGACCGCTCCCTGGTCCTCAAGGCCGAGGTGGCAGGGCACTGCGTCCTGCTGACGGGTGACGTGGAAGCCAGCGGTGAGCGGCAGCTGACGACGGCCTTCACCGAGATGGCCGCGGGCTGCGACATCCTCAAGGTGCCGCACCACGGGAGCAGCAGCTCCACTTCAGTGGCCCTGCTCGAGGCCCTGAGCCCCCGGCTGGCTCTTATCTCCGCGGGAGTCCACAACCGCTACGGCCACCCGTCCGAGAGGACTCTCGACCGGCTCGAGAGTCGAGGCATCCGGGTGTTGCGTACAGACCGGCAGGGAATGATCCGGCTTACCCTCCACCGATCCGGGTCCATTCACATCGCGCTGCCGGGCAGCCCGAGAGTGGGGGGCGGCGGGGGGCGCTAAACTGGGTCCACAATGGGCAGGCTGATGGTCATCCTGGGCCCGACGGCGGTGGGGAAGAGTGCGTTGGGTCTGCAGCTGGCCGAGCAGATCGACGGTGAGATCATCAACGCCGATGCCCTCCAGGTCTATCGGGGATTCGATGTAGGAACGGCCAAGCCGACTCCCGAGGAGAGGCGGCGCGTCCGTCATCATCTGATCGATATCCTGGATCCCCACGAGCGTTTCTCGGCCGGGGACTTCGCGCGGCGGGCCCGGCACGCGATCGAGGATATCGGGCAGCGGGCCAAAGTGCCGATCGTCGTCGGCGGAAGCGGCCTCTACCTCCGTGCCCTGCTCGAGGGCATCGCCGAGATTCCGCCGATCGATCCCCGCCTGACTGGCTATCTGCGACGGCAACTGGCGGCTGATGGCCTGGCCAAGCAGAGACTCCAGCTGGGTATGCTCGACGCCGAGACCGCCGATCGACTGGCCCCCGGCGACACGCAAAGGACCCTGCGAGCCCTGGCGGTGGCCCTGGGCACCGGCCGTCCCCTTACGGCCTGGATTGCCGACCGGCCATTTGGCCGGCAACCGCTGCCGGCGTTGCGAATTGGATTGACCCTGCCCCGAGCTATCTTGTACGATCGAATCGCGGATCGAGTCCGGTCCATGGTGCAGGAGGGGTGGGTGGAAGAGGTGGTGGAGCTCCTCGACCGAGGGTTGAGCCCCTCACTACCGGCGTTCCAGGCAATCGGTTATCGCCAGCTGGCGGGAGTCGCCAGAGGCCGGGCTACACTCGAGGAAGCGATCGCGGAGACGATCCGGGCGACCACCCGATTCGCCAAGAGACAGGCGACCTGGTACCGGAACGAGAAGAACATAACTTGGTTTTCCGCCGATGAAATCGAGCGGGAGCTGCCACAAATAGTGGCCATTTGGAATGAATCTGGCCCAAGGGGGGCGCATGCCGAAGACGACCATTAATATTCAAGACGGCTATCTCTTTCAGAAGCTAAAGGCCGGCGAGATACTCACCGTGCGACTGGTGACGGGTGACCGGTTGGAGGGGCTACTCAAGCGTTTTGACCGCTTTGCGCTGGTCCTCGAGCATGAGGGGCAGGAAACACTAGTTTACAAGCATGGCATCGTCGCCATCGATGCAGGCGAAGAAACAGCACCAGAATAACGGACCCGCGCGCGGTTACGAGCGCCTGATACCCGGCCTCGCCCGGGTTGGGGTCGTTGTGCTGGCTGCGGTTCTGGCAGGGTGTGCCTCCGGCGCGCCGAGCCGGACCGTGACCAGCGCTCTTGCCTCGGGGGACAAGCCCTATCTGGTAACGCCGACTCGAGGCTATCCATTGGCGCTCGACGCCGGCACCCAACAGCATCTGGATGAGATTCACAGGACTCTGATCGAGGGCGGCGAGCCGGCGATCGCTCACCAGGAGGCCGAGCGGCTGCTGGCTCAGAACCCCGGTCTTCATCCCGCGTCCGTGCTGGCCGCGCAGGCCGACTTTGTGGCCAAGGACTACAACCGGGCTAGCGGACGGATGAGGCCGATCGCCGAGGAGATGCCCGACTACGTGGCGGCCCAGCTCCTCTTGGGTCGGAGTAGTGAGAAGACCGGAGACATTCCCCGGTCTTTCGCCGCCTACTTCGCGGTGAGTGAGGTCGAGCCCCTGGCCCTGAAGCGGTCGGATGAGATTCGCTCCAGGGCGATCGAGATTCTGGCCAACCGCATCAACGATTCGCTCGACCAGGGTCGCCTCGAGGAGGCCAGCCTGGGTGTGGCGCGGATGCAGGAATGGGCGCCCGAGGAGGCGACCACGCTTCAGCTGACGGCCGATGTAGCGGCGCTCATGGAGGAGCCCGAGGTGGAGCTGGAGGCGCTGCGTCTTCTTGTCGGGCGATATTCCCAAGACCGGGATCTCGTCGAGAGGTATGCCGAGCTGGAGCTCGAGGCCGGGGATCCGAGTCTTGGCCTGCGCGCCCTACAGACGCTGAGCGCCGAGTATCCCAACGACCCCGACCTGGCCGACAAGCTGGCCCTGGTCAAGTTCCGCTGGCGTCTGCAGCTTCTGCCCGAGGAGATTCGACAGCTGGCCGAGCTCCCCGCCTTGACCCGGAGCGAGCTGGCGTCGCTGCTGTTCTGGCTCTTCCCCGAAGTCCGCTACGGTCGCCCGGCGGAGGCCCGGATCGCCAGTGACATCCTGGACGACCCGCATCGGGAGGAGATCGTGCGGATGATCAATCTGGGGCTCATGGAGATGGATACCGATCTCCACCAGTTCTCGCCGGATCGGCCGGCAAGACGGATCGAGGTGCTCTCCAGTCTGGCGCTCCTACTCGGCAAGCATCAGCCACCGCTGGCCTGTATGGGGGAGCCGCCACTGACCGGTTCCACCTCGTACGAGTATGTCTGCCGGGTGACGGCCCGCTGTGGGCTCTTGCCGAGCGAGGCCGACTGTCTTCCCAGCAGCGTGGTCTCCGGCGGCACGGCACTCGAAATGTGCCGTCGCGCACAGGAACAGCTGGGTATACGCTAGCAGGGTCGGTCGCAGCACATCTGATAGCATTCGCCGAGATCGCGCCCGCAGATGCCGTCGTTCGTTCACCTTCACCTGCACAGCCAGTACAGCCTTCTAGACGGCGCCAACCGCCTCGACGATGTCCTGGGGGCGGCCCGGGCCGCGGGCATGCCCGCCATGGCGCTCACCGACCACGGCAACATGTTCGGGGCGATCGAGTTCTACCAGCGCGCGAACAAGATAGGGGTCAAACCCATCCTCGGCATGGAGGCCTATGTGGCTCAAGGGAGCCACCGGGAGCGCGAGCGCGGTCGGGGCCGCAGCAACCATCTGGTGCTCCTGGCCAGAAACGAGGCCGGGTACCGCAACCTGATCAAGCTCACCTCACGATCGTTCCTCGACGGCTTCTACTACAAACCCCGAATCGACAAGGAGCTCTTGCGAGAGCACGCGGAGGGGCTCATCGGGCTGTCGGCCTGTCTCAAAGGCGAGATCAACGAGCAGATCCTGGGACACCATCGCGACGAGGCTCAGCGCACCGCCACCGAGTTTCGGGACATTCTGGGTGAGGACAACTTCTACCTCGAGCTCCAGGATCACAACATCGATGAGCAACGCCAGGCCAACGAGGTGCTGAGGGACATCTCGCGCCGAACAGAGATTCCCCTGGTGGTGACCAACGACTGCCACTATCTGAAGAAAGGGGACGCCTTCGCGCACGACGTCTTGTTGTGCATCGGCACCCAGAAGACCCTCGCGGACACCGATCGGCTCCGCTACGCCTCCGAGGAGTTCTATCTCAAGACCGGGGACGAGATGCTGTCGGTCTTTCCCCAGGATGGACAGGCGATCGAAAACACGGTGGCGATCGCGGAGCGTTGCGGATTCGAGATCTCCACGGACGACTTCCATCTGCCCGCCTTTCCCGTCCCGCCTGGATATACCGCCGACACCTTTCTCGACCAGGTGACCTCGGATGGTCTCGAGGTGCGCCTCGGTGAGTTGCGCGCCAAGAGGGCGGAAGTGTTGGAGCGGTTCAGCGAGGAGATGTACCGGCAAAGGCTCGCCAAGGAGGTCGAGGTCATCAAGCGGATGGGGTTTGCGGGCTATTTCCTCATCGTCTGGGACTTCATCCGGCACGCGCGCGAGCAGGGGATCCCGGTGGGCCCGGGGCGTGGCTCGGCAGCTGGATCGCTCGTTTCCTACGCCCTGCGCATCACCGACATCGATCCTCTCCAGTACAACCTGCTGTTCGAACGTTTCTTGAACCCGGAGCGCGTGAGTCTCCCCGACATCGACATCGACTTCTGTATGCGTCGGCGGGGTGAGGTCATCCAGTACGTGAGTGAGAAGTACGGGCGCGACCATGTCGCCCAGATCATCACCTTTGGCACCCTGGCGGCCAGAGCGGTGGTCCGCGATGTTGGCCGTGTGATGGGCATTCCCTACTCCAAAGTGGACCGGATCGCCAAGCTGATTCCGGACATGACTCGTTCCCTGAGCAGCGCTGCCACTGAAGTGGCGGCACTGGCGGACGAGGCCGACAGTGACCCGGAGGTCGCACAGATCATCGAGGTCGGCAGCCGATTGGAGGGGCTAACCCGCCATGCGTCGCTGCACGCTGCCGGCGTGGTGATCGCTCCACGGCCGATTGAAGAGCTGGTCCCCCTCTTCAAGACCAACAAGGACGAGGTGGCCACCCAGTGGGACAAGGATGTCATCGAAAAGCTGGGATTGCTCAAGATGGACTTCCTCGGCCTGCGTACCCTGACGGTCATCGACGACACCTTGTCCATGCTCCGGCTGCTGGGTGTCGAGTTGGATCTGGACAACGTTCCCCTGGACGACCCGGAGACCTTCGAGCTCTTTTGCGATGGGCGCACCAACGGCATCTTCCAGTTCGAGTCGGGAGGCATGAAGGATCTCCTGCGGCGCGCCCAGCCCACCAAGTTCGAGGACCTGGCGGCCTTCAACGCTCTCTACCGGCCGGGTGCGCTCTCGGTCGGAATGGTGGAGGAGTACATCCAGAGAAAGCAGGGCAAGAAGGAGCTCAAATTCATCCTGCCCGAGACCGAGCCCATTCTCGAAGAGACCTACGGCGTTATCGCCTATCAGGAACAGGTCATGCAGATCGCCGTCGAGGTGGCCGGATTCACTCTCGGCGAGGCCGACCTGCTGCGCAAGGCCATGGGCAAGAAACAGCCCGAGATGATGGCCAAGCAGAAAGAGAAATTCCTCCAGGGTGCCGCGGACCGGGGTGTCGCCAAGAGCAAGGCGAAGGGCCTCTGGGAACACATCGAGCCATTTGCCGGCTACGGTTTCAACAAGAGCCACAGTGTCGCCTACGCCATGCTGGCCTACAAGACCGCGTACTTGAAGGCCCACTACCCGGTGGCCTTTATGGCGGCCATGCTCACCTCGGAGATGACTTCCAAGGACAATGTGGCCAAGTACTTCCAGGAGTGCCGGAAGATGGGCATCCAGGTGCTGCCGCCGGATGTCAACGAGAGTACCTGGACCTTTACCGCGGTGGGAGACAACATCCGGTTTGGCCTGGGGGCGGTGAAGGGGGTTGGAGAGTCGGCAGTCGAGGCTATCCTGGAGGCGCGGCGCGGTGTCGGTCGATTCTCTGGTCTGGTGCCGTTCGCCTGCGCGGTCGATCTCAAGTCGATCAATCAGAAGGTCTTCGAGTGTCTCATCAAATCCGGGAGCTTCGACGGCTTTGGGGTGGAGAGAAGCTGCTTGCTGGCAGCTCTGCCGCGGGCACTCGAGTTTGCCCAGAAGAGACGTCGCGAGATCGAAGAGGGGCAGGAAAGTCTGTTTGCCACGGCCTCGATGCCCGAGCCCGAGCTGGATGTCGACGAGGAGCCTTGGCCGGACAGGAGTCGCCTGACCTTCGAAAAGGAGACGCTGGGGTTCTATCTCACCGGACACCCGCTGAGCGAGCACAGCGCCACCATGCGCCAGCTGGCGTCGCATACCACCGGGTCGCTACGCAACGGCGGCGAGGGACAGGTGGCGGTCGGTGGGCTGGTGACCCGCTTCAGACAGAACAAGATCAAGAGCGGTCGGAATGCGGGGCGCCTCATGGGGCGGTTTGTGCTCGAGGACGAGGAGGGCACCCTACCCGTCGCCGTGTTCGCGGATACCCTGCAGAAATACGCTCCGATCCTCGAGGAAGAGGCCATCGTCCTGATCAAGGGTACCGCCCGTGATCGAGGCTCGGGTGTCGAGCTGACCGTCGAAGAGATGATCCCTCTCGAAAAGGCGGAAGACGGGCTGGTGAGCGAGCTCCGGCTGGCGCTCCCCGCGGACATGTCCTCGAGCGACATGTTGTTGCTGCGCGATCTGCTGATCGAAAATGCCGGCGAGGTTCTGGTCCGTTTGCACCTCAAGCTGGAAGACTGCGAGGTTCAGATCGCGCCGGAAGAGAGGTTCAAGGTTCGCTACGACCCCCAGCTCGTGAGCTCCATCGAGGCGATCCTCGGTCCCGGGGCGGTGACCAAGATGATGGGCTTGCAGTCGGTTGCCATCGCATAACAAGGTGAACCAGATTCACAGCCGGGCCCGTCGGATCAGGGAGCTGGTGGGGGAGGCGACCCCGGTCGGGGTGCGCGAGCGCCTGACACTGGTCGCCGATCTCTCCCGAGAGCTCGGGGTTCCCGTCTTTCTGGTCGGGGGAGCGGTCAGGGATCTGCTGTTGAGCGGCCGGCTGCGAGATCTGGATCTGGTAGTGGAAGGATCCGCCGCCGACTTTGCCCGCGCCCTGGGAGATCGGCTCGACGCACCGGTCAAGGTCCACCAGCAGTTTCTCACCGCCGAGGTGGAAGACCCTCTCGGTCTCCGTGTCGATATCGCCTCCAGCCGCGCCGAGAGCTACGCCGAACCGGCGGCCCTGCCGGTGGTGCGGGCCGGGACCCTGGAGGAGGACCTGGACCGCCGCGACTTTACGGTCAACACCCTGGCGGTTCAGCTCGGTCCGGATGCGGGTTTCGAGCTCATCGACGCCAAGGGCGGGCTACAGGACCTCGAGGAATCCCTGCTGCGGATCCTTCACCCCCGTTCCTTTATCGATGATCCCACCCGGGCCTTCCGCGCCGTGCGCCTGGAGAGCCGGCTGGGCTTGCGGCTCGAGCCCGAGTCCGAGCGGCTATTGACCCAGGCGATCGATAACAGGGTCGTCGACCGGCTTTCGGCCACCCGATTGCGGCAAGAGGTGGCTTATCTACTTGGCGAGATCGAGGGTCTGGAGGCCTCGCTGCGCCGGATGGATAGGCTGGGGCTGCTCCGCACCCTGCATCCGCGGTTGAGCTTCGAGGAGGAGGATGCCGGACGTCTGGCCCAGGTGGTAGAGCAGGTCGCCTGGCTAGAAGACAGAGGAGTCGAGCTGCCGGCGCTTGCGCTCTGGCGGTTGACGCTGATGAGCGTCGCTTGGCGGTTGGAGCCGGCAGAGCTGGACAAGCTGGCCGCTCGCCTCGGTCTTGCCGGAGACGAGCGGGAGGTCTTGCTGGGTTTCCGTCAGCGACTGGCGGCCACGGCGAGCGATCTGAGAGGATCTCGAGTGCTGCCCCACCTTGCGGCCCGCGCTCTGGCCCGCCTCCAGCCCGAGGAGCAGGTGCTGCTGGCGGCGCTCTGGGGAGACGAGGCGCAGACCTGGGTCGAGCGGTGGCTCCTGGATCTCCGCCACATCGAGCTCACCATCGCCGGCCGCGACCTCTTGGCAAGGGGTGCCATCCCCGGTCCCGCGATCGGAACGGCGCTGGCCGCTACCTTGGACGCACGACTCGACGGCGCCATCGGTGCCGATGAAGAGCTCTCCTACGCCACCGAGCTGCTCGAGAATGAAAATCGAGAGTAGGGTAGCCTGTAGAGAATGAAAGCACGCCGGCTGATCGTCCTCATCGCGTGTCTGACATGGCTCGGAGCGAGCGAGCCGATGGATCCCCGGAGCAAGGTGTTGCTGCGGCGCGACTGCCTGGGTGAGACCGGGCACTCCGATGTGACCCTCTTTGGCAACGGCACCATCCGGCTGCGGGAGGGTGAGGAGCCGGAAGAGACGATGAGGCTGGCCGAGCTCCCTCTCGATGTTCTTCGGACCTATGTGAATCGGCTGGAGGAGATCGACCTCTCCGAGACCGACGCCGGCGTGCCGGAGTCGGAGCTCAAGTGGATCGGTCGATGTGAGATCGAGGTGGGTAGCGGAGAGGGTGAGTCACGGGTGTTTCAATTCGGACACTTTGACAGCCTGTCGCTCGCCCTCGCGCGGGTCAACACCATTGCCAGTGAGCTGGTCGTGGAGGCCGAAGAGCGCGTTCCCAAGGGACACCTGCCCAGGGACTATGAGCCCCGAGCCGGCGATGTTCTCGTGCGTGCGGACGGTGCCTGGTTCAAGGTCATCGCCTACACGAGCGACAAAAAGGGCATCGAGCTCCAGGGTGTCGAACAGCCGCTGATCATCTACGTGCCTGTCGACGACATGGACGAATGGTTCACCGAGCTCATAAGCCGTCAGGACTTCTTTTGACCAGAAAGGCCATCCGCATCAGCGGTGGCGAGATCAAGGGCCGCGTTCTTTCGGTGCCGGCCAGGATCCGACCCTCCGGGGCCAGGTTGCGAGAGGCCCTGTTCGACATCTGGCAGAGCCGGATTCGAGATGCCGTCCTGCTCGACCTGTTTGCCGGCAGTGGCGCCATCGGTCTCGAAGCACTCAGTCGCGGCGCCCGCCGCGTCGTGTTTGTCGACTCCGACGGCTCGGTGCTGAAGATTCTGCGACAGAACCTCCAGACCTTGCCGGCGACAGACGTGCTGGTACTCGCGGGCGAGCTGCCCGGAGATCTCGAGCGCCTCTCCGATCGGTTGCCAACGACGGCCGATCTGATCTTTGCCGACCCACCGTATGATTTCGCCGCTTATGACGAGCTGATCGAGGCCGTAGCCCCGTTCCTCGCTGCAGAGGGGGAGATGGCCATCGAGCACCGCGCCAAAATCGAGTTACCAGCCCGGGTCGGCGACCTGACACAGATCACGACCCGCCCCTATGGCGACAGCCGGTTGAGCTTCTACGGTAGAGCAGCCCGCTGAATCGCTGAGATAGACTCTCTTCCACCATGAGTAAGCAGCCGGTGACAGCCTCGACCTTCACCCTCGGTGACGACGATCTCAGCTTTGCCACCGATCTCTACGAGCTGACCATGGCGGCGGCCTACCACCGTCTGCCGACGATGCCCCGGGCCACGTTCGAGCTCTATGTCCGCCGGCTGCCTGCCAACCGTAACTTTCTTGTCTTTGCCGGCCTCGAGCAGGCGTTGGCTTCGCTGGTTCGAATGCGATTCACCGACGACCAGATAGAGCACCTGCGAAGCCTGCCGGCCTTTCGGGACATCGATGGGGATTTCTTCGACGTTCTGCGCGACTTCCGGTTTGCGGGCAACGTCTGGGCGATGGCGGAGGGAACGGTTTTCTTCCCCGGCGAGCCGGTTCTACGCGTCACCGGAAATCTCCTGGAGGCGCAGCTGGTTGAGACCCTGCTGCTCTCGATCATCAATTTTCAGACCACCATCGCCTCCAAGGCGGCTCGGGTGCGGTTGGCGGCCGGGAGCGGTAGCCAGCTCGTGGAGTTCGGCGGCCGGCGAGCTCACGGTCCGCAGGCTGCCGCCTGGGCGGCGCGAGCGGCCTACATCGGGGGATTCGACGCCACTTCCAACGTCCTCGCCGGCCAGAGGCTGGGGATCGAGACCGTTGGCACCATGGCTCACAGCTACATCATGGTCTTCGACCGGGAGATCGAGGCCTACGAGCATTTTCACTCTATCTTCCACGAGCACTCGACCTTTCTGGTCGATACCTACGACACTCTCGAGGGGGTACGCCAGGCGCTCGCCCTCGACAAGCCCTTCCTTGGCATTCGTCTCGACAGTGGAGACATCGAGCACCTCTCCAAGGAGACCAAGAAGCTGCTGGACGAAGCGGGCCGGAGTGAAGCCGAGATCTTCGTTTCCGGGGACCTCGACGAGGTGAGTATTGCTGCTCTGGTCGCCGCCGGGGCGCCTATCGACACCTTTGGGGTCGGGACGCGGCTGACGACCTCTTCGGATGCTCCCTACCTGGGTGGTATCTACAAGCTGGTCGAGATCGAGGACAGGGACCGGGTCCTCCCCAAGCTCAAGACCAGCCCCGGCAAGGTGACCTACCCGGGCAAAAAGCAGGTCCTCCGCAGCTACGCCAAAGGGAGGATGCGGGGTGATCGGATCGCCCCGCTGAGCGATGTGGAGATCTTTGGCACCGACACCCCTCTGCTGCAGCCGGTTTTGCGCAACGGCAGGATCCTGATCGACGATTCCCTGGAGGAGGTCAGCAAGCACTGCCGCCAACAGCTCGATGAGCTGCCAAATGCCTTGCGCAGCCTCAAGGTCGCCGAGCCCCCGTACCCGGTGATCATCGACCCGTCGCTGGAGAGGCTGCTGAGCGAGGGCCAGGCGCGGGTGGCCGGAAACTAGGAACTAGCCTTCTTTGGACAGCAGTAGGTAGACCAGCTCCTCGAGGTGGATACGGAAGTCCACGCTCTTCGAGGGCAGGCCAGGTCGTTGCTGGAGACGGACGGGCGCAAAGTTCAAGACCGCCTGGACTCCGGCGTCGACGAGAGCATCGTAGGCGGGTTGAGCCGCCTCGGCGGGAACGGTGAGCACACCGATCTCGACGCCGTATTCGCGGACGATCTCTACCATCTCCTCGGTGTGTCTGATGGTCAGGTCTCCCACGTCTTGGCCGACCTTTGCCGGATCGTTGTCGAGCACCGCCACCACCCGGAAGGTGGCGTCGTTGAAGCCCAGGTAACGGGCGAGAGCGGTGCCGAGACGCCCCATACCAACAACCAAGAGCGGGTGCTGCTGGTCGAGGCCCAGCGCCGAGTGGAGACGGTCGATGAGATGCTCGACGTCGTAACCGGTGCCACGGATCCCGAACTCACCAAACTGAGCCAGGTCTTTGCGGATCAAAGCGGCGGAAAGGTGGAACTGATCCGCCAGTTGCTGGGAGGAGACACGCTGGACTCCCTGGTCCTGTAGTGTGCGCAGACAGCGCAGATAGAGGGAAAGGCGATTGAGGATCAGCGACGAGACGTCCAAGACTCAGATCTCCCGCCAGAGGGCTCACAACGACGATTCGATGGCCCGGCCTATCCAGTCCAGGAGGCGGCCGGGCCACATTCCCCAGAGCAGTAAACCGACGGTCGCAATGATGGCCGCGGCGCGGCCCCAAAAGTCGATCAGCAGACCCTCGGGGGCCCTGACCTCGGCCTTCATGTAGAGGGTGTAGACCACCCGCAGGTAGTAGAAGACCCCGATCAGAGCCGTGCCGATGCCGACGACGGCCAACCACAACAGATCGTGCTCGATGGCGTGGGTAAAGACGAGATACTTGCCGAGGAATCCGAGAGTAGGCGGGATTCCTCCGAGCGACAGCATGCAGACGGTCAGGCAGATGCCCAAAACCGGGAATCGGTATCCCCACCCCGAGAGCTCGGAGATCAGGTGTTGCTCCCCGGCCCGGGCGTAGAGCAATGCAATGACGACAAAGGCCCCCGCGTTCATCAGGGTGTAGGCCAGCAGATAGACCACCACCGGCCACCAGGATGTCCTGTCCAGCGCCACCAGGGGAATCAGGAGATAACCCATGTGAGCGATTCCCGAATAGGCCAGCATCCGCTTGATGTCCTGCTGGACGAGAGCCAACAGGTTGCCGACCACCATCGCCAGGACTGCCAACATCGCCACCAATGCCGACCAGCGCGCGCCGGCCGGGCTGGGTAGGACCAGAGAGAGAATACGGATGAGAACCACGGCGCTGGCCACCTTGGGTGCCACCGACAGAAAGGCGACAAACGGCGAGGGAGCTCCCTGATAGGTGTCGGGAGACCAGGCATGGAACGGCACCAGGCTCATCTTGAAGCCAAAAGCTGCCACCAGCAGCAGCAGTCCCAGAGTCAGGAGGGGGTCGATCTCCACCCCGCTACCCAGAATCGCGGCCAGCTCAGGTACCCGGGTCGTCCCCGTCTGGCCAAAGACAAAGACGATGCCCAGCAGCGCAAAGGCGCTGACAAAAGCGCCCATCAGAAAGTACTTGAGCGCCCCTTCGGTGGCCACCGTCAATCGTCGGTGGTATCCGGCCAGGCTGTAGAGACAGATGGACAGGAGCTCGAGCGATAGAAAGATGGTCAGCAGCTCGGTGGCCCGGGTCATCAGCAGCAGACCGACCGTGCACCAGAGCAGCAGGGCGTGGTATTCGCCGCCAAAGATCTCCTCGCGCCGCAGGTAACCGTGCGAGGCCAGCACACAGAGGAACGCCGCCATCAGGATGGCGAGACCGAGAATCGCGGTGATCCCGGTGCTCTCGAGCAAACCGCCAAAGCTCACCCCGACCGGCACCTGGTACCAAATGAGGAGAGCCGCCATCGTGATCGCCGCCAGTGACAGCGGGGTGGCGAGCCTTTTCAGACGGGGAACAAAGGCGTCGACCAGCAGGATGAGGACACCGGCCCCAGTCAGGACCAACTCGGGTGCGAGCTGGAACAGATCGGAGCTGCTGGGATGACTCAGCGGCGTCATTCCGGCCCCTCCTGTTCGGCCGCGGAGGTCTCACCCGGCTCCAGGGCATCGACGGTCGCCAGCGGGGCCAGCTTGGCCTCGCTCCCGGGTGGGGTAGCGGTCCGCTGTTGAAAGTCGGCGAGGACGGCCTCCAGCGCCGGTCGGCTGGGCTCCAAAAACAGACTGGGAGCCAGCCCGATGGCCAGCATCAGCAGACACAGGGGCGCCATCACCAGGATCTCCCGCAGCGACAGGTCGGTAAGCCCGCGATTCTCCTCTTTTTTGATCGGTCCCCACAGGGTTTCGTAGAGCATCTTGAGCAGGTAGACGGCCGCCAGGATGACCCCGACGGTGGCCAGGATGGTCGGCCAGACGAGCTCGGCCCGGTAGCTGCCGACGAGGATCAGAAACTCGCCGACAAAGCCGTTGAGACCCGGCAGACCGACCGAGGCCAGGGCGGTAAAGACCAGAAAGAAGGCGAACCAGGGCATGACCTTGGCCAGCCCGCCATACTCTGCGAACAGCTTGGTGTGCCGCCGCTCGTAGAGCATGCCGACCAGCAGGAAGAGGGCTCCGGTGGAGAGACCGTGGTTGACCATCTGGATGAGCGAGCCCTGCCAGGCGACGACGTCGAAGGCAAAGAGCCCCAGCACCACAAATCCGAGGTGGGCCACGGAGGAGTAGGCCACCAGCTTTTTGATGTCGACCTGGGCCCAGGCGACCAGGGCGCCGTAGAGGATGCCGATCAGGGCCAGGGTGACGAAGACCGGCTGCGCTGCCAGCGCCGCATGCGGAAAGAGCGGCAGCGCAAACCGCAGCAGACCGTAGGTCCCCAGCTTGAGCAGAATTCCCGCCAGGATGACCGAGCCGCCGGTCGGTGCCTCGACGTGTGCGTCCGGCAACCAGGTGTGGAGCGGAAAGAGCGGCACCTTGATGGCAAAGGCGAGAGCGAAGGCGCCAAAAAGCCAGATTTGTTGATCGACCGGCAGCTCCAAGGCCAGCAGATCGAAGTAGGAGAACGACCAGGCGCCGGCGAGCTGCTGATAGGTCCAGGTCAGCCAGATGATGGCCAGCAGCATGACCAGGCTGCCGGTCATGGTAAAGAGAAAGAACTTGATCGCGGCGTAGATCCGGCGCTCACCCCCCCAGATGCCGATGATCAGATACATCGGCACCAGCATGACCTCCCAGAAGACATAGAAGAGAAAGAGGTCCATGGCCACCAGGGCGCCGAGGATGCCGGTGGTCAGCAGCAGGAGCGACGCCGCGTAGCCGCGCCAGTTGCGCTCGATCCCCCGCCAGGAAGCGGCGACCACCACCGGCAGCAGCAGCGAGGTCAGCACCACCAGCGGCATCGAGATGCCGTCCATGGCCAGGTCGTAGGAGATCCCAAACCGCGGAATCCAAGGGATGGGTCCACCATCCGGACCTAGATCTCGCATTGGCTCGAAGCCGGCACCGAGAGAGAGATGGGGTGCCACCAGCACCAGTGTCAGACCGAGCTGCAGGATGGAGGCCACCAGCGTGTAGAGCTTTAGGCGACGCTGCTCGGTCGCCGGGATCAGAAACAGCGGTAGGACGGCCAGGGTGGGGAAGAGGACCACTCTGGTCAGCGTGTTGCCCATCAAGAGCTCGAAGAAGGTCTCCATGATCAATAGACCAGCCACCAGAAAAGCAGAATCAGACCGACAAAGAAGTAGAGGGCGTAGTCGCGGACGTTGCCGGTGGTGGTAAAACGCCCAATATCCCCGACCAGACGGGTGATGAACGGGCCGGTGTGCACTGCACCCTCGATCAGAATGGCATCGACCACCTTCCAGCAGAACCTGGCAATGCTCCTGAGAGGCCGGACGACCATCTCGTCGTAGATCTCGTCGAGCCAATACTTGTTGACCAGCAACCGGTGGACCGCCGGATAGCGCTTGGCCCAGCTCTCACCCCCGGCCAGACCCTTGGCACCACCATAGGTCCTCCACGCCAGCCAGATGCCCACCGCCGACACCAGGACACTCAGCGCCATCAACTCGAGCTCCACAACTACGCTCGTATGGTGTGCCGCCCCGTGCTCACCCACGCCCACCACCACCGGCGCCAAGAAGCGACCGATCCAGTTCCAGTCCCAGCTCCCCAACTGCGGCCATCCGACCCAGCCCGACACCGCCGCCCCCACCGCCAGCACCACCAGCGGCACCGTCATCACCCGCGGTGACTCGTGCAGATGCTCCAGCTGCTCTTCTGTCCCCCGGAACTCACCCCAGAAGGTCATGAACAGCAACCGGAACATGTAGAGCGCCGTCAAAGCCGCCGTCACCATCCCCACCACCCACAACAGCTTGTGAGCGCCAAACACCGACGCCAGGATCTGATCCTTGGAGAAGACCCCGGCAAAGAACGGCACCCCCGCGATCGCCAACGTCCCCACCAGAAACGTCCAGTAGGTTGTCGGCATGTATTTGCGCAGACCCCCCATCCGACGCATGTCCTGCTCGCCACCCATGGCGTGGATCACCGAGCCCGAGCCCAGGAACATCAGACCCTTGAAAAACGCATGCGTCATCAGTTGGAAGATCGCCACCCCATACGCCCCCACCC